>CACOBR010000005.1 GCA_902625475.1 uncultured Alphaproteobacteria bacterium
GGGATAATGATAATAAAATTGGGCTAGATATAACAGTTGCCCAAAAAAAAGCTAACCTTGTCTCAAAAAAAGTTGACTTACTTCCAAATGGCAAACATAAAAGATGAATGAAGAAAGCAATTATATAAAGAAATATTGGAACAAAAAAAAGGGAAGCAAATAAATCAATACCTATCTGATCATTAAAACTAATTTTAGTATTAAATTTTTGATTATGAGTTAGTTTATCTGGTAATCTATTTAGAAATAGTACTAAAGAAATAAAAAAAGAATACGCCAAAAGCCTACTCTCATTAATACCATTAGATAATTGAGTATTATACGATCTCTTTAATCCAGTATATGCATAAAAAATTTCAGATAAAAAGCCTTTAGTCATAAATGTATGCAAAAAATATTTTAATGACATTTTAGTACAATCTGGCACAGTTTTATAAAGTTAATATTTCAGAAATTTGATTTTGTATGTAATAAACTATGTTATCGTCACTTACTTCATCTAAAATTTCAGAAAAAAAAGCTTGGATTAGTTTTTTTTGGGCTTCTTTCAATGGAATTCCCCTAGATCGAAGATAAAACAAATGATCATCATTTAATGTTCCAGAAATTGAGCCGTGAGAACAGACCACATCGTCTGCATATATTTCTAACTCAGGTTTAACTAAAAACTCACAATCATCAGTTAAAATTAAACCATTACTCATTTGATAACCGTCAGTTTTTTGAGCTTTTGAAGCAACAAAAATCTTTCCTTGAAATATTGCTTTAGCACCACTTTTTAAAGCATTTTTAATAATTTGGCGACTTTTACAAGACTCTTCTTGATGAGAAATAAAAACGGTATTATCACAAATTGAAGATTCTTTTTTTCCAAAACCCATACTAGCAACTGTTGCATCACAATTAGTACCTTCTAAATAAAGATTAATTTCATTTCTAACTGGAGTATCAGTAAAAGAAAAATTTACTGTTTTGACTTTAGAATTTTTTTTACAATTACCAAAAAAGTGATAAATTACAGTCTCAGATATGTCTTGATTTATTATTTTATAATGCTCAAACTTAGAATTATCAGCTACAAATAATTCAGAAACAACGTTGTATTTTGAATTTCCATAAAAATGTTCGTACACTTTTATTTCTGAATTTTCCTCAAAATCAAACAAATTTCTGATACAACAATTTTTTTTATTATTCCCCTCATAAATGATATGTAAATCTTTCTTAACACCTTTTTTAAATTTAATGAACACACCATCTTTAGCGTTAAATCCATTAAATAGTGCTAATGGCCTTTCATAGGACTTTTCAGCGTTTAACTGAGCCTGACAAAATTTCAAACTACTCCAATGATCTTTTTTTAAAAATATGCTTTCAAAACTACATATCTCTACATTTTTATTTTTATTAATAAAATTTCTTAAAGTCTCTGTATCAAGAATACCGTCATTAAACCTTAAAAAGTTATAATTAGTTACATCAAATTTTATTGATTGTGATGATCTTGTTTCTTGAAACTTTTTAAGAGTAAATTTGTCATACCAAATTGAGGGAGAAGCAAATCTCCAATATTCCTTTTTTTTATCAAGTAAATTTATATCTTTAAATGATTCTTTAAATTTATGAGTGTATGGGTCAATCCAATGACTATTTTTATTTTCAAAAACCATGTTTTTACCTTGAAGATATTTCACAGATTAAATTAATTCAGTAAATGAGTATATCCCTGATCTTCAACTTCCAAAGCTAACTCTGGTCCCCCAGTTTTGATTATTTTACCTTTTGCCATAATATGGACAAAATCCGGTTTTATATAATCCAAAAGCCTCTGATAGTGAGTAATTATTAAAAATGATCTATCTTCTGATCTTAAAGAATTAACACCTTTAGATACTTGTTTCATAGCATCAACATCTAAACCGCTATCTGTTTCATCTAAGATGCAAAAACGTGGCTCTAATAAAGCCATTTGTAATATCTCATTTCTTTTCTTTTCTCCACCCGAAAAGCCAACATTGAGAGGCCTTTTTAACATTTCCATATCTACATTAAGATAATCTGCTTTTTCTCTTAAAATTTTCAAAAATTCAGCTGGGTTTAATTCGTCCTTGCCATTAAATTTTCTCTGAGAGTTTAATGCAGTTCTTATAAAAGATAAGTTTCCAACCCCAGGAATTTCTATTGGATATTGAAAAGCCAGAAAAATACCTTTTGCGGCTCTTTCGTCAGGCTCATCATCCAATATACTTTCACCATCAAGCTCTATGTCACCTTTTTCAATCTCGTAACCTTCTTTACCTGATAAAGTATAAGATAGGGTAGACTTTCCTGACCCATTTGGTCCCATAATAGCATGAACTTCTCCTGGATTAATTTTCAGGTTTATACCATTGATAATTTTTTTTTCAACTTCAGAAATATTTACATGTAAATCTTTAATTTCAAACATACTAACCAACTGAACCTTCTAAACTGATAGCAACTAGTTTTTGTGCTTCAAGAGCAAATTCCATTGGTAAAGCTTGCAATACCTCTTTGCAAAAACCATTAATAATAAGAGCAACTGCATCTTCCTCGTTGATTCCTCTTTGCAAGCAATAAAACAACTGATCATCGTCTATTTTTGAAGTAGTTGCCTCATGCTCTGTTCTGGATGAATTATTTTTATTTTCAATATATGGTACAGTGTGAGCCCCACATTTATTACCAATTAGTAAACTATCACATTGTGTGAAATTTCTACTATTTGCAGCTTTGGGATGAATATTAACCAATCCTCTATAAGTATTCTGTGCTTTACCAGCAGAAATACCTTTTGAAACTATTCTACTTCTAGTACCTTTTCCAAGATGGATCATCTTTGTTCCAGTATCTGCTTGTTGGTAGTTGTTTGCAATAGCTACTGAATAAAATTCACCTTGACTATTATCACCTCTAAGTATGCAAGAAGGATATTTCCAAGTAACTGCAGAACCAGTTTCTATCTGTGTCCACATCACTTTAGAGTTTGCCCCACGACAATCTGCTCTTTTTGTGACAAAATTATAGATCCCACCTTTACCATTCTCATCACCTGGATACCAATTCTGGACAGTAGAATATTTGATACTTGCTTCATCAAGTGCAACAAGTTCAACTACAGCAGCATGCAGCTGATGGGTGTCTCTCATAGGAGCAGTACATCCCTCTAAATAACTGACATAAGATTTTTTATCAGCAATAATAAGTGTTCGTTCAAATTGACCAGTATTTTCTGCATTAATTCTGAAATATGTACTAAGTTCCATTGGACATTTCACACCTTCAGGAATATAAACAAAAGATCCATCTGAAAAGACAGCAGAATTCAAAGTAGCAAAATAGTTGTCAGATCTTGGTACAACAGTTCCGATATATTTTTTAACCAAATCAGGGTATAATTTTATGGCTTCAGATATTGAACAAAAGATGATACCTAGTTTTTCTAATTCATCTTTAAAAGTAGTACCAACAGATACACTGTCAAAAACAGCGTCGACTGCAACCTTTTTTGGTTTGGTATCTTTATTATTTTCAGGACTTATTACTCCAGCAAGAAATTCCTGTTCTTTAAGTGGAATACCGAGTTTAGCATATGTTTCCAACAAAGCAGGTTCTACTTCATCAAGTGATTTGGGTTTTTTTTCCAATGATTTCGGTTTTGCATAGTAATACTGATCATCATAATCTATGCCTTTATAATTTAACATAGGCCAATTTGGTTCATCCATTTTAACCCAACGTTTGTATGCTTCTAACCTCCAGTTTAGCATCCAATCAGGTTCATCATTTTTTTTTGATATTAATTTGACGATCTCTTCTGAAAGTCCTTTTGGAGCATATTCCATATCAATATCAGTAGTGAAACCGTACTTATAGCTTTCACCAAGTGATTTTACAGAATTTATCGTTTCTTGATCAATACCATCTTTTGCTTCTAATTTTAATTCAGACATATTAAACTCATTGTTGATTTATTCTTATTTATTATCTTTTTTTATTATAACTAGACCATACACTTACAAATTTTTCTAAATCTTTTCTTTTTGTTGTTTCTCCTATAGAGACTCTAATTGCACAATCTGCATCAGATTTTGAATAGCCCATACTTAATAAGGAATTATTTTTAATTTTTTTTCCACTAGAACAAGCCATTCCAGAAGAAACAGAAAAACCTTCTAAATCAAGTGTAGCAACCTGCTGATCATTTTTCCAACCAGGTGTAATAAAAAAACTAGTGTTTGGCAATCTATTAACTTCCCTGCCAACAACAAGGGTCTCATAACTTTCATTTAATATCATTTCTTCCAAATAATCTCGATTTGATTTGATTTCGTCCCATTTGCCTGAATTAATTTCAAATAATCTATCTTCAATACATTTTGCAAAACCCTGAATATTCATTAAATTTTCAGTTCCTGATCTTTTACCAAATTCCTGTCCACCACCCTTAATGAAAGAATTTAAATTATTGATATCATTTACTATTAAAGCACCTATGCCTTTTGGTCCTCCAATTTTATGCGAAGATATTGATGAAAATTGAAAATCAAATTTGGAAAAATCTGTAAAGATTTTTCCAAATGCTTGCGCTGCGTCAGTAAAATAAATTCCATTAGGAATCTGTTGAATAATCCCCGTTTCTGAATTGGCTGACTGCAAAGTTGAATTTGATGGGTCATCAATAACTACTTTACCATTTTCATTTACAACAAGGTTTGAACGTGACCAAACTTTTACACATTCATGCTCAATGGGTGCACAATTTAAATTTTTATTATGTAAAACCATTGCAGCTGATTCTGTAGCACCAGAGGTAAAAATAATTTTAAAACGTGTATTTAAACCAATTATTTCTGCTATTTTATCTCGAGCTTCCTCTATAGCTTTCTTTGCGGCCCTACCCTCATAATGAGGAGAAGATGGATTAGCAAAATTTGCAAAAGTATTTTTCATCGCTAAAAATGCATTTTTAGACAGTGGACTTGAAGCGTTCCAATCTAAATATATTCTCTTTTGCATACTAATTATCAGAAATAGTTACAAAATTAGGTACTGCAGGACATGGATTCAATTGATCAGCAGTAATATCAGATAATCTCATTTGATGCAAAAAAACATAAATATTTGCGGATAATTGTTCCCACATTTTGCTTGATAAAATATCTTCTTTAGTTTTAAATTTATTTAAGATTGAACCTTTTTCAGAGCCAAGATCTAAATCTTGGTCAACAGCTTTTAAAATTTCAGTAATCCTGATTAAGTCAGGTGATTTAGCTATAGCATATCCACCAGAAGATCCTCTGAAGGACTTTACTATTCCTGCTTTTCTCAATTTTAAGAATAATTGTTCAAGATAAGGTAATGAAATATTCTGCCTAGCAGAAATCGAAGATAAACTTATATTTTTAGAATTACTTCTAGAAGACAAGTCTACTAGGGCAATTAGTGCATATCTTCCTTGTGTATTCAACTTCATTTCAAAATTTACCTAAATAGTTGACTAAAACATTATAAACACTTAACTCAATATAGAAAACATAAAGAAGATAATTTAGAACCATTCTAGGTTACTTATATGATATGGTCAATAAGCTAGAAAAATAATAGGGAGAAAAAATGCCTGAGGTTATATTTCAAGGTCCTGACGGCCGTTTAGAAGGAAGATTTCACCCACAAGTAAATCTCGACTCACCAATTGCAATTATATTGCACCCACACCCTGAATATAGCGGTACTATGAATAATAAAGTAGTATATAACCTTCATTATTTGTTTTATAAAATGGGTTTTTCTTGTCTTAGGTTTAACTTTAGAGGTGTTGGAAAAAGTGAAGGAACATATGATCAAGGGGTTGGAGAATTAGCAGATGCCACATCAGCCTTAGACTATTTACAGTCTAATGTTCCTAATGCTAGGGCTTGCTGGGTTGTTGGGTTTTCCTTTGGAGCTTGGATTGGTATGCAACTCTTAATGAGAAGGCCAGAAGTTACAGGATTCATAGCTGTATCTCCTCCTGCAAATACCTATGATTTTTCATTTTTAGCTCCTTGTCCTTCATCGGGATTAATAATCAATGGTGCAAATGATAGAGTAGTTCCATGTATTAAAGTAAATGAACTTGTAACTAAATTACAGCAACAAAAAGGAATTACAATAACTCACGAAACTATCAAAAACGCTAATCACTTTTTTGACCCTGGAATGGAAGAAATGTTAAGCTTTACTAAAAATTATGTTCAAAAAAGATTAGTAGAAAATACTCGCTAATTTTATGCAAAATCAAAACTTAAAATCTCAATTTCTTTCTACTTTATTTGATCGTGGTTTCATTCATGATTGTACGGACCTGAATGGGTTAGATTTAGTATTAGTAAATAATGAATCAAAAACTGCTTATGTTGGTTATGACGCTACTGCTGAATCACTACATGTTGGACATCTAGTGAATATAATGATGCTTAGATGGTTTCAAAAATATGGTGGTATTCCTATTACTCTTATTGGTGGAGGAACAACTAGGGTTGGAGATCCTTCATTCAGATCTGAAGAACGTCCTCTGCTTGATATAAGTGAAATAAAAAAAAATATATCTTCACTAAAAGCAATATTTAAAAACTACATTGATTATGACATTAATAAAAACAAAGCACTTATGTTAGATAACTCTAATTGGTTGCCGAAACTTAATTATCTTGATTTCTTGAGAGAATATGGAAAACACTTTTCTATAAATAGAATGCTTTCATTTGAATCCGTTAAAACTAGACTAGATAGAGAACAATCATTAAGTTTCTTGGAATTTAATTATATGCTGCTTCAGGCTTATGATTTTTATATTTTAAACAAAGAATATAATTGTTTGATCCAATTTGGTGGTTCAGATCAATGGGGAAATATAGTGTCAGGAATTGAACTTATAAGAAAATTGACTAGCGAAAAATCATTTGGGCTAACTACTCCCCTGATTACAACATCAGATGGCAAAAAAATGGGAAAATCACAAGGTCAAGCTATATGGCTAAAATCAGAATTACTTTCTCCATATGAATTCTGGCAATTTTGGAGAAACACCTCTGATGAAGATGTAGAGAAATTTTTACTACTTTATACTGAAATTCCTTTAAGTGATTGTAAAAAATATGGTAATTTGAAGGGAGCATTAATTAATGATGCAAAGATTTTATTAGCAAATAAAATTACAGAATTATGCCATGGCAAGGACTCATCTTATTTAGCAAGTAAAACAGCTGAAAATGTATTTAAACATGGTGAAATTGATATAAATTTACCAACAATATTTATTAATGAAAAAGATTTAAAAAAAGATATTGGAATAATACAACTTTTCATAATATCAGGACTTGTTAAAAGTGGAAAAGAAGCAAAAAGATTAATTTCTGAAAATGGTGCTAGAATTAATGACGAATTAATAAAAACACCAGACTATCGTCTTCAATCAAAAGATTTAGAACATCCTGTAAAACTTTCTGCAGGAAAGAAACGACATGTATTACTTAAAATTAATGTTTAATTGATTTAAAATATATAAATTAATTTTCAAGTATAATAACTTTACTCATGAAGTCAGGATCTTTTTCAATCATTCCATTTTTGTTAGGATCACCTTTTTTTATTTTATCTATTATATCCATACCTGAAAGAACTTTTCCAAAAACCGTATAATTTCCATTTAAGAAGTGTCCATCTTGAAACATAATAAAAAACTGACTATTGGCGGAATCTGGGTCTTGAGCCCTCGCCATCCCTACAATACCTCTATCAAAAGGTATGTTGCTAAATTCGGCCTGAATATTGTCAAAATCAGATCCTCCTCTACCAACCATACCAGATGAATATTCAGTTAATACGTTACCAAATTGAACATCACCTGTTTGAGCCATAAAACCTTCAATAACCCTGTGGAAAGCAACACCATCATATTTTTTATTATTTACTAATTTAATGATTTGTTTGACGTGATCAGGTGCAATATTTTCCAAAAGTTCAATTTGAATAACTCCTTCTGTACTTCCAGAAAGTTCAATTTGCATAATTGTTTTTGGATATAAGACAGAATAACTAGATATAAATAATAAAAAAGAAAGTAAATACCTCAAATTTTCCTCCAAATTTGTTAAGTTAATATTTAATTTTAGCTGTAACTATTTCATCAGGATCATCAACAGAACCATTTAATTCAGCATTACCTTTTTTAATTTTACGGACGTTATTCATTCCACTAGTAACTTTTCCAAAAACAGTATAATTACCGTTAAGAAAATGACCATCCTCGAGCATTATAAAAAATTGACTATTAGCAGAATTTGGATCTTGAGAACGTGCCATCCCTAAGATACCCTTGTCAAAAGGAATGTCGCTAAATTCTTGTTTTAAATTTGATTTACTAGAACCACCCATACCGCAGCGATCCTTTGAAAATCCTTGTAATTTGTTACCATATTGAACGTCACCAGTTTGAGCCATAAAACCTTCAATAACTCTATGGAAAACAACGTTATCGTAAGATTTATCTTCTACTAACTCAATTATTCTTTTCACATGGTTTGGCGCTATATCACTGAACAATTTACATATTACTTTACCATGTTTAAGTTTTAAATGAAGGGAAGGTTCTTTAGGAGTTTTTTTTAACATTTTTAACCTATTTAAAAATTTAACTTATTTTAGCTTATTATTTTTTTATTTTTTTTAATCTTTTATATACAGAATTTGGTACAAATTTTTTAGTATCTCCACCCAATCTCGCTATTTCTTTTACTAATTTTGATGCAATAGATTGAAAAGAATTGTCAGCCATTAAAAAAACAGTTTCTATTTCACTTGAAAGAACTCTGTTCATACCAACCATTTGGAATTCGTATTCAAAATCGGATACTGCCCTCAAACCTCTTATTATAATATTTGCCTTTACATCTTTTGCACATTCTATAAGTAAATTTTCAAAAGGATGTGTAACTATCTGAATACCAAATTCGGCTTCTAAAATTTTAATTTCTTCATTTATCATTTTAACTCTTTCCTGTAAACTAAACATTGGTGATTTTGAGTTGTTTACAGCTACGCCAACTACTAATTTGTCAACAAGAAATGCAGCTCTTCTTATTATATCTAAGTGACCCATTGTTAATGGATCAAAAGTTCCAGGGTATAATCCAATTCTCATCTAACTTCCTATTTTATATCGGTTATGAATATCAGTCGTTAGTTAAATTATCAAACAAAATTCTTTTCAAATACGATCCAGTGTAACTTCCTTGTTTATGTGACACTTCTTCAGGAGTACCATGAGCTAGTATTTCACCTCCTAGATCACCTCCCTCTGGACCAATATCTATGATATAATCAGCAGTTTTTATAACATCTAAATTATGCTCTATAACGATCACAGTATTACCTTGAGATACAAGCATGTGCAAAACTTTCAGTAAATTATTTACATCTTCAAAATGTAATCCTGTTGTGGGTTCATCTAAAATATACAGTGTTTTACCAGTAGACCTTCTAGACAATTCCTTTGATAATTTTACTCTTTGAGCTTCACCTCCTGATAAAGTTGTAGCTTGCTGACCAACTTTTATATAACCTAGTCCAACCTGAATTAATGTTTTCATCTTATCTCTAATTGATGGAACAGCAGAAAAGAATTCAAAAGCTTCATCTACTGTTAAATTTAAAACATCAGAAATATTTTTTCCTTTAAAATTTATCTCTAATGTTTCTCTATTGTATCTTTTACCTTTGCAACTTTCACAAGTAACATAAACATCAGGTAAAAAATGCATTTCAATTTTGATCAAACCATCACCCTTACATGCCTCACATCTACCACCTTTTACATTAAAAGAAAATCTACCTGGAGAATAGCCTCTTGCTCTAGACTCCGGCAATCCAGAAAACCATTCCCTTATGGGAGAAAAAGCACCTGTATAAGTAGCCGGATTAGATCTAGGAGTTCTTCCAATAGGTGACTGATCAATATCTATGACTTTATCTAAATACTCTATACCATTGATATATTTACATTTTGCTGGGATTGTTCTGGAGGAGTTTATTCTAGAACTTACAGTTTTAAACAAAGTTTCAATTACAAGTGTGGACTTACCCCCACCTGATACACCAGTTACACAAGTAAACGTACCCAAAGGAAAAGCAATGCTAATGTTTTTTAAATTATTCCCAGATGCCTCAATTATTTCGAGAAATAATCCATTACCTTTTTTTCTTACTTTAGGAATATCAACCTTTTTTTCACCTGATAAATATTTACCAGTAATTGACTTTGGTGATTTGCTTATATCTTTTGAATTACCTTCTGCTACTACTAAACCTCCATTGACACCAGCTCCAGGACCAATATCTACTATATGATCCGCCTCCATCATTGCCTCAAAATCGTGTTCAACTACTATTATAGTATTACCTTGATCCCTTAAGTTCTTTAATGTTTTTAATAATCTTTCATTGTCTCTTTGATGCAATCCAATTGATGGCTCGTCCAAAACATATAATACACCAGTTAATCCTGAACCTATTTGGCTAGCTAATCTTATTCTTTGACTCTCGCCTCCTGAAAGGGTCCCAGACTTTCTATTTAGTGTTAAATAGTCTAAACCAACATTTTTTAAAAATTGCAATCTCTCTTTAATTTCTTTAATAATAGATTCAGCAATTTTATTTTGTTGATTGCTCAATTTACTACTGATTGTTTCAAATTTAATTAAAAGTTCTTTTATTGATAATTCCACCATTTCACCAATGTGGAGACCATCAATTTTGACTGCTAATGCTTCCGAATTTAATCTATATCCATCACAGATTTCGCACTGTCTCTCATTTTTATATCTCTCAAATTCATCCCTAAACCAATTACTAGTTGTTTCTCGACTACGTCTTTCAAGATTAGGAATAATTCCTTCAAATGGCCTATTAACATCATAAATCCTCCCATTATCATCATATCTAAACTTTATTATTTTTCCTTTTGATCCATATAAAAACAAGGTTTGAATTTCTTGGTCTAATTTATCCCATGGGGTACTTAAAGAAAAATTATAGGCTTTTGATAATGATAACAAAGTTTGTGTAATATAGGGTGAAAAAGATTTGGACCAAGGCACTATCGCACCCTTTGATAAACTTAAAGAAGTATTCGGTACAATTAAACTTTCATCAAAATAATCTTCAATACCAAGACCGTCACATTTTTTACATGCTCCGATAGGTGCATTAAAGGAAAACAACCTTGGTTCAATCTCAGCGATCGTAAAACCAGATACAGGACATGAAAAATTTTCTGAAAAAACTATTCGATTGTTTTTTTTAGTTTCTGACAATATTTCAACATATGCAATACCATCAGACAGATCTAATGCTGTCCTCATACTGTCAGATAATCTTGTCTGAATTCCATCTTTAAGAATTAAACGATCTACTACAACCTCAATATTATGTCTTAATTTTTTATCTAAAACTGGTAAATCATCTAATTCATAAAGTTTTTCATCTATTTTTACTCTTTGAAATCCTTTTTTTTGAAGTTCCAATAACTCTTTCTTATATTCTCCTTTTCTATCTCTTACAATTGGAGCCAAAATGAAAATTTTTTCATTTTCTTCTAAACCCATAATTTGATCAACCATGTCAGATGGTTGTTGAGCTTTGATTGGAAGACCTGTAGCTGGACTATAAGGCACCCCCACTCTTGCATATAATAATCTTAAGTAATCATAAATTTCTGTAACTGTCCCAACAGTTGACCTCGGATTTTTACTTGTAGTTTTTTGTTCAATAGCTATTGCTGGTGATAGACCACTTATTTGATCGACATCAGGTTTGTGCATTGTGTCTAAAAATTGTCTCGCATATGCACTTAAACTTTCTACATATCGTCTTTGTCCCTCAGCATAAATAGTATCAAAAGCAAGACTAGATTTCCCAGATCCTGATAATCCAGTAATTATAATAAATTTATTTCTTGGAAGCGACACATTAATTGACTTTAAATTATGTTCTCTAGCTCCATTAATAACAATATTTTGTTGATCAATCATATAAAATTAAGCCTTCCTTTATAGGATTAGAGACATTAGACGTAATTAAATACATATTCATAAATAAAAATTATTAAATACATAAATTTAAAATTTATGGTTTAATTTCAATTAAAAAAAATCTATCCTCGTCTTATTTATTTTATGGAGGAATAAATGGCAGGAAGTGTAAACAAGGTTATTATAATGGGAAATTTAGGGAAAGATCCAGAAATTAGAAACTTTCCTAATGGTGGGCGAGTTTGTAATTTTTCAGTTGCTACTTCAGAAACTTGGAGAGATAAAAATTCTGGTGAAAAACAGGAAAGAACCCAATGGCATAATATTTCAATTTTATCAGAACCCCTAGTTAACATAGCTGAAAGATTCTTAAAAAAGGGATCAAAAGTTTATCTAGAAGGCCAACTTGAAACAAGAAAATGGCAAGATAACTCAGGCTCAGATAGATACAGTACTGAAATAGTTCTTAGACCCTATAAGGGTGAAATTACATTGATCGACAATAGAGCAGATTCAAATATGACAAATGAACCTATCAGTAATAATCAAATGGATGAAATTCAAGAAAATAGCTTAAGTCCAAATGTAGATGACTTTGATGATGAAATACCATTCTAACTAAAGCAAAATGTTATTGTTAAGTAAACATTTTACTATCATATTACAACATATTGTACTAAAATGTTAAAACCCTAATATTATTTAAAGTTCAAATCCAAACACTATTAATTCAAAAATTTTTATGGAAGATAATCCTAATACAAAAGAAGATAAAAATCCCTTAGAAAGCGTTAAAATCCAGGATGAAATGCGTAGTTCTTATTTAGATTACGCCATGAGTGTTATAGTAAGCCGAGCTATTCCTGATTTAAGAGACGGTCTTAAGCCTGTCCATAGAAGAATCCTATATGCTATGCATGAAACTGGTAATACTCCTGATAAGGCATATCGAAAGTCTGCAAGACCAGTTGGTGACGTAATGGGAAAATATCACCCACACGGAGACAGCGCTATATATGATGCTTTAGTAAGGATGGCTCAACAATTTTCAATGGGTGAAGTACTAATAGACGGTCAAGGCAACTTTGGCTCGATAGATGGTGATTCAGCTGCGGCAATGCGTTATACAGAAGTAAAATTAGCACCAATTACAAATAATATACTTACAGATATAGAAAAAGATACCGTAGATTTTCAAGATAATTATGACGGGAAAGATCTTGAACCTAATGTATTACCTGCTCAATTTCCAAATTTATTTTTGAATGGTGCAAGTGGTATTGCTGTAGGAATGGCAACAAACATTCCTCCTCATAACTTGAAAGAATTAATTCAAGCTACAAAGAAATTAATTAATGAACCCAATTGTAGTCTTGAAGATTTATTTCAAATTGTTCCAGGACCTGATTTTCCTACTGGTGGATTAATTCTTGGTTATGGAGGTGCAAGAAAAGCGTATGCAGAAGGAAAAGGCTCTATATTGATAAGAGCAAAAACAAATATAGAAACCATAAGGCAGGATAGATCAGCCATAATTGTTTCTGAAATTCCATATCAAGTAAATAAATCAAATTTAATAGAAAAAATAGCTGATTTAGCAAAAAATAAAAAAATTGATGGTATTTCACACATACAAGATGAATCTGATAGGTTTGGTATTCGTATAGTAATAGAATTAAAACGAGACGCTACCGCTGAAGTAGTCTTAAATCAGTTGTATAGGTTTACGCCTCTTCAAACTAGTTTTGGATGCAATTTATTAGCTCTTAATAAAGGTAAACCAGAACAATTGAACCTCAAAATGTATTTGGAAGAATTTATAGAATTTCGAGTTGAAATTGTTACAAAAAGAACAGAATTTGATCTAAGAAAAAATAGAGATAGAAGTCATCTCTTATGTGGTTTAGCAGTAGCAGTTTCTAATATTGACAAAATTGTAAATCTTATAAGAAATTCAAGTGATGGAATAGAAGCCAAAAATAATCTTATGAAAACAAGATGGCCTTCACAGGAAATAGTAGAATATTTAGAATTAATAGATGATCCATCACACAAAATTAATGATGATGGCACATATAATTTAACAGAAAATCAGTCAAAAGCTATCTTAGATTTAAGGCTGCAAAGATTAACTGCTTTAGGAATTAAAGAAATTACAGAAGAATTAGTTCAACTTTCAAAGAATATAAAATCATATTTAGAAATTTTAGAATCTAGAGAAAAAATACTGGATATAGTAAATGAAGAACTTACAGCCATTTCAGAAAAATATGGGAAGGAAAGGCAATCAGAAATTATTGATTTTGAAGGGGATACTGAAGACGAAGATTTAATTGAAAAAGACGAAATGGTTGTTAGTGTCACCGCTGGAGGATACATCAAAAGAACTTCTCTATCTGAATATAGAGCTCAAAATCGTGGTGGTAAAGGTTTACAAGGAATGAACCCTAAAGACGAGGATGTAGTTACAAATTTATTTGTAGCAAATACACACACCCCACTTCTATTTTTTTCAACTGACGGAATAGTATATAAAATAAAGACCTGGAGACTTCCAATTGGTGGGAGAAACTCACGAGGAAAAGCGATTATAAATATCTTACCCATAAATTCAGGTAAATCAGTTGCTGCAATTATGCCAGTTGATGCACCAGAAGAAACATGGGATGACTTACAGATATTTTTTGCAACCTCAACTGGAAGTGTGCGTCGAAATGCTCTTTCTGATTTCACAAAAGTACAATCTAATGGAAAAATTGCAATGAAATTACCCGAAAATACTAACCTTGTAGGTGTTAGGATATGCTCTGATAATGATGATGTATTGTTAAATTCATCTAAAGGAAAAGCTATTAGATTTGCTGTTTCAGATGTAAGAGTTTTTAAAGGAAGAGATTCTACTGGAGTAAGAGGTATGAAACTTTCCAAAAATGATTTTGTAGTTTCAATGGCAATTATAAGGCATGTTAAAGTTACTTCAGAAGAACGATATTCATATTTTAAAATGCGTAGAGCAATAACAGGTGAGGAAAGTGTTGAAGAAACTCAATTTGATACAAGTGAAAAAATGATTACTATTTCAAAAGACAGATATGCAGAACTATCTGCTTCTGAAGAATGGATCCTTACATTAACGTCCTCAGGCTTTGGCAAAAGATCATCTGCACTTGAATTTAGAGTTTCTGGTAGAGGCGGACAAGGTATTACAGCTGCTAATCTTTTAAAAAGAGAGGATACAATCGTTGCAGCTTTTCCAGTAGAAGATGATGACCAAATTATGCTGATGACTTCAACAGGTAAAGCTATTAGATGTCCAGTATCTGGAATTTCAAGACAGTCAAGAACTGCGTCTGGAGTTAAGGTATTTGACACAGCAAATGATGAAAAAGTTGTATCTGTTGCATGGATAGCTGAAAATAATGATGAAGATGATCCAAGTAACTAAAGAAATATCTTATTTAAAAAAATTTTCTTATGACCTCTCATAATATAAACGTTGTTGGGGCTGGTTTAGCAGGGTGTGAAACAGCATGGCAATTATCTAAAAAAGGATATTGTGTAAATTTATATGAAATGCGTCCACAAAAAAAGACCGAGGCACATAAAACAGATAAATTTGCTGAATTAGTTTGTTCAAATTCGTTTAGGTCAAGTGACCATGAAAAGAACGCAGTAGGACAACTAAAATGGGAATTAAACAAAGCAAATAGTTTTATTTTAGAAAATGCAAATTTAAACTCTGTACCCGCGGGTGGTGCATTAGCTATTGACCGTGAAAAATTTTCATCTGATATCACTGAAAAGATATATTCAAATCAAAATATAAAAATTTTTAAGGAAGAAGTTAAAAATATTACAGATTTTAAAGATCCTACAGTAATTGCAACAGGACCACTAACGTCCGATAAATTAAGCAACCAAATAATTGCTATTACTAATTCTGAAAACCTTGCTTTTTTTGATGCTATTGCACCTATTGTTTATTTAGAAAGTATAGATATGAAAAAAGCTTGGTTTCAATCAAGGTATGATAAAGGAAATGATGAAAACGATAGAAAAGCTTATCTAAATTGCCCACTAAATGAAATACAATATAAACAATTTATTGATGATATTCTAATTTCTTCTAAAATTGATTTTAAAGATTGGGAAAAAAATACTCCATATTTTCAATCATGTTTACCAATAGAAATTATGGCAGAAAGTGGAATAGAAACTCTTAGATTTGGGCCTATGAAACCAGTTGGGTTAAGAAATCCGCACAAAAACAATGAAAGGCCACACGCTGTTGTGCAGCTTAGACCCGATAACAAAGAAAAAACATTATATAACATGGTTGGTTTTCAAACAAAAATGAAATATGCCTCACAAGTTGAAGTATTTAAAAAAATTCCTGGTATGGAAAATGTTCAATTTGCAAGACTAGGTGGTATCCATCGAAATACTTTTATCAATACACCACACTTATTATCAAATGAATTAAGTTTAAAAAATGCCTCCAATATTTATTTTGCTGGACAAATTACAGGAGTTGAAGGTTATGTAGAAAGTACCGCAATTGGCCTTTTAGTTTCTTATTTTATAGATCAGAAAATCAAAAATAAAAAACCTATTATACCTCCACCCACTACTGCAATTGGAAGTCTCTATCATCATTTACTTTTCAAAAACGATTTTGTTGAATTTCAACCTATGAATGTTAATTTTGGTTTATTTCAAGAATTACCAAAAATTAAAGGACCTAAATTAAAAAAAGAAGTAAAAAAAGTAGCCTTTACATCAAAAGCAAAAGAAGATTGGACAAATTGGATATCAGCTATAAACTTTTTTTGATACCTAATTAATCCTAATTGTTTTTTATCATGATTATATCTAGATTTGCACCTTCACCAACAGGTTTTTTACATTTAGGACATGCTTATTCTGCATTACTGGCTTTTCAACTTGCTAAAACCAGTAATGGTTTATTTAAATTGAGAATAGAAGATATAGATTTAACTAGATGTAAAAAAATTTATCATAATAAAATCTATTATGATCTTAATTGGTTAGGAGTTAAATGGGAAAAGGATGTATTTGTTCAATCGGATAGAATTAACATCTATAAAAATTACATAAATTTCCTAGACGATAGAGGTTTAATTTATGGATGTGAGTGTTCTCGATCAGACATAAATAATGCTTTATTAGCTTTAGATAAACCTTTTAAATATCCCAATGCAGTAACTTATCCAGGAACATGTAGGAAAAAAAAATTAGATATTTGGAGCAATAATATAAGAATAAATATTGATAAAATTAACCATCACCTTGGTAGTCAAACTTTGTCATTTAATGAAAAAGGTTTGGGACCAAATGGTGAAAAAGGTATTCAACAATTTGATTTACAGTGGTTCAAAAAAAATCTTGGTGATATTGTAATAGCAAGAAGAGATATAAGAACATCATATCATTTAGCTTCAACAATAGATGATTTTCATCAAAATATATCACTTGTGACTAGAGGAAACGACCTTTTTTATGACACTCCAATACACGTTTTGCTTCAAAAATTATTTAACTTCAAAATTCCTAATTTTTATCATCATAAATTAATAAATGATCAAAACGGGAATAAATTATCAAAATCAAAAAATTCTGAAAGTTTAAACCAATTAAGAGAAAAAGGAATGAGTTTAGATGAAATAAAATCATTAATTGAGCAATAAAAAATTTACTTAAATAATATTTTTAAATATTAATCGTTTTACATCATAAAAAAGTTAATATTCTAAATAAAGTTATAGGACAACTTGTCTGGTTTTATTTCTTTTCATGTTTTATATAAGTAAGTTAACTAATTAAATGTTGTTATAAACTTTTTTTTTAAATCTCTATGAAACTTTATTCTGAAAAAATATTAAAGCTTGCAACAGAAATACCTCATGTTGGAAAACTTTATAACGCAGAAAAAGAAATTAGTCTCAGAACTCCAATATGCGGTTCGAAGGTATCAATATATATCAATTTTGAAAATGGTATTATTAAAGAATATATGCAAGAAATCAAAGCATGCGCTTTAGGCCAAGCTTCAGCCTCTATATTTGGATCAAATGCTATTGGTCAAAATTATACTTCTGTTACTAAATTATTTAACAGTGTAAAAAATATGCTTGAAAATAATGGAGATACACCTTTTAAACCCTTTGAGAAATATGAATTATTGAGACCAGCATATGAATTTAAAAATAGGCATGATTCCATATTATTGGTTCTAGAAGCTGCTAAAAAAGCTTTCAAAATACATTAAAAAAATTTTAAAAATTTTGAAATATGAAAAATATCAAATAATTTATTATAAAAATAAAAATACTGTAAGCTGAACCAAATAAAACTAGTTTGAGAAGGTTTAAAAAATAATTAAACATACCGGCATAAAGTTTTGTTCTTGTTTTGTTCTTTAATAACTTACATTCTTTTTTAGAGACTGCAAGTATTTTATCCTGTTTCAAGAAGTGACAGCGACTTATCTCTATTCATCAGATGTAAAAGAATTCTTATATTTTCACCATCTTTAGATTTAAGATTTTTATTATTTTTTATAATTTCACTTGCATCCTCGTGTGCATAATAAAGTAAATCTTTGTCAAATTCTAAATTTGCAATTTTAAACTTTGGGATACCTGATTGCTGTGGTCCAATAGGATTTCCTCCACCACGCATTAATAAATCTTTTTCTGCAATATCAAATCCATTATCAAATTTTCTTAAGACCTCCAACCTTTCTTTACCTTGATCGCTGACATTTTTTGAGTAGATTAAAATACAATTTGATTTTTTTTCTCCCCTACCGACTCTTCCCCTTAATTGGTGTAACTGTGCTAATCCAAACCTTTCTGCAGCTTCAATTATTATTACATTTGCATTGGGCACATCTATTCCTACTTCAATTACTGTTGTTGCCAAAAGAATTTGAATACTTCCAGCCATGAATGACGTCATTATGTAACTTTTTTGCTCCTCTGACATTTTACCATGCAAAGTTTCAATTTTGATATTTGGAAGAAATTTATTGAGTATAGAAAGTCTTTTTTCAATTGCTACCAATTCAGATTTTTCACCATCTTCTATTAATGGGCATACCCAATATGCCTGTGCTCCATTATTACAAATTTCAAATAATCTAGAAATAAGTTTGTCTATTTTTTTTTCAGAAATAATAGATGTGTCTATTTTTTTTCTATTTAATGGTTTATCAATTATTTTCGAAATATCCATATCTCCATAGTTTGCAAGTTCTAATGTTCTTGGAATTGGAGTAGCTGTCATTACCAATATATCTAAATTTTCACCTTTTTGTATAAGGTCGTGGCGTTGTTTTACACCAAACTTATGTTGTTCATCGATAATAACCAATTCAAGTTTTTTAAACAGAACCCCTTTTTGGAAAAGTGCGTGAGTACCAATGATTAAATCTGCTTTACCTGATTTAATGATTTCTAGAGTTTCTTTTTTCTCTTTAGTTTTCATTTTACCTGTTAATAAAACAGTATTAATTCCAGCATCTTTTGTATATTGAAGAAAATTAAAAAAATGTTGATTAGCTAATATGTCAGTGGGAACCATTAAGGCGGATTGACCTCTATTTTCAGCAACTAATATCATTGCAAATAATGCAACTAATGTTTTACCCGAACCGACATCTCCTTGGATCAATCTGTACATTCTATCAGTTTTCGATAGATCAGATTGAATTTCAGCAATACATAATTCTTGAGATTTTGTTAAAGAAAAGGGTAATTTCTTCCTAATCAAAGTGGAAATTCTATGAGTTGAAATTCTTCTTTTTTTTTTATTTTTTTTTGAGAAATTTCTTGCTATTAACAAACTCAGTTGATGACTTAATAGCTCATCATAAGCTAGTCTTAATCTAAAATTAGAGTTTAGAGATATGTCATTTATTGTTTTTGGAGCATGTATTCTTTTTAAACTACTGGCATGATCTGTCCAATTCATAGCGTTGAGTCTTTTTTTACAAACCCATTCATATGAATTAATTGATTTTGGTAATAATTGAAGAATTTGATTCACACAATTAAAAAATACTTTTTGAGATATGCCTTTTGTTAGAGAATAAATAGGTTCAATTTCTGGAATTTTATCTAAATCATTTATTGTCTCTATGTAATCAGGATGAATAATTTGAAAATTATCCATATATTTTTGTAATTTTCCTGATACAAATCGTTCTTGATTAATAGGTAAATTTCTTTTGATCCAATCATTTTTTGCATTAAAAAAAATTAAATTTATTTTATTAAATCCATCGGTTACTTCGATACTAATTGGTCCTTTAAAATTTTTAAAATTATGCTTAATTACTCTTATCTTTAAAATGACTGTTTCATTTTCATTAAAATCATTAACTATTTCTAGATGTTTTCTAATTTTTAAACTTGTGGGAAAAGAATACAGAAAATCTAAAGGTTTAAATATGCCCAGTTTATGTAAATTGAAAATTGATTTTGAGCCAATTCCTTTTAAATTTTCTAATTTCCCAAATAATGGAAATAAAAGATGAGGTCTAAACATTTATAAAAAGCTTCCTAATGAAATATCTACAATAAAAGGAATTATTTCTTAATTAATTCCAACCATTCTTTTTCTGTTATAACCTTTATACCCTTGTCTCTGGCTCTATTTAATTTTGAACCAGATGATATACCTGATATTAACAAATTTGTATTAGAGGAAATAGTGGATGACACCTTAGCACCCATGTTTTCCACAATAGATTTGGCTTCGGACCTAGACATTGTTTCTAATGTACCAGTAAACACAATACTCATATCAGATATTGGGGAACTGATATTTTTTTGTTGATATTTTTCTATTTCTATTAACTTTGGCAGTTCGAAAGTAATTTCGAGGGATACTTTATTTGAAAAAAATAATTTTAATTCATGTACACTCTTTAAACCTATACCGTCTATATTGACTAATTCATCGAGAGCTGAATTGTTTTTTTGGGATAAATTTTTCATTTTATCATAAAAAATATCCCACTCTACATAATATTTAGCAAGCATCGAAGCAACTACTTCACCAACATAACGAATACCAAGTGAAAAAATGAATTTATTAAGTGGAATTTTTTTACTTTTTTCAATCGCTTTAAAAAGATTATCAGCAGATTTTTCACCCCAATTATCTAAATTTTTTAATGGCATTTTAGAATTATGGCCATGTTTTGTTTCAAGATAAAAAATATCCGTTGGAGATTTAATCCAGTCTAAATCATAAAGCTGAATAATCTGCTTTTCAGCAAATCCTTCAATGGAGAAGGCTTGCTTAGAAACAAAATGTTTCAGTCTCTCAATAACTTGAGATTTACATGATAATCCTGCGTGACATCTTATGGAAGATTCATTTTTTTCCTTTTTAACCTCATTTCCACAGTCTGGACAAAATTTTGGAAAAATGTACTCTTTTGAATCTATTGACCTTTCAGAGAGGCTTACTGACTTAATTTTTGGTATAACATCACCTGCCCTGTAAATACTAACAAGATCACCTACTCTGATATCTACTCCACCTCTAATTTTATTACCATTATTATCGAAACCTTTTATAAAATCTTCATTATGTAATGTAGCACTAGATACAATGACACCTCCAATTTCAACTGGCTCTAATTTTGCAACAGGTGAAAGTGTACCCGTCCTACCTACCTGAATTTCTATTGACAATATTTTAGTAAAACTTTCTAAAGGTTTAAATTTGTGAGCTATCGCCCATCTCGGGGAACTTGATCTTGCACCTAATCTTTTTTGTAACTTAAATTCATTTACTTTATAAACCAAACCATCCACATCATAATCCAGGTTTTCCTTAATTTGATTGAAATTTACATAAACTCTATTCAACTCATTTAAATTTTTACATAAATAGAAATCTTGATTTGTTTTGAAACCATATTTTTTCAGTAAATCTATTAAGTCCTTTTGATTATCAACAAGATTATTGGAAATTTCTCCCAAGGTGTAGGCAAAAAATTTAAGTGGTCTTTTTTTGGTAATGTTACTATCTAACTGACGTAAGGATCCAGCTGCAGCATTTCTTGGATTGGCAAAAGTTTTTTGATTTTGAAGCTGTTGATATTGATTGAGTTTCTCAAAGTCACTTTTTAATATATATACCTCGCCTCTAACTTCTAATATGTCAGGTGCAGAGGATATATAATGTGGGATTTCTGAAATAGTTTTTGCATTATGTGTTACATCTTCACCTATTTTACCGTCACCTCTTGTAGATGCTTGAATTAAGTTTCCTTTCTCATATCTAATTGAAAGAGAAAGCCCATCAATTTTGGGTTCAGCAACATATTCAATATCAGACGAAAGGTCCTTGCCTAAAAAACGTTTAATAGATTCATCGAAATTTTTAACGTCTGAAGAATTAAAAGCGTTTGCTAAAGAAAGTAATGGCGTAGAATGCTCTACTTTATTAAAAGAAGATAATACAAGAGTTCCAACACTAAGAGTTTTATCGTTATTAGAAAATAGTGATGGGTACTCTTTTTTAAATTCTTTATATCTTTTTATTAGACTATCATATTCACTATCTGAAAGTAATGGATCATCATTTTGAAAATAGTCTATCTTAGCTTCTTCAATTTCCTTTTGAAGAATAATAATTTTCTTTTTAATTTCTTTTTCTTTTGATTTTTTCAATATTTTTCTGGAGATTTTAGATTTTTTTAATATTCTTATATTTTAAACATTGCAAATTGCAATAATTGATTTAATTAACAATTCAATATGTGATTTATATTATAATATTTTATTTTCTATAACTTTTACTTTATAACATTTTTTTTAATTATGAATTCATTAGGAATAAATAAAGAACCAAAAAATACAAGAGTGGTTGTTGCAATGTCTGGTGGTGTTGATAGTTCTGTGGTAGCAGCAAAATTAAAAGCAGAAGGATATGATGTTATCGGAATTACAATGCAATTATATTCTGGTAATGTATCTAATTATAAACCTGGCAAATGTTGTGGAGGTGTGGATATAAACGATGCTATCAAAGTCTCAAGAGACTTTGATTTTCCTCATTATGTATTTGATTATGAAGACGAATTTAAAAAAAATGTCATTGACGATTTTACAAATTCTTATGTTAATGGACTTACTCCTGTTCCATGTATACGTTGTAATGAAACTGTAAAGTTTTCAAATCTTCTCGATGCAGCTAGAAATTTAAATGCAGACTGCATGGCTACAGGTCATTATGTAAGAAGAAAATTAGGCTTGAATGGTATTGAGTTACATACTGCACTTGATAATAAAAAGGACCAAAGTTATTTCTTATTTGCGACTACACTTAAACAGTTGGAATTTTTGAGATTTCCACTTGGGGATTACAAATCAAAAGAAACAACTAGATCTTTAGCCGAAAATCTAGGTCTTAAAGTTGCTAACAAACCTGATAGCCAAGATATTTGTTTTATTACAAAAGGTAAATATTTTGATTTTATACAAAATACAACAAGTGAGTATATAAAAGAAGGACCAATATATGACAAAGAAGGACAAAAATTAGGTACACATAAAGGTATCGTAAATTATACAATAGGCCAAAGAAAAGGTTTAGGCATATCTTCAACTCGTCCTCTTTACGTTACTAAAATTGATGTTAAATCAAACTCAATAATTGTTGGTTATAAATCTGATCTGGTTGGAGAAAAGTTTAAAATTAATAATATAAATTGGTTAGGTCATGAAAATTTTAATGATTGCCCTAAAAATGGTTTTTTAGTAGATGTAAAAGTTAGATCAACAAGACCACCTAAAAGTGCTGAAATATATCCTTTAGATAAAAAAAATGGATTAGTTACTTTAAAGGACCACGAAGAAGCAATTGCACCAGGTCAAGCCTGCGTATTTTATGAACAAAATTCTTCAAGAGTACTAGGTGGAGGATGGATTACTAATTAATTAAATAAAGGTTAACAGAAATGTTATTAGTTATATCACCAGCAAAAAAATTAGATTTTTCACCAGTAGAAATCGAAAATAACTTATCGAAGCCTCTTTTTCAAAAAGACGCTACAAATTTAGCTAATGTAGCATCAAAATTAAGTAAATTGGAGTTAAAACAATTAATGTCAATTTCTGATAAATTAGCTGATTTAAATTTTCAAAGATTCCAAAGTTTTAAAAATAATCCAACTGAAATATCTACTAAAGCTGCAGCATTTGCTTTTAACGGTGATACTTACATAGGGTTGAATATAATGGAATTCTCTAAATTAGATTTAGATTTTTCTCAAAAACACTTAAGAATTTTGTCTGGTTTATATGGTTTACTTCGCCCCCTCGATTTAATTCAACCATATAGGCTTGAAATGGGAAGTAACTTAAAAAATAATAGAGGCCATAATTTATACCAATATTGGAGTGATATTGTTTCAAACAACCTAAATTTGGATCTTGAAAAATCTAAATATAAAAAAATTATAAATTTAGCATCCGTTGAGTATTCAAAAGTTATAAACACTAAAATAATAAGGGCCGATATTATTAACCCCCAATTTTTAGAAGAAAAAAATAATACTTTAAAAAATATTAGTTTTTTTTCTAAGAAAGCTAGAGGTAGTATGGCTAGATTTATATTAAAAAATAAAATACTAAATCACTCTGAAATTAAGGATTTTAATTATGATCGCTATAAATTTAACCCTTCTTTATCTTCTGAATTGAAGCCTATATTCACAAGAAAATCATTATCTTAAAAAGAATAGTTAATTAAAAATGAATTTAGAAAAAACTTTAAAAAGGTTGGACCAAACAAGGGATGAGTCTGTATCCAGACTATCTGAACTTCTTAAGTTCAAATCGATATCTACGAATAGTAAATACAAGATTGATTGTATTTCTACAGCGAAATGGCTTGTAAATGAACTTAATAATATAGGTTTTAATGCTTCATTAAGAGAAACTACAGGAAATCCTATGGTTGTTGCTCACACTACCAAATCAAAAGGAGACTTTTTATTTTATGGACATTATGATGTTCAACCTGTTGATCCTTTGAAAGAATGGGAGGATGATCCCTTTGAACCTAAAATTAAATCAATTTCAGGTGAGAAAGTTATTGTGGCTAGAGGAGCATCTGATGATAAAGGACAACTCATGACCTTTATTGAAGCGTGTAGAGCAATAAATTATGTAAATAATTCATTTCCTATTAACTTATCCATTCTTCTAGAAGGAGAAGAAGAAACATCATCTCCTTCTCTTGTTCCATTTCTTAAAAAGAATACCTCTGAGTTAAAGTGTAAATATGCTTTAGTATGTGATACTGGTATGTGGGATAAAAAAACTCCCTCTATTACCTGTTCTTTAAGAGGTATGTTATCTGAAGAGATTAGCATTAAAGGGCCTAATCGAGATTTACATTCTGGCATTTATGGTGGAGCAGTTAACAACCCATTGAAAGTAATGTCTGATTTGTTATCTAGTTTACACGATAAAGATGGAAAAGTAGATATACCTTACTTTTACAATGGAGTAGATGCTGTTTCTAAAGAGTTAAAAAAAGAGTGGAAAAAACTTAGCTTCTCAGAAGAAACCTTTTTAAAAAATTTGGGAATGTCTAAATCTTTTGGTGAGAAAAATTATTCATTACTAGAAAAATTATGGGGTAGACCTACCTGCGAAATTAATGGTATATGGGGCGGCTATATTGAAGAGGGATTCAAAACAGTTATTCCATCAGAGGCTCATGCCAAAATTTCATTTAGACTGGTGGGAGATCAAGACCCAGAGGAAATAAGGTTAAATTTTCGAAAAAAGCTGATGAACGATTTACCAGTAGATTTTGAAATAAAATTCAGCAACCATAAAGGCTCTAAAGCAACTCAATTCCCACTTAATGATGAAATTATAAATAAAGCTCAAAAAGCCCTTTCAGACGAATGGAACGCTAAAACCATATTCGAAGGAGGTGGCGGTTCCATACCAATAGTACAACACTTTAAGAATATATTAGATATGGATACCTTACTTGTAGGATTTGCCCTTGATGACGATAATATCCATTCTCCTAATGAAAAATATAATCTCAAAAGCTTCTACAAAGGTGCACGAAGCTGGGTTAGAATAATTGATGAAATTGCTAAAAACTAAAATATAAAGAAACTTCCATTAGAGATATTTTATAAAGATTTAATTAATTTTATAAAGATTTTAGAAAGTTTTTTATTTTTTTGCAGAAACTCTTATACCTGCTAATTTTCCTCCACTTAAGTACCTCATGGCAAATGAATAAAAGTAAAGCATGTTTTGAACTATAATTTTATTATGTACTCTAGTATGTCTATCAATATTATCCTGATAATTTTTATGCCTATCTCTAGTAAATTTAATCCAACTACTAGTCATATCTTCAATAAATATATTTGAAAAACCAGCTACTTTTAGATCTGTTTCATATTGAGATAAACTTACTAAGTAATTCGCAAAAAAATCATTTGAAAGTTCTAATTTTTCATTATCATCGAATGGTTTAAAAAATGCAAAATCTTCAACATAGAAATGACCATTGGGTTTTAATAAATTTAAACAATTGTTTAGTAATTTTTTTCTGTCAGGAATATGGTATAAAGCTAGCCAACTAACTACTATAGTATAATTATTTTCGGGAAAACCTAATTTTAAAAAATCACCACATATGTGTTCAACTTTACTATCTAGATTGCATCTTTTTGTAAGATAAACAGCAGCATCATTATGATCTTCTTGAAGTTCAACTGCAGTAATATTAGCACCAGTTTTTTTTGCTAAATATCTAGCTGGCCCACCTAATCCAGAACCAATTTCTAATATTTTAGACTTATCATTAATATTAAATTTTTTTATTGCAAAATCAATAGCTTGCGTACCATGATAATGCAACTGGTCAAAAGAAGACAATTCATTTACTGACAATTGTCCACTAGTTTCTTTACCTAATTCCCTTAATTCATTATAAACCCTATCAACAAAGTTGTACAACTTCATTGATTTGATATTGTAATTTTTCATATTTGAGACCAATTAATATTCCTAACAATGGTAAAGTTACTTTTTTTCTTTTGATTCTTACACCAAAATATTTTTATACTTTAAACATAATTAAATTTAGAAAGTTATAAATGACAAATTTTGAGGAAAACACTGCTTTAATAATAATAGATATTCAAAATGATTTTTGTCCAGGTGGCGCTCTTGCGGTAAGAGAAGGAAATGAGATTGTAGAAGTTGCAAATAAATTACAAGAAAAATTTAAAGTAAAAATTGCTACTCAGGATTGGCATCCACCTAATCATTCATCTTTTGCTTCTAATCATTTGGATAAGTTACCTTTTTCAACTACTGAAATGTTTTACGGTACTCAAGTATTGTGGCCAGATCACTGTATACAAGGAAAAAAGGGGGCAGAATTTCATCCAAAACTAATGACAAAAAGTACAAACTTAATCATTAGAAAAGGTTTTAAAACTGAAATAGATAGTTATTCTGCTTTTTTTGATAATGATCATAAAACACCAACTGGATTAGGTGGATATCTGAAGGCAAGAGGAATAGATTCTATTTATCTTTGCGGATTAGCTTTAGATTTTTGTGTTTATTTTTCGGCAATTGACGGAGTTGATTTAGATTTTAAAGTATATGTGGTAAAAGATGCTTGCCGAGCCATTGACTTAGACGGATCACTTGAAATGGCAATTAATGACATGAAAAATAAAGGAGTTAATTTAGTTGTCTCCAATGAGTTATAAATTTATAATCCTATAAAACTATATATTTTTTTTAATGTTGTTTTGTTTTTTAATTCTTTTGAAGATGCAGAAAATATTTTCGAACCATTTTCAATAATTATTACTTCATCTGCAACTGGTAAAATTGCCTCTACTCTTTGTTCAACAAGCAGTATGGAAACTCCTTGGTTTTTAAGCTCTAGAATACTCTTTCTTATCAAAGATATCATTGACGGTTGTAATCCTTCAGTAGGTTCGTCCAATAGTAATAAGTTTGGCTCAATACAGAGAGCTCTCGCTAAAGCTAGCATTTGTTGCTCACCTCCAGACAGTGTTCCAGAAATTTGGTTAATTCTCTCTTTAAGTTTTGGGAACATATTAAGAACTTTTTCCTTAGTTTTCTCTCCTTTTCTTCTTGTCAAAAGACCTATTTCTAAGTTTTCTTCAACAGTTAATTCCGAAAAAAGTCTTCTGCCTTGAGGGACATATCCAATACCTTTTTTAGGAATAAAGTGCGCAGAAACTCCTGACAATTTCACGTCATTAAACAGTATTAATCCTTTTGTGTGATCTACCAAACCCATAATTGATTTGAGAATAGTTGTTTTACCAGCACCATTTCTACCAAGAAGACAAAGAACTTGACCTTGATTTAAATTAAATGAAATTTCATTTAAAATTTTTATATTAGCATAATATGATGCTAAATTATCAACGACTAGCATTAATCCCCCAAATATGCTTTTTGAACTAAAGGATCACTTTGTATTGAATGTTTATCTCCCTCTGAAATAATTTTTCCAAAATGAAGTACTGTTATTTTGTCAGCAATTGACATTACAACATCCATATTGTGTTCTATCAATAAAACAGTCATAGTCTCAGAGAAATCTTTAATAAGTTTTTTAAAATTTTCAATTTCTACATCTGACAGTCCTTGTGTTGGTTCGTCTAAAATTAATAACTTTGGTCTCTGTGCCATTCCCATCGCTAATTCTAGTAACCTTTGATGTCCATAACTTAAGTCACCACTTCTTTGGTAAACTCTATCTAAAAGATCAACTTTATTTAAAACTTCAGATATAATACTTCTTTCTTCTTTATTTCTCCTATTTTTTATTGATAAAGCAACATTTTCATAAACAGTTAAATTAGAAAAAATTGAAGTAATTTGAAAAGTATATCCAATACCACTAGAAATCCTGTTATAAACAGGAAGATTTGAAATGTCTGATCCATTAAAAAAAACTTTACCATTAGATGCTCTTATCCTTCCACAAAGCAGTGATACAAAAGTTGTTTTCCCTGCACCGTTAGGACCAATTAAAGCTCTAATTTCATTTTTATTTATCTTAAAGTTTACTTTATCTACAGCAGTAATACCTTGAAAATTCTTACTCAAATTTTCTGTATACAATAATTCATCATTTAAGCTATCCATTTATAAAACCTATATCTTAATTCTCCCAATATACCACGTCTTGCAAATAAAGTTACAAATAGAAGAGCAACACCTACAATTATCATATAGGCATCAGTAATATCGCTTGCATAATCAATTAAATAAAACATAAAAATTGCCCCTATAAGTGGTCCTAAAACTGTTCCTGCCCCTCCGATTAAGACCCATAACAGAGGGAAAATTGAATACGAAACAGCTGCAAAACTAGCACCCACATATCCAAATAAAATACCATAAGATGCACCTGCCAAACCAGAAATAGTTCCAGAAATAATTATGGAAAATAATTTATACAATTTGACATTATAACCTAGCATCAGAGCTCGCTCACTATTTTCTCTAATTGCTACTAAAACTCTACCAAACGGACTTTTTGCTATCCACAAATTAGTCAACATACATAGAGAAAAAATTAAAAGAGCAGAATAATATCTAATTGTGGGATTAGATAAATCCATTGAAAGAAAAACTCTACTAGATTGTTGAATAACAAATCCTTCATCACCTCTTGTAATACTACCAAAATATAAAATACTTAAATAAGCAATTTGAGAAAACATTAAGGTTACTATCATGAAGGAAACGCCTATTGTTCTTAAAGCAAGAAAACCTATTATCAAGGAAATCAATGCAGAAATGCAAATAGCAAGTAATAAAGATTGCTCAATATTATAATCTAAATGATAAATTGAAAGACCTGAGGCATAAAGACCTGCTGAAAAAAATAAAGCATGCCCCAAGCTCAAAAGCCCTGTGTAACCAAATAAAATATTATAACCCACACCATAAGCTGCTAGAACTAAAATTCTAGCAAAATTACCTTGGTGATATTCAGAAAAAATTCCTAACATTTCAAATAAAAAAAGGGTTGCTAAGGCACTTAGATGAAGAATTATATTTTTTCTCATGTTTTAGTCGTTCCAAATAATCCATTTGGCTTGATGATTAATACCACTACAACTAATAAAGTTGCTAAAATCTTTGCTATATTTGGTGAAAAAAATACAGAAATTATTCCATCACTCATACCAATTAATATAGCTGCTGCTACAGTTCCTTTTAGACTTCCTAAACCACCAATGATAACTACAATAAATGCAAGTAACAGAGGCTCACCACCCATTAAATAGTGAGCCTGTTGAATAGGTACTATTAATACTGCTCCTACTGCTGCTATAGCCGCTCCCAACCCAAAAACTATATTATATACTCTAGATATCGGTATCCCGAATGCTTGAGCAATTTCGCTATCTAATTGTGTGGCTCTTAAAATTAGTCCAAATTTCGTTTTAGTCATTACTAACCATATAGTAATCAGAAGTATTATAGCTGATAAAATAACAAAAAATTTATATGCTGAAAAACCAAACCAATATAAATCTAATCTTATATTAAATGGTTGTTCTACTGGTCTTGCATCAGGACCAAAAGTCATTAATGCAAATTGCTGTATGATATATAATATTCCAATTGTTGCAATTATTGTTGCTTCAGGATCATATTTTAAATGCCTTAAAATCAACCAGTCACTAAAAACAGCCGTAATTCCAACAATAAAGGGAACTACTAATAAAGCTAATAAAAAACCAATCGCAGGGTTACCTGAAACTAAGCTTGATACCCACCATGTAATTATAGCACCAAGCATGAAAAACTCTCCATGGGCAACGTTTACTATCCTCATAACCCCAAATACTAGACTTAATCCTAAAGCTATAAGTGATAAAACAGCCGCATGCACCAAGCCTTCTAAAGAGGCGAAGAGTAAATAAGGCCCTAACTCCATTATAATTTTTGACTATAACACTAAAATGATTGTTTAGTATAATCAACTTCGTCAGGATAAAATGTGTCTTCAATAGATGTAGTATGAGCAAGAACTAGTTTACCATTAGTCATTTTAGTAATGTATTGATGACCAAATGTTTGATGTGTCTTTCCATTAAATATTTTTGCCCCTTGTGGATGAGCTTGAGACAACGGCATATTTTTCATACTTTCAACGGCTTCTATTAACTTAGATCTATCTTTAACATTTGAATATCCCGATTCTTCCATCCCCTTTTTAATTATATGTAATGTTTCCCAGCATCCAAACATATGTGCGTAAGTGGAAACATCTTTAGGGTCTGAAACTGATGCACCGTTTTTATCGACACCTACGGCGCTTCTATAAAATTGATCATGATCTGTCTGGTTATCTTGAGCGTATCTAGGGTTTCCCTCCCAAAAATAACTACCATCTAAAAATTCTAACCCAGGAGTGTTTAAATCAACAGCTTCAACACTATCGATAAAACCAAAAAGTTTAGGACCTTTAGATCCATAAAATTCTCCTAATTCCTTAACAAATGTTAAAACTGCAGGACCTACCATAACATGATAAAGGACTTCTGTATCTCTTGGTATTTTTGGAAAATATTTAGAAAAGCTGGATTCTGTTGGCGGAATTGGGACTTTAGCAATTATTTCACCACCTCGGGCTTCAAATGCTGCTGAAAAATAATCCCTATGATCATGACCAAAAGCAAAATCTGGATAAACCATAGTTACTTTTTTACCTAAATTATCTTTCACGAAAGGTGCCATGGCTTGTACCTGACTCTTTACATCCGTAATTCCTGGCTGAAGCGTATATCTATTAAGCATACCTGATGCTACATGATGACCTTCAGAAACAACAAAATATGGTAATTTTAGTTCACCAGCTCTTGGGGCTGAACCGATAACAACATGAGAAAAAAGAGTACCAAAAGCAACATCACAATTGTGTTGATTAGCAAATTTTTCAAGAGCTTCAGCACCTCTCTTTGGATCTGTTCCATCATCTTCTGATATAATCTCAACTGGGCGACCATTTATACCACCTGAATCATTAATAATTTTTACAGCTGCTTGAGTTGTTCTGTCGTACCATCTTCCATATGCTGCACCTATACCAGTTCTGTGAACTTGGAAACCTATTCTTATTGGTGCAGAACTTGACGCCTGACTATAGTTTACAAAACCAGGCATAACCGCAACAGTTCCTGCAGCAGCAACACTTTTCATTAATTTTCTTCTAGAAAAATTATTTTTTGAATTTTTTTTCATCTCTTAATTCCGTTTGATTATAAATAGGACACTTTTCTAATAAAATACAAAAATAATTTCTTGTCTAGTTATAATAAAATATTTTTAACCAACCGAAGGTGTAGAAAGTATCCACAAACCTAAAAAAGTGTAACAAATCATAAAAATACTTATTGGGAATTGACTAATAAGAAGCGATGATTTTGATTTTAAATATTTTTCACTTATTGAATGAGCTAATAAAACCGCAATTACATGTCCAAATACAATAGCAAACGCTTGAATTAACCAAATTATTCTTACAGTTTCAATACTATTAAAAAAACTAGTAGTCACATGAATATTAGCCGTACCAAAGTAATTTGATCCGTTATTTAAAGGATCAGAAAGAACTTTATAAAAATATTGAATATTTACTAAAAAGGTAGTTAAGTAGTGAGCGATATGATAAGCAATTGCTATAGGCAATAAAGCTATAGAATTAATACCTATAATTTTATTAAATTCAATTTCTTCATTGATAAATTTGTGACCTAAATAAATAGTCAATAGAAAAATAAAAAATAAAAAAATTGCAAATGCTAATAAACCAATTGAATTTTGAAAAATAACAGAGGATCTACCATGAAATTCTAATGGATTGATATTGATAATTTTAAACCAAAAAAAAGTTTCATTTAATCCATCAAATGATAGTGTTGCTAAAATTATAGCTAAGAATAAAACAGTTAAAGGTGGTAAATAATTAATATGAGTTAATTGAGATCCAAAAAAGCCAAAATAAGCTTTTCTATTTTCAAACCAAAACAAGGATAATTTTGATAACTTACCAAAAAAAACAGAGAAACATTCCCCTCTTTTTAGCCATTCTATTCCAAACAACCAAATACAAAAAAAATTTAACAAAAAATACAAACATACTACAGTAGCTAACCTGTCTGGATCATCAGGAGCTATATCTACAAGCATGAATAATGAAAAAAGAAGAAATAACAAAGATGGTATTAAATAAGTTAAATTATTGTCTAATTTAAAAATAAAATTATTTTTGAATAAAATCTTCCCAATACCATACCAAGGATTTAAAAAGGACCATATGTTTCCAAATATCATTTGAGCTAAAGGCATAACTAAAAACCAAACTGACCAAATGAAAAGCGAAAGAGGATTAACTAATGGATCTCTTGAACCTGTAAAACCCAAGACAATTAAAATAATTAAAAGAAAAAAACTTATTAAACTCATAACAACTTTAATTGAGTTTAAATCAATTAAAGAAATAAAATTAAAACGTTTAAGAAAATTTATTTCATAAGTTCTGAAGAGTATACCAATAAATGCTTTTGGTGAAATATAGGTAATTAAAATAGTTAAAACTAAAACAGATATTCCAGCAGGAATATAAATTTCTGTAGGTAACAACAATGTTAATGCTCTTTCCGACACATGGGCATAAGAAATTTCGAAACTCAATAATAATATTAAGAAAAATAATGCGATATTTATTATCATAAATCTCATATCTCGAAATGTATCTTAAATTTAATACTATTAATTTTTTTTTAAAATTAATTTATTAATAAAATTATTTAGGTGTGTGTTCTTTTATCTCTTTTTCTTCTTTCTGCACGATATCCACCAGACAGACCTTCTAAAAGAACCCTAGTCATTGGATGGGTGGGATTGGATAATGAATATTTTTCGTGAAGAGTTTTAATTGCGAGATTTATATCAAGTTTTGAATCAATATCTAAAACCCAACCAAAAAAAATTGAACGACACTCTATATCACTTATATCATTGATTTTAAATGACTCACTTATAAGTTTTTTAGGATCATAATCCATAGTCGTGTACTATTTTAATTTTTTATCAAATAAATTGGCAATATATATAGATTTCTGCTTAAGTAAAAAATATAAATCATTTAAATTTTTAACTTTTTCATAGTTAATTGATTTATAAAAGTTTTCAATCAAATATTGTAATCCATAATTTGATAAAATTTGTTTATTATCGATCTTATCAGACATAATACAAATTACTTGCTGATAGTTAAAAAATAAATCATAAATCAAAGAAACTTCTTTAAACTCATCTTCATTAAAAAAGCTAGCTCTGAACAATACCACAATTAATTTTTTTGGAGATTGCTGATTTTTTTTATAACCAATATTCATTAAGAGCATTCCCATCTGTATAAGAAGTTCTAATTCTTGAAATCCTCCTCTACCATATTTTATATCTGGTGGATTAAATTCTTTACTATAATTTTTATGTAAGGTCATACGCATATTTTGAGTTTGTTTTTTTATCTCATTTTTGGGAAAAGTTTTATTATCAAATATTTTAAACAATATTTTATTTAATTTACTACTTGTCTTAGTATCACCCGCAATTGTCCTAGCTCTTGATAGTGCCATATATTCCCAAACCCATGCTTTATTTAATTGATAATTTAAAAATGAACTTATTGATGTAGCAACAGGTCCTTTTCTGCCTGATGGCCGAAGTCTCATATCAACATTATATAATTTTCCTTCTTCTGTTAAAGAAGTAAAAGCAGATACAAGAGCTTGAGTAAATCTTGCAAAATAAATCTCTAAAGAATTATAATTTTGATTTTTTATTTTATATTTCACAAATGGATCATAAATTAATATGAGATCAAGATCAGAAAAAAAATTCATTTCACTAGAACCTAATTTTCCCATACCTAAAACACATGGTAAATGATTCACAGGATATCCATAACGTGGTTTTAAATTTTTCTTAATTACAGGTAATAAGATTTCTACACAAATTTCTGCAGTATCTGAAAAATAGTTTGATGCTTTAAAACAATTAATTTTGCCTAACATTAAATGTATACTAATCTGGAATTTTCTTTCTTTAACAAATCTTCTTAACTCATTAATAATAAATTCAAAATCGTTTTTATATTTTAATCTTAATTTCAGCTCTTTAGCCATCTTGTCTTTTGAAGAAATATAATCCAGAAATTTTTTGGATACTAACAAATCAAGTAATTCAACATTATTTGATAATTTTTGAGAAATTAAGTTTGAACTATTTAAAATAATTAATAAAGTTTTAATCAGTGTTGGGTTATTTTCTAAAAGTGGGAAAAGCTGTGATCCTGTTGATATATTTTTAAAAAAAACTTCTAATTTCCCAATTAATTGAGTTTGATGATTAAATTGTTGTATTTCTTTAACAAATAATGGTGTAAGAGCGGTAAATGATCTTAAGGTACTAAGATTTCTAAAAATCTGGTTGTTTTTTAAAGAATTAATTTCACTATGAAGAGAGTTGTCATTATTTAATTTTCTATCAAATTTGTTTTTTTTATTATTCAAAGGGCTTACATGAAAAAATGTTTTATTATGTACTTTTCTAAATTTCAAATTAGAAAAAAAATCATCGGTTAGAGTTTTTACTGCTTTTAATTTATTCAATAATAGATCCCTGAAGTTTATATAGTCATTAAAACCCATAAGTGAGGCTAATTGTTTAAATTTTATTGATTTTTCATTAGGTAAATTTTGTGTTTGGGTATTATTAATAATCTGTAATCGATTTTCTGTAGTACGTAACAAAATATAAGCATCCACTAAAGTTTCAAATGATCGATTATCAAGCCAACCAAATTCTTTAAGCTTTTTTAGTATTAAGAGAGTGTTTGCCCCTCTTAATTCTTTTTGTCTACCAGCTACTACTAACTGGTAGGTTTGAGTAAAGAGCTCAATATCTCTAATTCCACCAAGGCCAATTTTAATATTATAACCACTTAAATTAAATAATTTTAAATGAGTGGAATTTAATTTCATTTTTTCTCTTAAGTTTTTTACATCATCAATAGCTGCATAATCAAAATGATTTCTCCAAATAAAGGAGGAAATTTTACTCATAAACTCTTTACCCTTAAGTATATTTCCACTTACTGGCCTAGCTTTGATAAAAGCCATTCTTTCCCAAGTACGTCCCAAGTTTTGATAATAACTTTCGGCAAAATTTGTATCTGTTACAATAGGTGTAGAGGAAGGATCTGGCCTTAATCTTAGGTCAACTCTATATATAAAATCCCCAGTTGATGTATCTGTTAAAATACGCACAAGTTTTCTAAATTTTTTTATGATTTTTTGTTTAGCTTCAAACTGATCATTAATCTTTTTATTTTCAAAAGTATTAAAAAAAATAATATCAATGTCGGATGAATAATTAAGTTCATATGAACCCATTTTACCCATAGCAAGAATAAAAAAACTTATAGAACGATTTATATTTTTATTATCTAAAACACTACGATATTCTCCTTTTTCATAAATTATAGATTTAGATAATACTGATAAAATAAAATCAGCTACATACGTCAAAATTAGTGAGACGTGATCTAATGACAAATAACCTGAAATATCAAATATTGATGTAATTAAGAAAATTCGCCTCTTTATCAATCTACACTCTTTTACTAAATCATCTAAATTAAAAGCTCGAACATCAAGAATTAAATCATTTATAATGTCATTCAAACACTTTTCTTTAATTCTATGAAGCCACTGTGTTTCACTTTTAGATATTCTTTGCAGATAAGGACTCAAATTCCCTATTTCTTCTAAAAAATCAAAAAATTTAATTTCATTATAATGTTTAGAATTTGTATTTTTATATTTATTTATATCATAAAAATCAATATTACCGTCTAATTGCGATAATTTAATTTTGGGTAAATTAGAAAGTAAAATCATTAACTTATAACACTAAACAATATTAAAGTTATACTTGATAAAAAAATAAAAAAAATGTAATTTTTTATTTTTTAATAAATGCTTCTAATTTTTTTAAGTCTGTAGCGGAATGTTTTTTTGAGATTTCATCTCTTTTAGGTCTATTAAAATAAACTCTAAAAGTAATCATCAATACTGATATAATAAAAAGAATTGGTCCAGATATCCATAAAAATATAGTTGAACCAGAAAATGTTGGATTTAATAGAACGTATTCACCATAACGTTTAACTATAAAACCTTTTACTTGTTTATTTGTATCACCTAGAAGAATTCTTTCTCTTACTAATAACCTTAAATCTTTTGCAAGCTCTGCATTAGAACTATCAATATTTTCATTTTGACATACTAAACATCTAAGATCTTTTGAAATTAGCCTAGCTCTCTCTTCTAAAGTTTGATTTTCTAAAATTTCATCTGGTTCTACGGCTAATGAAACTACCGGACAAAAAATCAAAAATATAAACAATAAGAATTTTTTCATAATATCAAACTAAATGTTCTTTTCTTGATGCTATTCCAATCCTTAATTTTTTATCAACAACACTTAAAATACCTCCTAATGATAAAATAAACGCACCAAGCCATATCCAATTTACAAAAGGCTTTATATAAGTCCTAATGACCCACCCAGATTTATTTTGTTCTGATCCCAATACTACATATATATCTCTGGTTAAACCGTTATCAATAGCTGCTTCTGTAGTAGTAATAGATTGAGTTGGGAAGAATCTTTTTTCAGGTTTTAACGTTGTGATGTAATTATTTTTTTTGTCTAAAACATCCAAAAGACCCATTGTTGATACATAATTTGGACCATTTTTATTAATAACATTATTTAGGGTAAATTTATAGGATCCAGCAGAATATGTATCCCCTATTTTCACAACTCTTATATCTTCAATTTCCCAAGCTGTTATACTTGATATTCCAAAAATAATTATACCAAAACCAGAATGTGCAATTATTTTACCCCAATCGGATGCACGCATATGTAAAATTCGGTACAAAACAAGACTGTAATTTGTTGAGAATATCCTATTCTTAACGAAGAATTCACTCCATGCTCCAAAAATAACCCATACAGACAAAACAATCCCAATAGGAGCTATTAGATTATTTTTTTGCTGCATCTCATACACAATAATTCCAACAAATATCGAAAATACGAAAATTGGTAATAAAACGATTAAATAATTTGAATTAAAGGATTTACGCCAAGGTAGAACTGCTCCTAAGGGTAAAATCATAGCTAGCAATACCATGAAAGGTGTAAAGGCTTTATTGAAAAAAGGTGCACCTACCGATATTTTCTCACCAATTAAGGTTTCAATCAATAATGGCCATAAAGTTCCTATGAAAACTACAACAGTTGATACCATTAAAAGTAGATTGTTAGATATAAGTGCACTTTCACGGCTAACTAATGAAAATGTAACATTTTTGGATAATTCAGAAGCTCTTAAAGAAAATAAAACTAAAGCTACTCCTACTATTAAAGATATCATAAATAAAAGCCAAACTCCTCTTGTAGGATCATTGGCAAAGGAATGAACTGAAGTTAGTATTCCTGAACGAACTATAAATGTTCCTATTAATGAGAACGAAAAGGCAATAATTGCCAGTAAAATGGTCCAGTTTTTTAGAGTATCCCTTTTTTCTGTAACAAGAGCAGAATGAAGCAGAGCAACTGAAGTAAGCCAAGGCATGAATGAAGCATTTTCAACGGGATCCCAAAACCACCAACCACCCCAACCTAACTCATAATAAGCCCACCAACTACCAAGCGCTATTCCAATTGTTAAAAAAATCCAAGCAACTAAAGTCCAAGGCCTTACCCATCTTGCCCAAACCGAGTCAATTTTTCCAATAATAAGTGCTGCAACAGAAAAACTAAATGCTACTGATAAACCTACATAACCTAAATATAAAAAAGGAGGATGGAATGCTAATCCAGGATCCTGTAGAATAGGATTCAAACCCTTTCCTTCATTGAAAAACAAATCAGTCCTTTCAAAAGGATTTGAAGTAAATATTAAAAAACATAAAAAAAGAAATAAAATACTGGTTTGCACTCCGATAGCCACATTTTTAAATGAATTATCCAAATGTTTTCCGAACCATGATATTAAAGCTCCAAAAAAAGAAAGTAACAAAACCCATAATAGTAATGAGCCTTCGTGATTACCCCATGTCCCGGTAACTTTATATAATAATGGCTTTAAAGTATGTGAATTTTGCAAAACAATAATTAAAGAAAAATCAGAAATTAAAAAACCATAAACAAGAGAAGAAAAAGAAATTAAAAGAAAAACAAAAATTACAGAAGAAAGATTAAATGTTAATCTTTCAAAATTTTCCCATTTATAAATATAACCTAATGATGATGTCAGCAAGGTTATGCTTGAGAGGGTTAAAGCTAATAATAAAGATAAATGTCCTATTTCAATTATCATAAAATTATCTATTATTTTTCAGGCTCAACATAAAGACCGTCCTGTTTTAAAATATCGATTACTTCTTTTGGTAAATAACTTTCATCATGTTTGGCAAGTATTTCTTCTGCGACAAAAACTCCATTTATATATTTACCTGATGCAATTACACCCTGGTTTTCAGCGAATAAATCAGGCAATATTCCCTCAAATGAGGTTGGAATTGAGTTCTGGTTATCAGTGATATTAAAGGAAATTTTTTTTCCAGAAGACTTGACTAAACTCGAGTCTTCAACCAGACCACCTAACCTGAATTTAATCTTTTCAGATATATCAGAACTCAAAACTTGAGTAGGTGATTTATAATATTCGATACCGTCCTTCAAAGAAAAACCTATTATCAATGAAGCTACAGAAATCATAAAAATAGCCAAAATAAGCCATCTTATTCTTTGTTTCTTTTTTGAAATCATAGCCAATCAAGGATAAATTGGAGGGGTTAAAAGACCTAGAGATTCATCCAAATTGAACATTAAATTAGCATTTTGTATTGCTTGACCTGAAGATCCCTTAATTAAATTATCTAATGTTGAAAGTAAAATTACAGTATCAGGACTACTAGACTCGCAAACTGATATATTACAGAAATTTGATCCGCGTACATCTTTAGTAGATATTAAAGTATTCAATGGCATGACATTTATAAACTTTTCATATTCGTATTTTTTATATAGTGTGTCATAAATTTTATTTAAGCTACCTTTGACATAAATTGTTGTTAAAATACCTCGATTTTGAGGTAACAAATGAGGTGTGAAAGTTATTCTTATATTTTTTCCTGAAAAATTAAATAATTCTTGATCAAATTCTGCGAGATGCCTGTGTTTTTTTATATTATAAGGAGAATATCCTTCAGATACTTCACTATGAATAATTGATTCAGACGCTTTTCTACCAGCTCCAGATACCCCAGTTGCAAGATTAATAATAATATCATCAAAATCAATGACTGCATTTGAGACTAAAGGGAGAATAGGATATAATCCTGCTGCTGAATTACATCCTGTGCAAGCTACATGATTAGAAATTTTAATATCACTTCTATAAAATTCAGTTAATCCATAAATAAACTTAACTAGCATTTCTGGACAAGGATGATCCACCCCATACCACTTTTTATAATCAATTGAAGAGTTAAGCCTAAAATCCGCAGATAAGTCAATTACTTTAATATTTGTTGGTATATTATTGATTATATATGCACTTTTAGTATGTGGTAATGCGCAAAATACAGCATCGATTTCTTCATAATTAATCTCTGAAACTGATAATAAATTAGGTAATTTTAAATATTGCAAACCAGGATAAACATCACCAAATTTCATTCCTGACTTTGAATCACCAGAAAGGTACACTATTTCAAATTTGGGGTGCATAGAAATAAGTCTTACTAGCTCAAGTCCAGTATAGCCACTAGCACCAAGAATAGCTACTTTAAACAATTGTATTCCTTTTTATATTGGAGATATAAATTATGCGTCAAAATCAAATCCTTCATCATAATTCTTACTTTGATCAGGTGATAATTTATATGTTTCAGTTCTTAAAAATTGCATTAAATCATCTGCATTATCTTTAAATTTATTAATATCTTTAGTATCAAAAGCTTTACCAATAACAACCGAAACTTTATCGTTTGTTCTTTTACCAAATTCGTTGATAAGAAGTGCCATTCTTAAATTATAATGTAAATGGCTCGCAATTTGAAAAATACGACTATTACTTCCTTTAAAGTATATAGGAATAACTTTAGCTCCTGATTTAGCTATTAATCTTGCTGTAAACTTTCTCCAACTTGGATCCATTGCTTTTCCGAATGGTTTTAAGGAAGTAGAAACAGTTCCTCCTGGAAAAATACCAACACATCCACCATTAATTAAATAATTTATAGCTTTTTTTCGTGTTTCTATATTTTTAGAAATGCCTTCTCTTGTCTCGTCAAAATTTATAGGTAAAATAATATCATCAAGATCTTTAGCTTTTTTAAAAATTCTATGCGCTAAAATTCTAAAATCTTTTCTTGTAGTTGATAATATATGGCCTAATAACAAACCATCTAAAATTCCATATGGATGGTTTGCCACTACAACCACTGGACCTTTTTTTGGTATATTATCAAGCGATCCATCCAATATATTTAGACTAATTTTATACTTTTCAAGTATTACTTCCCAAAAATCTCTTCCTAGAGCTACTTCATTTTCATAATTCTTTGCTTTCTTAATAAGACGAAGTCTTCCAGTCATATTTTCAATCGACCTAATAACTGCCCTTCCTGCTTTACTTTTTGCAGAACTTGCATACGAAATATCTCTGGCTACTTCTTTTTTCACTTCAAAACCTATAATTAAAAAAAGACTTGATAATAATATTATATTTAAATGATAACCAAATTTATAATAATAGATTAAAATATTCAAGATATAGCATATATAAGAAATATATTATAGCTTATGGCTGATCATACTTTTAGTTAAAGGAATACAAAAATTAAACAATTCTTTTTTTTAATAGTAATTTCCCTAATTATGATACTTATCATAGTTTCAAATTGGCAAAATTTGAAAGATGGATTTAAAAAACCTGAATTAATTATTGCCAAAGTAACTCTTAACAATGAATGTTCTATATTATCTGATGCTTTTGTTGTTATTCATCAAAAAACAAAAAGAATATTTAACTTTTCTAATAACCTTGCAAGGATCAAACTTTACGAAAATGATATGATCAGACTAGCTATTTCACCTAAATACCCCGATTACATATATAATGGTGATTTTTTTAAAGCGAAAAAAGAAATTACACTTACTGCAAATTGTGAGACAGATCCTAGAATGAAGTCAATATTTAATTCAATGCGTGACCAATTCAAATAGGTAAATAATTTAGAAAAGTAGTTAAATAAAATTTCTAATTGAAGAAATGAAAATTACATCTAGTAAAAAACTTTTTTATTATTTAAAAGAAGATATGAGTATATCTTATTTACGTATTTTTTTGTAAGAAAAAAATAATTTTAGGTAATTATGATTGATATTGCATCTAGAGTTTATAATCATAATTGGAAAATTGACCCGATAGTCAGATCTTTACTAGATATTGACTTTTATAAACTTTTGATGGCCCAATTTGTATTAAGAAACTCACCAAATGTAACTGTTGAATTTTCAGTTATCAATAGATCAAATAAAATACCACTAACTAAATTAATTGATGAACAGGAATTAATAGAACAACTTGATAACATAAAGAATTTATCCTTAACTAGGGGAGAAAGTACTTGGCTTAGGGGAAACTCCTTTTATGGAAAACACGCCATTTTTAGACCAGAATTTATTAACTGGTTAGAAAAATTAAAATTACCAGATTATCACCTAGAGAAAAAAGGAGATCAATTTGAAATCAAGTTTAAAGGTTTATGGCCAGAGGTCATGTTTTGGGAAGTACCAGTTTTATCTGTTATTACCGAGTTAAGATCTAGAGCTATATTGAAAAATATGGGTCGTTTTGATTTACAAATTTTATATGCTAGAGCAATGACGAAATTATGGGAAAAAATTGAAAAATTTAAAGCTTATAATGATATCAGAATTGCAGACTTTGGAACAAGAAGAAGACATAGTTTTTTATGGCAGGATTGGTGCATTCACGCAATGATGGAAGGTTTAGATAAGAGATTTATAGGCACCTCTAATTGCTTAATTGCAATGAGAAGAGATTTAGAAGCTATTGGAACAAATGCTCATGAGCTTCCTATGATTTATTCAGCTCTTTCAAAAGAAGAAAAAGACTTAAAAAATGCTCAATATGACGTTTTAGAAAAATGGCACAAAGAGCATGATGGTAATTTAAGAGTAATTTTACCTGATACTTATGGATTAGAAAATTTTTTTAAAAACTCCCCAAAATGGTTAGCCTCATGGACGGGGATAAGGATAGATTCTGGAGATCTAGAAAAAAATGCAGAACTTGCAATTAATTGGTGGAAAAAAGAGGGGGAAGATATAAAAAAGAAACTTTTAATATTTTCAGATGGGTTAGATACTGAAAAAATTATTTACTTGCACAAAAGATTTTCTAATGAGATCCAGGTAGGATTTGGTTGGGGAACTCTTTTAACTAATGATTTTAGGGGATTGTCAAATAACTCTACATTGGATCCATTCTCTATTGTTTGCAAAGCAACATCTGCAAATGGAAAACCAACAGTAAAATTGTCAGACAATAAATACAAAACAATGGGACCTCCTAAAGAAATTCAAAAATATAGAGAAATCTTTGAATTAAAAAAACAAAATGAAAACCATTTATTAGTATAAAAAATGAAACATTTATTTATTTTCTTTAAATAAGAGGACCAAACTAATTCGGTCATTTTCATTTTTTGAAAAACAAAAACTTTTTTCAGAGTAAGAAAATTTGTTTACAATACTATAATTACCTAAATCACAAAACATTTTGTAGTAATTTTCTTTATAACTCTTTAATCCTTTGAAATGAGAATATTCATTTTCGTAAGAGTTATGAGGATCAAAATCAATTATAGACAAAAACTTACCTGATTTTAAAATCTGATCTGCCTGTTTGATTACATCATTAATTTTATTTCTTGAGACAAGATATAAACAAAATCCAAAATGAACTAAATCAAATTTATTATTAAAAAAAGATAAATCATCTGCAGTAGCGACGGTATAACTACATTTTTGGTTATATTTTTTGTTTGCAAAATCTACAGCAGTTTTACTAGGATCTACTCCTTGACCTAAAGCATTAAGCTGCCAGCATAATTGAGCCAATTTATTTCCAGCACCAGACCCTATTTCTAAAATATTATTTATGTCATTTTGAAATGGCATCAACCAATTACAGAGTAATGATATCTCTATAGAATTCTCTTCTAATTTTTTTAAATTTCGTAAAAACCATTTGTTACCTTCACTTTTTCTAAAAGCAAGTTCTTGATTTTTCATATTATAAATTATGTTGGATTTAATTTGTGATATTTTTAACGCTTTGAAAATTGGAAACTTCTTCTTGCTTTAGGTTTGCCATATTTCTTTCTTTCTACCACTCTACTATCTCTTGTGATAAAACCTGCATTTTTTAATAATGGTCGTAAAGTGGGCTCAAATAAACTAAGAGCCTTGGAAATTCCGTGCTTTAATGCACCTGCTTGACCCGATAAACCTCCGCCCTTAACGGTCGCTTTAATATCAAATTCTCCCTCTACTTTCGCAACAGAAAAAGGTTGGTTTACAAGCATTTGTAAAACTGGTCTTGCAAAATACTTCCCCATATCTTTTCCATTAACTAATATAACACCAGCACCTTTTTTTATCCAAACTCGTGCTACAGCATCTTTTCTTTTGCCAGTAGCATATGATCGTCCCAGATCATCTTTTAATGAAACACTCTCTTTAACCTCTGAAGTTTCTATATCTGCAACAGCATCTTTTTCTTTAAGTTCTTTTAAGTCCTCTAGAGATTTTTTTTCTTCTTTCATATTTTAACTTCTCTTAACGTTTTTAAAATTCATTTCTTTTACATTGATTGGGGATGGATCTTGAGCTTCATGTGGATGAGAATTGCCATTATATACTCTAAGGTTTGTTAGTTGACGTTTTGCTAATGGTCCCTTTGGCAACATTCTTTTAACTGCCTTCATTAAAACTCTTTCGGGGAATTTTCCGTCAAGTATATCAGAAGCTTTTCTGGATTTTATGCCACCAGGATAACCTGTATGCCAATAATATGTTTTATCTTCTCTTTTTTTACCAGTTAATTCAACCTTTTCAGCATTAACTACTATAACATTATCACCCATATCCATGTGTGGTGTGTAGCTAGGTTTATGCTTGCCTCTCAAGTACTTAGCAATTAGAGAAGCTAATCTACCTAATACCAGACCATCGGCATCAATAACCAACCATTTTTTCTTTATTTCAGATGGTTTTATACTAAATGTTTTGTTAATAGTCATAATTTGTTGATACTCATTGTAGGTAGATTTTATTTTCTTACTACCTTTTAAGAAATTTTTTAAATTCGTCAATAATAATCGTCAGTATTTAAAAAATAATTTTTATTTAAGCTAATTATTTGAAATTGAATAAGTAAAAAGTGCATGAGCAAAAATAACTTTTTTATCCTCTGATAAAATTTCAACATCTCCTACAACTATTCTTTTGCCCAATTTTTTTATTTTTGAAATACCAATTAAATTTGATAGTAATGGTTTATTTAAAAAATTAATGGAAACATTTATTTCAACGGATTTCTCACTTAATTTAATAGATCCCATAACAGCTACATAAAAAGATATATCTGCTAGTTTGAACATAGAAGGACCAGAAATTGTATTTCCAGGTCTTAAATTATTTTTATTTGATAAAAGTTTTACTTCACTGTAACAATTTTTGATATCTAAAATTTGATATGTTTCAGAAAACTGGGGGAAAATCTCCTTCAGTTTTTTACTAATCTCTTTAATTGATATTTCTTTATTCATTTCTTATTATAAACTTATCATTAAAAAGAGAATTAATATAATCTGGAGATATCTATGAGTGACATTCTTTTACATGAAGTCAAGGATAAAACTGAAATTATTACATTTAATAATCCTGAAAAGTTAAATGTTTTATCTGACCGAATGCTTGAGTTATTAACAAAAGCATTAGAAAAAGCATCTAGAAACTCAGAAACAAAAGTAGTAATCATAAAATCTACCGGAAAAGCTTTCTGTGCTGGTCATGATTTAAAGGAAATGCAAAAAGCAAGAAATTCTTCAGATAATGGATTAAGTTATTTTAAGGACCTTTTTCATAGATGTTCTAAGGTTATGCTTGCTATAAATAAACTTCCTAAACCAGTGATAGCTGAGGTGCAAGGGATTGCAACTGCTGCTGGTTGCCAACTGGTTGCTACATGTGACATTGCTGTAGCGTCCAAAAATGCAAGTTTTGGAGTAAATGGTGTAAATATTGGACTTTTTTGCTCAACACCTATGGTTGCATTATCCAGGAATATTAGCAGAAAGAAAACTTTTGAAATGCTTGTAACTGGAGATTTTCTTGATGCATATCAAGCTTATGAAGCAGGATTAATTAATCATGTTACTATAGAAAATGAATTAGAAGATAAGTCAAAAGAAATTGCTTCTAAAATTACAGAAAAGTTTAAAAGAGTAGTTAAAATTGGGAAAGAAGCTTTTTATAAACAGGCTGAAATGAGCGTTGAACAAGCCTATGAGTATACCGCTAATGTCATGGCAGAAAACATGATTTATGAGGAAACAGATGAGGGCATTTCTGCTTTCATTGAAAAAAGAACACCAGAGTGGATTGAATGATTATAAGCAAAATAATTAAATTAAATTCTTACCAAAAATAAATTAAATCTTAAATTTAGTGTTCCTAATAAAAGCAATACTGCAAATAGCTGATGTAAAACTCCTAAATAAATCGGAACAGCATTAACAACTGCAAGAATTCCTATCACAACTTGAAAAATAATTAGCAATATTAACAAATTATAATTTTGTCTAATTTTTTTATTAGGTGTTTTTTTCAGTCTATCTAATATCCAAATCAATATGCCAAATACAAATAAAAAATAACCCATCATTCTATGGTTAAATTGAACTGTTGCAGGATTTTCAAAAAAATTTAAAAATTTAGGATCCAGATAAAAAATATCCTCAGGAAGGAAATTATTATCCATTAAAGGCCACTCATTATAACTTTTACCAGCATCAATACCAGAAACTAATGCGCCCAAAGTTATTTGAAGAAAAATACTAAAAAAAAATATTGTAATTAAAAGTTCTTCTTTAGAAAAATTCTTTAAAATAGTTGAGAAACTAATATTCTCAGTCCAATTATTATTAACCTTAATTAATAAAAATATTAATGAAGTAATTATCAAAGCTAAGTTAAGATGAATTGCTAATCTGTAAGAAGCAACATCAAGTAAACCTGCTTCCTTATCAAGACCGGACTTGACCATCCACCATCCTATTACAGCTTGTAATAATCCTAGACAGCCTAAAGTAAGAAACGATATTTTTAATAACTTTGGTAATTTTGAAAAAGCTAATAGATAAATGAAGCCAAAAAACCAAAATAATCCAATTAGACGGCCAAATTGTCTATGTCCCCATTCCCACCAATAAATGACTTTGAATTCCGTCAAGTCCATATTAAAATTTTGAATTTTAAACTCGTTTGTCAATTTATACTGATCAAATGCTAAAATCCATTCTGAGTTTGATAATGGTGGAATAGCACCAATTATGGGTTCCCAATTAGTTATTGAAAGCCCAGAATCAGTTAATCTGGTCAGACCGCCTATTAAAATCATGAGTAATAACAAAAAAAGAAGGCCTAACAACCAAAATTGAACGAGTTTCACATTATGTTCAGGTTTATGTATTTTAGTAATAGTTTTATTCATATTATTATTATATACATGTTTTTTTATAATTTTATTGCGTCCTACAGACGCATAAAATTTTGGATTAAGCAACTTGAGACATTTTTATCTATCTTTATCTAAGGCCTTTATTATACCGAATAAGGTTTTTAAGTTTGGTTTTGTAAGCTCTAAACCATGAAAAAGATTATCAATATTAAGATTCAAACTATCAACCTTATCATCAGGCCAAAAATAACCTTTTTTTTGTAGTTGAGATTTCAATTTTAAAACAAATTTTTCAATATGAAACTTTTTTACATATTTAAATTTATTAATTTCTTCTGTTTTTTCTGCACCATTATTTTTAGAATTCTTGAACCATTCATATGAAATTATTCCAACAGCATGAGATAAATTTAAGGATTTAAATTTTTCACTCACTGGTATTGAAATTATTGCATTAGAACAAGATATCTCTTTTTTATTTAATCCTGCTCTTTCCGAACCGAATAATATTCCAACTGAATTTCCCTCTTTTATGAGCTTTTTTGCATATTTAACACCTTCTTCGGGATTAAAAATTTCTTTAGAGTATTTTCTAGAACGAATCGTGGTAGAAAATACAAAATTCAAATCATGAATAGAATCATTCAAATTTGAGTATATGATAGCATTGTCAATTAAACTCCCACCACCTGATGATACAGTAGCTGCTTTTTTATTTGGCCAACCATCTCTTGGTGAAATTAAACGCAAATTTTGTAAGCCAAAATTATACATTATTCTAGCAGTAGCACCTATATTCTCTCCTAATTGAGGTCTTGATAGAATAATATGTGGTTTTGACATTATATCCAAAAAAAAACTTGTATCATGTTTATAAACATGATGTTAGATAATACAATTCAAAACTTATTAAATTTTTAGTTTACTCTCAATATTATATTAATTCATTATATTAATTCGTCAAAATTTGGATAATTAAAAATGCAAAACAAAATAAAGATTGAAAACCCAATTATTGAATTAGATGGGGATGAGATGACCAGGATTATCTGGAAAATTATTAAAGACAAGTTAATACTACCTTTCTTAGACATAGATTTACATTATTATGACTTAGGCATTGAAGAGAGAGATAGCACCAATGATGAGGTTACTATCAAAGCTGCTAATGCTATAAAAAAGTATGGAGTAGGAGTTAAATGTGCCACAATTACTCCTGATGAAGCAAGAGTTGAAGAATTTAATTTAAAGAAAATGTGGAAATCTCCTAATGGTACAATAAGAAACATATTAGGAGGTGTAGTTTTTAGAGGTCCAATCATTTGCAAAAACGTACCACGTTTAGTGCCTGGATGGACATCTCCCATAATTATTGGCAGACATGCATACGGAGACCAATATAAAGCAACTGATTTCACTTTTCCAGGGAAAGGAAAACTTTCAATTAAGTTCGAAGGTAAAGATGGTAATATTATTGAAAAAGAAGTTTTTAATGCACCATCTAGTGGCATAGCTCTTGGCATGTATAATCTTGATAGTTCCATTATTGACTTTGCTAGGGCTTCTTTTAATTATGGATTAAAGCTGGGATGGCCGGTTTATTTATCTACAAAAAATACTATTCTTAAAGCTTATGATGGTAGATTTAAGGATTTATTCCAAAAAGTTTTTGACGAAGAATTTAAAGAAAAATTTGAAACAAAAAAAATTGTATACGAACATAGATTAATTGATGATATGGTAGCTTCAGCTTTAAAGTGGTCAGGATCATTTGTATGGGCTTGTAAGAACTACGATGGAGATGTTCAATCAGATACTGTTGCTCAAGGTTTTGGTTCATTAGGATTAATGACAAGTCAATTAATGACTCCAGATGGAAAAATTCTTGAAGCAGAGGCAGCTCATGGAACAGTAACAAGACATTATAGGGAACATCAAAAAGGAAAGGAAACGTCCACTAATTCAATAGCATCAATTTATGCTTGGACAGGTGGACTAAAACATAGAGCTAAATTAGATAATAATAAGTTACTTGAAGATTTTGCTCTTAAACTTGAAAAAGTTGTAATTAAAACTGTTGAAAATGGGTCAATGACAAAAGATTTAGCTATATTGGTTGGAAAAGAACAAAATTGGCTCAATACATATCAATTTATTGAACAGGTGGAAAAAAATTTAATCATGGAATGCTAGTTTTTCCTATGATTTATTTTTCTTTAATATAAGATTCAATTTTAGATATTAATTTTTCTATATTTAATATTTCATTACCTCCCCCTTGTGCAAAGTCTGATCGGCCGCCTCCTTTTCCATTAGTTAATTGGTTTAAAATTTTTACAATATCTTGAGCTGAGTATTTAGCGGTTATGTTATCAGTTAATCCAACCGTATAGATAGTTTTTTTATCATGATTAGATAAATTTAAGATAATACCTTGATCAAACTTATGCTTGTATTCATCCGTCAAAGACCTCATCTCTTTTATTTGCAAATTGTCTAATTTGTTAACAACAAATGATATACCATTTATGATCTTGATATTATTATCATGCCCCAAATCAGAGTTGGATGGTTTACTTTTCTTTAGTTGGTCTATTTTCTGAGTTAATGTTTTCTTTTCAGTTAATAAAGAGTTTAACCTTTCGTCTACTGCTTCAATTGGAATTTTTAAGATCGAAGTAATTTGATCTATATATAATCTATTTAATTGCAAATATTTTATAGAGTTCATCCCTGTGAGAGCTTCAATTCTACGAACACCTGAACTAGAAGCCATTTCCGATTTTATTATAAAAGATCCTATCATGCCAGTTCTATGTACATGAGTTCCTCCACAAAGCTCCATGGAGAACCTTTCTCTTAAAGAAGAAGAGTTTGCATCCCGAAAAGAATTAAAACCCATCAATACCACTCTTACTTCATTTTCGTATTTTTCACCAAAAAGTGCCTGAGCTCCTATTTTTTTTGCTTCTTCTAAATCCATTACCCTTGTATCCACTATTGTATCTTCTAGGATATGTTTATTTACAATTTGTTCTACTTTTTGTAAATCATTCGTAGAAATTGGCTTATTACTTGAAAAATCAAATCTTAATCTTTTAGAATCATTCAAAGATCCTCTTTGATTTACTTGAACACCAACTATATCTTTTAATGCTTGATGCATTAAATGAGTTGCTGAATGATTGGCTGCTATTGATTTTCTTCTATTTGCATCAACAACTAGTTCTACTAAATCACCATTGTAAATTTTCCCCTTACTGACAATTATTTTATGAACCATCAAACCTGATATTTTTCTTACTTTTTCAATTTTCGCTTCGAAATTTTCATTACTAATTCTACCAGTATCAGAAACTTGACCTCCACTTTCTGCATAAAAAGGTGATTGATTGAAAATCAACTCTGCAGATTTATCATTTTCAATTTTATCTGCAACATTTCCATCTATAACAATTGCAAGTATTTTAGCTTGCAAATTTAAAGAATTGTAACCAAGAAATTCAGTAGGATCTAAGTTATTGGCTAAATCGATCCATACTTGTTCAATTATTTTTTCTCCGGAACCTATCCATGCATTTCTTGCTAGTAGTTTTTGTTTATCCATTGATAAATTAAAACTTTCGATATCAACTTCTATATCAATATCTCTGACCGCGTCTTGAGTCAGATCAATCGGGAAACCATACGTGTCATATAATTTAAAAGCCACATCACCAGATAATTTTTCTCCCTTATTTAACCTACTTATTTCCTTATCCAATAACTTTAAGCCTCTATCCAAAGTGGATTTAAATTTGATTTCTTCATTTAGTAAACTCTCTTCAATTAATTGTTTTGCTTCAATCAATTCTGGAAATGCCGCTCCCATTTCTCGTGTTAAAGATGCAACCATTTTATAAAGCATAGGCTCTTTAACTCCCAAAAAATGTATATGCCTCATAGCCCTTCTCATTATTCTTCTTAAAACATATCCTCTTCCATCATTAGTGGGAAAAATACCTTCAGCTATTAAAAATGATATAGACCTAATATGATCAGCAATTACTCTATGATGAATATTATACTTTCCATTCACTTTTTGACTTGAGAGATTTGCAGATTCATCAATAAGTGCTTTCATTAAGTCAGTATTATAGTTATCGTGGGTATTTTGAAGAACTGCGCCCATTCTTTCTAATCCCATTCCAGTATCGATAGAGGGTCTAGGAAGATCTTCTCTTTTATCGTTATCTAACTGGTCATACTGCATAAAAACTAGATTCCAAATTTCAACAAATCGATCACCATCTTCATTTGGGGAACCAGGAGGACCTCCAGCAATACCAGAACCATGGTCAAAAAATATCTCTGAGCATGGTCCACAAGGACCAGTTGCTCCCATCGACCAAAAATTATCACTAGATTTAATTTTAATAATTTGAGAATCAGAAAGACCAGCATATTTTTTCCAAATATCCATTGCATCATTATCTGTATGAAAAACAGTAACCAATAATCTATTTTTGGGTAAAGAAAATTCTTTTGTAATTAAATCCCAAGCTAGGGGTATGGCTGTTTCTTTGAAATAATTTCCAAAGGAAAAATTTCCTAACATTTCAAAAAAAGTATGATGCCTGGATGTATATCCTACATTATCTAAGTCATTATGCTTTCCACCTGCTCTTAGACATTTTTGACTTGTTACAGCTTTATTATATGAACGACTTTCAAGCCCTGTAAAAACATTTTTAAATTGAACCATTCCAGAGTTAGTGAACATCAAAGTTGGGTCATTACTAGGAACAAGTGTAGAGCTTTTAACTTCCTCATGCCCGTGTCTTTTAAAATAATTGATAAAAGTAGATCTAATTTCAGCTAAGCCTGTCATAAATTTTCATTTAAATAATAATTTTCACTAAATTTATATTACATGTATTTAACATAAACTAAATCTCTTAATTATTTTCCCTTGAAGAAGTATCTTCAATCAAATTCGTAACAGAATTATTATTTAAACCATTAGCAACTCTTATTTTATCTTCAATTTCTTGAGCAATATCAAAATTTTCCATTAAAAATTTCTTTGCATTTTCCCTACCTTGACCAATTCTTTCATCTCCATAAGAAAACCAAGCGCCAGATTTTTCTATAATATCAAATTTTACTCCTAAATCAATGATTTCACCTACTTTTGATATTCCTTCCCCATACATAATATCGAATTCAACCTGCTTAAATGGTGGGGATACTTTATTCTTAACAACCTTTACTCTAGTTGAATTACCTATAACTTCATCACGATCTTTAAGTGCACCAATTCTTCTAATATCTAGTCTGACAGAAGCATAGAATTTCAAAGCATTACCACCAGTTGTTGTTTCAGGACTACCAAACATAACACCAATTTTCATTCTTATCTGATTGATAAAAATTACCATACAGTTAGATCTACTAATTGATCCTGTAAGTTTCCTCATTGCTTGGCTCATTAATCTTGCTTGCGCTCCAACTTGAGCATCGCCCATATCACCTTCTAACTCTGAACGTGGTGTTAGAGCTGCAACAGAATCCACCACAACTAAAGAAACTGCTCCAGATCTGACTAATGTTTCAGTTATTTCTAAAGCTTGCTCCCCAGTATCTGGCTGAGAAATTAATAACTCGTCCAAATTTACCCCAAGTTTTTTTGCATAACCAGGATCTAAAGCATGTTCAGCATCTACAAAAGCACATATTCCTTCTTTTTTTTGCTCTTCAGCAACTACATGTAAGGCTAATGTAGTTTTTCCTGAGCTTTCAGGTCCATAAATTTCAACAATTCTTCCTTTTGGAAGTCCTCCAATGCCTAAAGCAATATCTAAACTAATTGATCCTGTAGAAATAGCTTCAATATCTATAACAGGATTATCTTGACCAAGTTTCATAATTGAACCTTTGCCAAAATTTCTTTCAATTTGAGAAAGGGCTGTTTCGAGTGCTTTTTCTTTATCCATTGATACTCTTTCTGATAAGTTTACTAACTTTGTCATATTTAATTCCTTATTTCATATCTTTGTTTATCTAGCAACAACACAAAAAAATAAATTATAAAAACCATATTTAATCTATTATGTTCACTATATGTTCTTATATGAATTATGGATTTATTCAAGAAATTTTAATTATCTTTTTTAAGAATAGCAAAAAAAAATCCATCACTAGCATTTATTGGGTGGTACAAATGTTTGTTAACAATTGAAAATTTTTGATTATTCATCAGAAATTTTTTTACAACCAACTCTCCCTCGTCTTCTAACAATGAGCAAACAACATATATCAAAAAGCCACTTTTTTTTAAATAGCTACATGAATTTTTCATGATTTCATATTGATTTTTACTTAAGTTTTTTATTTTTTGGTCATTTATTTCCCATTTTGTTTTTGGATCCCTTCTCCATGTACCAGTTCCAGAGCATGGCGCATCAATGAAAACAATATCAAAAAAATTTTCATATTTATTTAAGCTGATAGAATCAATAATTTTTATTCTAGCTCCAGCTCTATTTGATCTAAATAATAGGTTACTTAATTTTAAGGAATTTATGTCATGAGCAAATATATCTGCATTGTTTTTTAGCTTTGAAGCGATTGCTAAAGATTTGCCGCCACTTCCTGCACAGAAATCTAATATTTTTTTTCCTATTGAAATTTCATCAACTTCTGTAGTTAACTGAGAAGATAAATCTTGTAATTCAACGTTACCTAGTTGATAACTTGTCGATTTTTTCAAAAATTGCTCACCACTTTTAATTCTAAGAGCATTTTTTGAAGCAGAACAATATTCACATAAAATGTTTTCTTTTTCTAGAATTGATTTTTCGTCTTTTAAATTTGTTTTTAAATTATTTATCCTTAAATAAACAGGTGCTCTTTCTAAAAAAAGTTTCATTACTTTGTCAAAATCATTTCCTAATGTTGTTTTAAGTTTTTTTTCCAAAAATTCTGGATAACTTAATAAAATATTTTTAGGAGCTTTTTTGATGTAGTCATTTATTTTGTTTAGAATCAATAATTCCTTATTTTTTAAAGGTGGTGAAAAATATTTATTATCAACAATATCAGACAATGCAAATGTATCTCTTTTATAAATATAGAGATAAGAAAGAACTAAAATTCGACCATTTTCAGAATAATCATTAATTTGAAAAGGATAAAATAGAATAAGCCTTTTTCTTAAAACATCAAAAATTATGTCTCTGATACTTCTTCTATCATTGGATCCAGCAAAACGGTTATTTTCAAACCATTCTTTAAGTGCTTTTTCTATTGGGATACCATTAATATAATTGTCTAATATGTCTATTGCAGCACATGCACGAGAAATTTGTAACATAAGAATTATTATAAATTAAGACGATACTAATTATTGCTATAGTTTGGAGATTCATTTGTTATCCTTACGTCATTTACATGACTTTCAGACAAACCAGATCCTGTAATTTTAATAAACTTACAGTCTTTCTTCAGTAGTTTTATATTTTCATTACCAGTGTAACCCATTAAAGCCTTTAACCCACCAACTAATTGATAATTAATTTTATTTAATGAACCTTTGTATGGAATCTGTCCCTCTATTCCTTCAGGTATAAGTTTATCAGCTTGTATATCTTTTTGAAAATATCTATCAGCAGATCCCCAAGCCATAGCACCTATAGAACCCATTCCTCTGTAGTTTTTAAAACTCCTTCCTTGGTATAAAGTTATTTCTACAGGAGACTCATCTGTACCTGCTAATAAGGAGCCAAACATCGCACAAGAGGCACCAGAAGCTATTGATTTTGAAAGTACAAGTAGAACATCATCAAAAGTTATAGCATTTTCTAATTCCATTTGATTAAAACCTTTACATTTTAAAGTTAAGTTTTGTTAATAATTATTCTTTTTTAAAATTTAAAGCTACAACATATTTTTCAGAACTGTCTGATCTACTTGATTTAGGTTTGAAATTATAAACTTTATTAAATTTTCTTTTTAATATGTTTTGTAGCTCCATTTCTGCACCACCAGCAAGAACCTTTGCAACAAAATTTCCACCTTCATTTAAATAATCAAAAGAAAAAAAAGCTGCTGATTCACATAAAGCCATTATTCTTAAATGATCTGATTTTTTATGACCTGTTGAGTTACTAGCCATATCAGAAATTACATTTTCAACTTTATATATTAATATTTTATTTATTTTTTCTTCAAAATCATTGTCTAAAAAATCAAGCACCATTATCTCTGCACCCTGTATAGATAAAGTAGGCTTTAAATCAATTCCAATAACCCGCCCCTTCTTACTCTTTAAATTATCATGATTTGAATTTGTTTTTTCAACTGCAACTTGTGTCCACCCACCTGGAGCACAACCTAAATCAATCACAGTATCGCCAGATTTAAAAATATTAAATTTTTCGTTTATTTCTAATAATTTAAAGGCAGCTCTTGATCGATAACCCTTTTCTTTAGCTAATTTAACATAAGGGTCATTCAATTGTCTTCTTAACCAATTTGTAGAGGATAACTTTCTACCTTTAGCAGTCTTAACATTTACTTTTAAGGAAAGATCAGTGTTTTTTTTAAAGTTTTTGCCTTTACTTTCTTTTTGTTTTATTGAATTTTTACTTCTCATTTTTTTATTTAAAATGATTATCAGCTGACATTAATGAATATAAAATGCCTTCTCTTAATCCACGGTCTGCTACTTTCATACTGCAAGCAGGCCAAATTCTCATTAAAGTCTGCATAATTGCCGACCCTGACATTATTAGATCAGCTCTGTCCCTGCCAATCCCTGGTTCTTTTTTCCTACCTTCAGGTCCTAGATACAAAAATTTTTTTATAACATTATCAATATCAGAAGAGGAAAGGTTTAATCCATCAACTTTTAGCCTATCATATCTTCTTAATCCTAAATGAACTGCTCCCAAAGTGGTTACAGTACCAGAAGTGCCAATTATTTGAAGTTCATTTGTAAGGTCAATTTGATTATAATTTAGATATGGTAAAAAATTTTCAATCTTTTGCTCGAAATCACAAGACATCAGAGCAAATCTTGCACCATCATCGTCAACATCAGAAAAACGTTCCAGCAAAGTTGCAACGCCCAAAGGTACTGAAATCCAATCTACAATTTTTACAAAATCTTTGTTGGATTTTTCAAATTTTGATTTATTACTATTTTTAATCCCTAATTGTAATTTTAGCATTTCAGTTATCCGATTTTCTTTTGCTACTTCTGATAAATCCATCCAAACCAATTCGGTAGAACCTCCTCCAATATCAACAATAAGAACATGAGAAAAGTTTGGATCAAAAAGCGGTGCACAACTTATAACAGCCAATCTTGCTTCTTCCTCAGGTTTGATTAATTCTAATGAAAGGCCTGTTTCTTTTTTAACTTTTGTTAAAAAGCTTTTACCATTTTTGGAACGTCTGCATGCCTCTGTAGCAACAAGTCTTGAATTTCTGACTCCAAATTTTTTTAATTTTTTTGCACAAACGTGTAAAGCTTGTAGTGCCCTACTGATACCTGCCTGTGAAAGTTCACCTGTCCTTTCTAAATCTAACCCTAATCTTATTGATTTCGAAAAAGCATCTACAATTTCAAATCTTGAACCTGTTGGTCGGGCTATTAACATCCTGCAACTATTGGTACCTAAATCTAAAGCTGCATATAATTTTTTCTTATTATCGTTAACCTTTTTAAAATCAAAATTTTTATCGACCAACTTAGGATCTAAACCTAAGTCTTCCATTATAATCCTCTCAAAAATAGTGATAGCTTTTATCGGCTGAAACTATTTGTTTTTTTTATGATAATATAAACTATCTCGATTAACAACTTTTAATACTTATTTTAATCAATGTCGGAATATTATTTCAAGCAGTCGATTTTATGTTATCTAAATTTTAGAATAACCTATTTATTCAAATAAATGAGATAACTGAATTGGAATTTTAGATGACAAAAACAATAGTAGAAAGTTCATCAAAAACAGTAACTATTGGACTGGACGAACCATTTTGCATAATAGGTGAAAGAATTAATCCGACCGGAAGAAAAAAATTAGCTTTAGAGTTGGAGGATGGAAATTTTGAAACTGTTATTAGAGATGCATTAGAACAAGTAAAATCAGGTGCTAATATTTTAGATATTAATGCTGGGGTTGTTTATAATTCTAATCCTAACCCTAACGAAACTGAACCAGTTTTGATGAAAAAGTTATTAGAAGTTGTACAAGATTTAGTAGATGTTCCATTATGTATAGATAGTTCAGTCCCAAGTGCTCTAGAAGAAGGTTTAAAAACGGCAAAGGGCAGACCTTTGTTAAATTCTGTTACAGGAGAGGAAGAAAGATTAGAAAGTATTTTGCCTCTTGTAAAAAAATATAATGTACCAGTAGTAGCAATATCCAACGATGATACAGGTATATCAGAAGACCCCAAAATTAGATTTAAAGTAGCAAAAAAAATAGTTGAAAGAGCCTCCGATTTTGGAATACCGTCAAACGATATCATAGTTGATCCACTAGTAATGCCAATTGGTGCGATGCCAACGGCTGGACAGCAAGTATTTGAATTAGTAAAGAAATTAAAAGAAGAACTGAAGGTTAATACTACCTGCGGAGCTTCTAATATTTCTTTTGGTTTACCAAATAGACATTCCATAAATTCAACATTTCTTCCTATGGCGATTGCTTCTGGTATGTCGAGTGCAATAATGAATCCTACGAATCCAGACGAATTAAACGCGATTTATGCTGCTAACCTACTAATGAATAGAGATAAAAATGGTTTTAATTGGATAAAAAGAAACAGAGTTACTACTCAAAAAAATAACATTGAGCAAAATAAAGATGAAAATCAAGAGGGTAATAGAATTAGACGGAGAAATAGAAGAAGATCATAATGAGGTAAATTTCTAGATAATTTTATTGGCAAGAGATGGTTTCAAAGATAAATAATTCAGTTTCAATATCTTCAGAAAAAAATCACTCAGTAGTTTTCACTCCGTCTGGGCTGAGGGGTATTGTTAAAAGTGGGGTAAGTGTATTAGACGCTGCTAGGCAATTAGGAGTTGATTTAGACAGTGTATGTGGTGGTAGAGGAATATGTACAAAATGTAAGGTTAAACCATCTTTTGGTAATTTTTCCAAATTTGATATAATAGCTGAAGAAAATAATTTAAGTAATTTCACAGAAATTGAAAAAAAATCAAAAGAAAAAAATAGAATTGCTTTTAATGAGAGACTTGGATGCCAAGCTAAAATTACAGGTGATATTATCATTGATATCCCTGAAGAAAGCCAGGTTCATAAACAAGTTATTAGAAAAAGAATTGAACTTAAAGATATAGACATTCACCCTACAACTCAACTTTATTATGTCGAAGTTGAGGAACCTGATATGCATAATCCATCAGGAGACCTTCAAAGATTGAACGATTCACTAAATAAGCAATGGGGTATTTTGAACACAAAAATTTGCTTAAAAGTTTTAAAAAACCTTCAATACAATTTACGTAAAGGAAAATGGTGTGTGACATGTGCTATTTTCAAAGAAACTAATGAAATAATTAATATATGGCCTGGTTTTTTAGATTCTAATCTTTATGGAATTGCTATAGATTTAGGATCAACTACTATTGCAGCTCATATTTGTGACTTAAGCACGGGTGAAATAATTAATTCGTCAGGTATAATGAATCCTCAAATAAGATTTGGTGAAGATCTTATGAGTAGAGTGAGTTTTTCAATGATGAATGAAGATGGCACAGAAAAACTTAAGGATGCAGTACAAGAAACACTTAACCAGCTATGCAAAACGTTGATCAAAGGAAGCAAGATTGATCAGAAACTTGTAGTAGAACTTTCGATTGTATGTAATCCAGTTATGCATCATTTACTGCTTGGAATAAATCCTATAGAACTAGGCCAGGCTCCTTTTGCATTAGCTACTTCCAATTCACTTTATTTCAAAAGCGAGGAATTAGGACTTAATTGTTTGCAGAATGCAACCATTTTTATTTTGCCATGTATTGCTGGACATGTTGGAGCAGATGCTGCAGCTGTTGTATTATCAGAAGCCCCAAATGAATCTAAAGAAACTGTTCTTATTATTGACGTTGGTACTAATGCTGAACTTATATTGGGAAATAAATATGAATTATACGCTTGTTCATCTCCAACCGGACCTGCATTTGAAGGTGCTCAAATATCATCTGGTCAAAGAGCAGCTCCAGGAGCTATTGAAAAAGTAAAAATTGATCCAAACACAAAAAATCCAATTTTTAAGGTTATAGGAAGTGATTATTGGTCAGATGAAGTAGAATTTCAAAATTTTATAAAAAATCAACCAATTACAGGCATTTGTGGATCTGGAATTATTGAAGCAATTGCAGAGATGAGAATTAATGGCATATTAGATAAATCGGGATTGATTGGATCAAGTATAGAAACTGGTTCAAAACGAAGTATTATTGATGGGAGGACCTATAGTTATTTGTTATATGAGGACAAAAATAATAAAGAAAATAAAATAAAAATTACAAATGCAGATGTCAGAGCAATACAATTAGCAAAAGCAGCACTTTTTGCAGGATCTAAATTATTAATGGATGAGATGAAAATTAAAAAAGTTGATAAAATAGTTTTAGCTGGAGCATTTGGTGCACATATATCAACAAAACACGCTATGATACTAGGTATGATACCAGATTGTAACTTAAAAAATGTAATATCAGCTGGTAATGCCGCTGGAGCAGGTGCAATAATAGCACTTTTAAACAAAAACTCTCGATCAAAAATTACTAAAATTGTAAAAAAAATTAACAAAATTGAGACTGCAATGGCTCCAAAATTTCAAGAATATTTTGTTTCTGCATCGGGTATACCAAACTCGATGTTTTCTTTTCCAGAACTTGATAAAGTCGTAAAATTACCTGAAGTTAATTTTAACAAAAAGAAACGATTGAGAAAATAAAATAGGACAAAATAAACAGAAATGATAAGGTGTATTTATAATTAAAGAGATGAAGGGAAGATTTTTTTGATTAAGACATTCAGATTAATATATAAGTCTATACCTTTTGGATATGATCAAAATATATTAAATGGAATATTATCTGACGCAATAAACTATAATAAAAAAAATAATATCACTGGTGCTTTAGTTTGTAGAGATGATATTTATTTACAACTACTTGAGGGTCCAGAGCAAGCAGTAAATTATACTTACCAAAAAATATTAGATGACGACAGACACTTAGAAGTTGAACTTTTAATTAAGGAGCATTGTAATAAAAGAATTTTTCCGAAATGGAATATGAAGCATGATCCTGCTAAAACCTGGTTTTGGAATAAGGAAGAAGTAAGATCAGGAGTTTTTACAACTTTAAGTAAAAGTAAAATAATAGCAGTTTTTGAAAAAATCGCTAAGGAAATAAACAACTAGCTGCTAGGAAAAGTGACTTAGCAATAAACTTTTTTTAAATAATATAAAAATAAAAAGTGGATAAATTTGTCTTTTATAATTAAATCTGCAAAATTTAGTTTATTTTTTGTAAAATTTAAACTTATAATATAATCAATTACTATGTTGGTGAGGACACTATATTATGGATATAAATTCTAAATTAAAATTAAAGATTAAATCTAATAGAAAAGCTATTTTCGAATTAGATGCAAAAATTGAAGAAAATAGATCTAAAATTGAAGAATTAAGGTCTTCGTCAGAAAGAGATAATGCTTCAATAGCTAGAAATTACACTGCTGCATTTTATGGGAATCATCATTTAACTAATAGAAATACAGAAGAAATTTTTAAAAATAGAATAGCCATTCTCAATAATATGGAAGTTGAGGGCGAGATTGAAGTAAGTTTTAGAGAAACAATGATTAATATGGCAAATATTGATTATTTCTCTCATAGGGCAGAAGTTAATCAAGAAATAATTGATATCAATCAAAAATTATCCGAAATAAATTCTTTACTTATTGAAATAAACAGAGCAATCATGGCAAGAAATGAAAAATCAGTAAAATTTAATAGAAAAAATTTAGATATAAACAAAAAATTTTTAGATGGTGAATTTCACCCTTCAAAAGCTACCTTAACAGCAAATAATAAAAGATCTAAAGATAATGAAGAAAGATGTTTAAAGCTATCTAAAGCTGCTGACAGAAATAAAAATAAAATTGAAAAATTAAAAAAACTAGGACAGGAAAATGCTGCTAATGTCTTAAAAAACTCAATTGAAATTTCAAAGAGAAGAAGTCAAATTACAGAAAATCAAGAAGAAGTAATATCTGACCAAAAACTCATTGCAAGTACAATTTTTAATTAGTCAAATTATTTTATTTTAGAATCAGAATTCTAATGCTGATATAATAGTCAATATTTTTTTCTTAATAATATTAAGTTTTTAAAAATACTAAACTTTTGGAATTACTTCAATGTCTTATGTTTTAAAGACTGCTGAAAATACAAATGACATAAAATTATCTCAATTATTTAGAAGCAAAATTTTTAGAAAGTCAAAAAGTATATGTGATAATGATGAATTAGATCAAAGATGTATCCATTATCTAATTTTTGATAAATTCAATTCTTACAAATTAGTATGTGTTTTTCGTGTTTACCTTATACATAATACTAATCAACTTTGTAATTCCTATTCCCATAAGTTTTACAAACTTAATAATTTAAAAAAAATCCAGGATCCAATGCTTGAACTAGGTAGATTTTGTGTTGATCCAAATTATAGAGATCCAAAAATTATCATGACTGCATGGTCTGCAATCAGAAAACTAGTTGAAAAAAATAAGATTAAATTTCTTTTTGGATGTTCAAGTTTTATTGGTACTAGTATAGATAGATATTTGGATTGTTTTAAATTTTTGAAAACAAAATATATAGCACCAAAAAAATATAATCTTTATGTAAAGGCACCTAAAGTTTTTGAATTTGATAATCTTATAAATTTAAACAATTTTTGCCTTAAAAAAGCGAAAAAAAATCTTCCCCCTCTTCTTTCCTTCTATTTGAATTTAGGTGGTTGGGTGTCTGATCATGTTGTCATTGATTACGATTTAGGAACTATGCATGTATTTACCGGGTTAGAAGTTAAAGAAATACCAGAAAAAAGACTTAATTTCTTAAAAAAAATAAATTTAAATTGACTTTCCCATATAAATATTTGAGCAGATTTATGAAAAAATTTATGAAATAAAAGAAAATATATCAATACTAGAGCACCAGTCCCTGAAAACTATGAAGAAATTTTTAATATATTATAAAGTCTAATAAAATTTTTTAGAAATCATAAAGTAAAATAATTTCCACTTAATGGCAAATAATAAGAATTGTATCCATATAGCTTTACTTAATCTGTAATTTTTGCCAAGATTTAATAAATCATTTATTGGGAGGAAATTATGATTTTATTTAAACTTTTGAACTTGAAACTTCGGTTATTAAGTCTATTGATTCTATTTGTATTTTTTTCATTTTCATTAAATGCTGCAGAATATACTGGTAGATTATCCATGCATTGGAATGATAAACATCACTGTACTAAGCACGCGCAAATGTTTGTTGACGAAGTTTTCGAAAAATCTAATGGGAGACTTAAAATCGAAGTTTTTCATTCTGGTCAATTGTTTGGTATAAGAGAGATTATGGGAGGTATCACTTCAGGAGCTGTTGATTTAGGTGGTGTAGTAGGAGTTGTTGGTTTTCCAAAAATTAATAAAAACTTTAATGTTGCAACTATACCAGGTTTATTTGACTCTTTTCAACAACAACGAGAATTTTTTCAAAAGTCAGAAAAGGGAGCAGAAATTTGGGGTGATTTATTAAAGAAAACAAATTCTAAATTAGTAATGTATAATCCTGTTGGACCTGTGATGACATTCAGTGGAGCTCGAGAATTGACTGGCGTTGATGCTATGAAAGATTTAAAAGCCAGAAGATTAATAGGCGCTGAAGAACCTATGTGGAAAGCATATGGTGCGAAAATTGTTGGATTAAAAACTAGTGAAGTTTATACTGCGCTTCAAACAGGTATGATTGATACAATAAATACTCCACCACAAAGTATTAGAGCATATAGTTGGTGGGAATTTTTAAAATTTGGTCAAAGACCTTATCAATATTTTGCAGATGCATATATAATGGCAAATAATGACTGGTTTAATAAATTACCAAGCGATTTACAAAAAATTGTTTTAGAAGCTGGTAAAAAATTTGGAGATGTTTCTACTGATAAAATTATTGGAGTTGGTGAAGAAGTAATTTCTGAATTTGAATCTAGAGGTGGGAAAATGACAACTTTAACTGGAGCCGAAAAAGTAAAATTTGATAACCTTATGACAGAAAAAGTATTACCAGCCATGATGGATAAATTTGATGCTGATGCTCTAAAGGCAGCTGAGACTTTTACATCAAATTAAATCTATTTAATATAAAATTATTCAACAATTACAATGAATAATATCCTTCTGCCATTGCAATTTATAAATGCAGTTTTAAGCAAAATTACATTTTTCATTGCAATGGCAATAGTTTGTATAATGGTATTAGCCTTATCAGCTAGTGCATTAACAAGATATATTTCTGGTCATGGTTTTGACTGGTTTATAGAATTACCTCCTGCCTTGGTAAGCTGGTTAGTTTTTCCTATGCTTGGCCCCTTATTAAAAACAGGAAACCATATAGAGGTTGATTTTGTAAGTACAATTATTTCCAACAAGAAAATAAAATATATAAAATTTTTTGTTTATTTAATAAGTTTAATTTCGTCATTTATTTTCTTTAAGGCAGGATTGGATGCAACAGTTTTATTTTATAATCTAGGCCAAATGATGGAACTAGAGATAGATGTCCCTATTTGGATAATGTTCTTATCATTTCCAGTTGGTTTTATAATAATGGGGTTATTTTCGTTAGAATTACTCCTGCAAACATTAAATGAAATATACAAAGATAGATTTAATTGATGTTTACTTTTGCGTTAATATTTTCATTTATTTTGTTATTCTTGTCAGTACCAATTTTTTTAGTTTTTGGGTTAGGTAGTTCAATTGCAGCCATTTGGGGATTGAATTTACCATGGTCTACACTTATCCAAATGGCCTTCGAGTCTATGAACAAACACGTTTTGATTGCAGTTCCATTGTTTGTATTCTCAGGAATGGTAATGTTAAGAGGTGGAGCTGCTAATAGATTGGTCAATTTTGCAACATCTCTTGTAGGACATTTACCTGGTGGACTTGGAATTGCAATGGTTCTAGCTATGGGATTTTTTGCTGCTTTTTGTGGTTCTATCTTAGCTGCAATTACAGCAGTAGGAACAATTATGATGCCTAAAATGATAGAGGCAGGTTATCCTAAACCTTTTGTAATTGTTTTAGCCGCTTCAGCAGCTTTACTAGAAGCATTAATACCACCATCAAATGCAGCTATTTTGTATAGTGCATTAACATATGTTCCAGTTTCGCAGACATTTGCAGCAGGTGTCATACCTGGTTTGATTTTGCTATTATTTATGATAATTCTTGTGTTATTCAAATGTCGGAACGTACAAAGATATAAACCTGCAACAAATTATGAAAAACTAGTACTGGGTGTAAAAGCCTTTCCAGCACTATTAACTCCACTAATAATTTTAGGAGGGATTTATGGTGGTTTTTTAACACCTTCAGAATCCGCAGCTGTTTCTGGAATATGGGCAATTTTTATGGGTTTTGTTATTTATAGAGAACTAAAGATCAAATCTTTACTACAAAGTGTAAAAGATACAGCAATTACAACTGCTGTAATATTTTCTATTATAGCAATGGCAACATTCTTAAGTAAAGTATTTACTTATACACAGTTTCCACAATTTATTATTAAATCAATAACGGAAATGGGCGTAGGTTTAAATTTCTTTTGGTTTGCTATGGCTTTAATATGTTTGATTTTAGGAACATTCATCGAAATTGTGCCCGTTTTTTATCTTACAATTCCAATATTTACAGCGATTATTTTATCGTTTGATCAAAGCTTAATTCATCTTTATGTTGTATTTGTTGCCTTTGCTGGAATAGGTATGATTACACCGCCAGTTTGTGTTGGTATTTATACATCAGCCAGTGTCATTAAGGAGAATCCTGGAAAAGCATTTAAAGAAGTACCATTATTTACAGTCGTAGGTATTTTGTATGGTATTATAATGATACTATTCCCAAGTTTATCAACATGGCTGCCAGCATATCTTTCAGGTTAAAAATTTTTTAACCTGATTTAGCCCAATCCCAATAAAGTTCTCTCGTTCTTTTGGTGATAGGCCCATTCTGATAATTGGTATCATTAAAGGCTTTTACTGGGGTTACTTTCATCATATTTCCGGACATAAAAACTTCATCAGCTTCAGAAACATCTTTAAATGATATTACCTTCTCATGAACTTTATAACCATCCGCTTTTAAATTCGAAATGTGCCTATTTCTAGTAATTCCAGCAAGAAAAGTACCATTTGGAATAGGTGTAAAAACTTCGCCATCCTTTACGATAAAAATATTAGCTGTAGCAGTTTCAGCAACATTACCCATTATATCTCCAACTAATGCATTTGAAAAACCCTTTGATCTTGCTTCTGCTAACATCCTTGCATTGTTTGGATACAAGCATCCAGCTTTTGCATTTACAACATTGTCTTCCAGAACAGGTCTTCTAAAACTTGTTGTTGTAAGTGTTGCAGCTAAATTTGGGTCAGCCATTGGAATATCTTCTAAACATATTGCAAATCCTGTGACTCCTTTCTTAGGAACTATTGCTAAATCTCCACCTTCTATTGCCCAATACATAGGTCTTATATAAATAGCTTGACCTGAATTATATTTTTTAATTCCATCCATAATTATATCTACCATTTCTTCTGAAGAAACAGTAGGAGTAATCATCATTGATTCTGCCGAGTGATTTACCCTGTCACAATGAGCTTTCAGATCAGGAGCTACACCATCTACATATCTTGCACCATCAAACACACTACTGCCTAACCATGACCCATGGTCAGCAGCTTTCATCACATATTTATCTTGAGAATGCCATGATCCTTCAAAAAAAGTTCTTACATTTAAACCAGTAGCCATACAAATTCCTATAAAAAAATAAATGTAATTAGACCTTAAGAGCCTAATTACATTTATTCAATATGCTATTTAATAAAAAAGATTCAGAGAGTTTAAATTACATGTAAATCTTATCAGATAACCCCCAAATCAAACCTGCATTAACAACTGTAAAAATAGCAGGGGCTATATAACCTTCAGCTGTATATTTTACTCCTTCCATCTCAGCCACATCTGATTTAACTGACATATAACCGAGAACTGTAAAAATTAAACTCTGTATAAAAAGTATGTAAAAAAATACCCATGTACCTTCAGGACCTCCACGATAAATAATATATAAACCCATTAAAAATGTAGTTAATACAAAGGAACCTGCCAACCTTGCTGGTAACAAAGCAGACCTATGGATTCCGTATTTCTCCATAAAATTTTCAGTGTTTAATACAGACTGGTAGGCGTAAAATCCTCCACCTGCAAGATTTAATAAATAAATTATAAATAAAAACCACCCGTTAAAAGCCTCAATCATTTTAATTCTCCTGTAATATTTTTTATTTTCTTAAACAATTTATAGTTGATATAATAAAATTATATTAATCTATAGACAAGTTTTTACTTTTATATCTTACTTTACGTCAATTATGATACTAATTAAAAATAAAATGTTAAGCTTTATTTTACTTATTTTAATTATAATATCGTTACTTATTTTTGGATTCTGGGTATTAGTACCAAAATTCTTAGAAACTCCAAAATTTACTATTCTGGAAAAAAACAAATACCTGCAAATTAGAAAATATGATGAAATGACCTTAGCTAAAATAATCACAAATGGAGAAAGATATGATGGACTAAGAAAAGGGTTTATACCACTTGCTCGATACATAGGTGCAAAGGAAAGGGATGGACCAAAAATATCTATGACAGCTCCCGTTATGCAACAAAAAAAGGGATATAATAATTGGGAAATTTCATTTTTTATGCCTTCAAAATTTAAAGAAAATCAGTTGCCTATTTCTAAAAATGATAATATTGAAATAACAACAATTCCCTCATTAATTTTAGCTGTTATCACTTTTAATGGTATTGCAAACACAGAATTATTAGAAAAAAAACTCTCAAAATTAATGAAAGGAATTGAGGAAATTAATTATAAAAAAATTCCAGAAACTGAACCTATATATTCTTATTATAATGATCCATCCACACCAGGCTTCTTGAGAAAAAATGAAATAATGATACCAGTTGAAGCAGTAAAAAATAATTAATTATAGAAACTATATCTTCATTATTTAAATTTTGTTGATTTTTTTTTTTCATATTATAACCTTTATCTATCTATCAAATTAGACACAGCTTATTGATCAAAATGAATAAGTATTTTAGAGATAACCGAAAAATAAATCCAACAGAGATTAATCTTAAATTAGAATCAGAAAATAATGAAAATAAAATAGAAATAGGTCCTACCAAACTAGCAATTTCAGAATGGGAGAAATTAGATTTAGAACTTCCTAACTTAAGTAAAATGAGAGCTTACAGATGGAATAGGCTAGTTGAGCATATTAATGAAAGAGAATATGCAGGTTTATTACTATTTGATCCTCTGAATATTAGATATGCCACAGATAGTACTAATATGCAAATCTGGAATATGCATAACCCCTTTCGTGCAGTTCTAGTGTGTGCAGATGGTTATATGGTAATATGGGATTATAAAAATTCACCTTTTTTAAGTAAATTCAATCCATTAGTCAAAGAACAACGGCATGGTGCTGATTTATTTTATTTTGCAAGAGGCGATAAATCAAATTTGGCAGCTAATAAATTTTCTAATGAAATTAGAGTATTATTATCTGATCACTCAGGAAATAATAAAAGGCTAGCAGTGGACAAAATTATGGTAAATGGATTAAAAGCACTAGAGGCGCAAGGTTTTGAAATTAAAGAAGGTGAAGAACTTACAGAAAAAGCACGTTCAATTAAAGGTCATGATGAGATTTTAGCTATGAGATGTGCTTCTGCTGCATGTGAAAATAGTGTTTATCTAATGGAACAATTTGCTAGAAATAATGTCCCAAAAGAACAAGTGAGTGAGGATGAAATTTGGGCAATTTTACATGCTGAGAATATAAAAAGAGGTGGTGAATGGATAGAAACTAGATTACTAGCCTCAGGGCCTAGAACTAACCCTTGGTTTCAGGAATGCGGACCAAGAATACCTAAAAATAACGAAATTATTGCATTTGATACTGATTTAGTCGGGAGTTATGGCATTTGTGTAGATATAAGTAGGACATGGTGGATTGGAGACAAAAAACCAAGGACTGATATGATTTATGCCATGAACCACGGTCTTCAACATATTATGACTAATATGGAGATGTTAAAACCTGGGGTTTCAATGGAAGAATTAACTCATAAAGCACATATACTTGATCCTATTTATCAAAAAGGAAAGTATGGGGTTCTAATGCATGGAGTTGGTTTATGTGATGAATGGCCTTCTATAACTTATCCAGATGGATTTGTAGAAGGAGCATATAATTATCCTCTAGAAGAAGGTATGGTTCTTTGCGTTGAAGCTTTAGTAAGTCCAGAAAACGGTGATTTTTCCATAAAATTAGAAGATCAAGTACTAATAACATCAGATGGTTATGAAAATTTAACAAAATATCCATTTGATGATAGACTATTGGGAAATTAATAAATGGTATCAAAAAAAGTAAAATTTACAGAAATGAAGGATGGCGACAAAGAAGATTACTTATTATTGAAAGAACTTGAGAAATCATATATTTCAATGACTTCTGATAGAATTATTGAGGAATTAAAAAGACAAGGTAAAATTTCATTAGAAGGCTATCAAATAACTCGTTTAGAACACGGACTTCAATCAGGTACCAGAGCTTTTAGAGATGGTGCTGATATTGATTGGATTATAGGTGCCTTATTACATGATATTGGGGATGGTCTAGCCCCACAAAATCATGATCGAATGTCAGCAGAAGTTATTCGACCTTTTGTCAGAGAAGAAGTTTCATGGGTAGTTGAACATCATGGTATTTTTCAAATGATTTATTATGCTCATCATTATGGATGGGATAAAAATGCTAGAGATAAATTTAAAGATAATATCTATTATAAATCATGCTCAGATTTTTGTGAAAGATGGGATCAAAGTTGTTTTGATCCGAATTATAATTATGAACCTATAGAATTTTTTGAACCAATGATAAGAGAAGTTTTTAAAAGGAAAGCTTACGATCCTGCAAATATAAAGTCTAACCAAGTTTTTGGATTACCTCTTATCTAACAATCAAATTTTTTTTTAAAACTATAACTTATTAAAATTATTTTGAATTATAAAAATATCAGTCCCTCAGTATTAAAGTTTATTGAAGAAGCAAACGAATTATTTCCTCAAAAGCCCTATGAGTTAGGAGCTAAAAAATCTAGAGAGATATTTGCAAAACATTCTAAAAGTTTAGAACTAAAAAGAACTAAGGATATTTCAGTAATTAATGACTTCTTTCTATCTGATGGCAGAAAAATAAAAATAAGAATTTATACACCTAATAGTAAAAAGGTTAGTTCTACAGGACTGATTTATATACACGGTGGAGGCTGGGTCATGGGAGATCTAGACTCCCATGACAAAGTATGCGTTGATTTATCAATAAATTGTAATATGAATGTAATCTCTATTGATTATTCACTATCACCAGAAAATCCCTATCCTGTTGCTTTAAACCAATGCTTTTCTATTTATTTACAATATCTAAGTGGATCTAATTTATTTAAAAAACTGGATTTAAACAATTTATTAATTGCGGGGGATTCAGCTGGTGGTAATTTAACCGCTTCATTAATTTTAAAAATCAAAAAAGAAAAATTGCCATTACCAAAGGGACAAATCCTTATTTATCCATGCCTTTCAACAGATTTTAATTCACCAGCTTATAAAAAATTTTCAAATGCACCAATTTTAGATAGAAAGACAATGATTTGGTTTTGGAAAAATTATTTAGGAAAAAATAAGGAAAATCCAATTGCGGTTCCTGAATTAGAAGAAGATTTAACAAATTTGCCAGATACAATTATTTGTACTGCTGAAATAGACCCCTTAGCGTCTGATGGGATTAAATTTGTAAAAAAACTTGAAGATAATTCAGTTAATGTTAGTCATATAGTGGCAAAAAATTTAGTTCATGGTTTCATTAGGTTTAGAGAAAAAAATTCTCCATCTGAACACTATTTCCAATTAATTTGCAAAAATATAATAAAAATAATTGAAAAATAATATTTCATTTAGTTTATATTCAAATCTGTAGAGGTAATTTCAGATTCATAATTATAGATAAAAACACCAGAAAAGTTACTTTCTTTATACACAAAAGTCTTTTTTAGATCTGAGAAAAAATCCTGTGAATTTTCTTCAAAATTCTTTAAATCCAGACTTGTTTCAAATTTAAGATGTATAGCAACACTTCCACATTGTCCTATTGATATATTGAGAGAGCGTATATTAAATTTTATTATTTTTTTTCCTAAAGCTTCTGAGCAAAAAGTAGCAGCTACTTTTGCTTCACTTAATCCCTGAAATTTATAATTATAAATTTTTGCGTACATTGTTATTTTAACTCTGCAAACATATTATCAATCAGATTTTCAGCTTGGTTACCGCTGAGCTTAATTTTTTTCATGGGTTTAGTTCTTAATTTCATGTTTGACAATAATTCTCTACCTTTAGTAGATAGTTCAACACTAGATCCTACTTTAACACAAATACCTTTCTCAATAAGTTTTAATGCATCACTTGAACTTACCTTTAAATTTGAAGTGATTGACATAAATGATTCAAAGTCTTGTATAGATAGTTCATTATCATATTTTCTAAAATTTATTAATGAATTGAGTATCTTTTCAGAGGTAATTTCTTTTTGCTCAATTCTCAAATCCAATAATAAGGCAATATTAGCAGTAATTTTTTTTAATAAATCAACCTGATTGGTATCTAAAGATTTAGGAGTTTTATTTAGCATACATAGAGTACCTAAAGCATAATTATCTTTATTTATCACAGGAAAACCAGCATAACCTAAAGTTCCAGAACCATCCAATATTCTTGGGTGACTTTTCCAAGTAGGATGCTTACTCATGTCACTAATGAGTAAAGGTTCACTATCTAAAATTACATATGAACAAACATTTAATGAATCTCTGGCATATTTTTGCCCGTTCCTATCTTCTTCATATCCTGTAGAAGAAATAGGGCATTGAAAATCTAAGTCATAAAGACTAAAACTTGCTTTATCAAATCCAGACACATCTTTAGCTAAATCTGAATAAATTTGAAATAGTTCCGGTTCAGGACTATCTATTAGACCAGTGCTTATTACTGTTTTAGCTCTTATTTCTTCATTAAACGGTCTAGGGGCTAATTCTAATGACATTATGTACTCCAATAATACAAATAATTATTCAATTAGATATAAATAAGTCAATACTCAGTTTAAAATTAAATAAATTACTTAAGGTAATCAATTTAAATAAATTAAAGCATTAGCAATTTTTTTTGCACTAAATCTAACAGGATCAGTTACTGGTAAGTTCAGTTTATCCTCCATCTTACTTATTTCATTAATAGCAGAGGCATGGTCATAACCTCTTGTATCTAATGCAACAGCTTTAACTTTTGCTGTTGGAAATGAGTTTAGACCAGTAACTAGCTGTTCATTTAAACTAATTACTTGCTCCAATGGAGGTATTAATATTTTAGTTTCACTTTCAACAACTCTCAACCCAAGACGATGACAAAGTACTAATGCTGTTGGACAACTTCCTCTCATCAGAGGAAGGGTAGCAGTACTGCCTGGATTTAATAATGAACCCTGCCCTTCAATGATTAAATATTCATTATTTTTGTATTTAAGTACCATTTCCTCCACTGCACCACTTGCATAATCTACTTTATAAGCATCCAAAGGTATTCCATTCCCTGAAATACAAATTCCCGTTTGACCAGTTGCTAAAAATACTGCATCTTTAGCTTTGGCCTTTAGAGAATTTGTTAACTCCAAGCCAGTAGTCATTTTACCAACTGCCATGTCAGTACCAATCATAAGTATTCTTTGGTTGGAAAGGAATGAAGCTCGAGCAGCTCCAATCCTAGGTTTATTATATATAGGATTTCTTATATCCCAAATCCACTGATTAGGTCCTAATTTATCAGAAAATATGTCAGTTACACTATCATGCAAACCATTCACCACAGAAAGACCTTTTTCAATGGATTGACCAATGATCTTTATCCAACTTTCTGGAAGTCTCCCACCAGATGGCGCTGTTCCTAATAATAATACTTCTGCACCAAATTTAAATGCTTCGTCAATATTTTCTAAAATTGGTATATCTTTATCTATATTACATACTTCAGAAACTGACTTTCCTGCTTTACTACTATCAATTACACAAGTAATTGGATTAAGACTATACCTGATTACACCCTCGGCCATTTTTGCGAATAAAGTACCCATGCTCCCTTCCGCATAAATGGCAATTTTTTGATCTTTATTTAGCATTATTAAAATAAGCTCCATGACCAGGTTTATTCACTGGAGTTACAATTCCATCAATATAAGTGGCCCCTGAGGCTGGGTCTAGGTCTAAATTAAAATGAGAATCTAAATCAATATAGTCAAATAAAGCCCCTATTGAGCAACCGGCAGAAATTGAAACAGAACTCTCGCCCATACACCCTATCATTGTTTTAAGATTAACATTCCGGGCAATTGTAACCATCTTTATTGCCTCAGTTAGTCCTCCACATTTCATTAATTTTAAGTTAATTCCATCAACACATTTAGATAAGGACAAAATATCTTTTGAATTTCTACAACTCTCATCAACAAAAATTGGTAAAGGTCTATTTTTAAACAAAAATTTTAAATCCTCTTCCTCACCTTTAGGAAGAGGCTGCTCCACATATTCTACCCCCATTTTAAATAACCACTTCAACATTTTTTGTGCGTCATCTAAACCCCATCCTCCATTAGCATCTACCCTTAAATTATTACATTCATTTTTGGTAAAATGTAAAATTCGCTCTAAAATTTCTTTATCTCTATCAATACCTTCTGGTGAACCTAGTTTAATTTTTAGATTTCTAAGCATATTGTTTTTTCTTAAATAAGATACTCTTTCTTCAATTTCTTCCAACGGCATAATTCCCAAAGTAATAGATGTGCTTACACTTGGTAAATTTAATCCAAATAATTTGAATAATGGCATATTAGCCTCTTTGGCTATTAAATCCCATAGGGCTATATCTAATGCTGCTAGTGCACATGGTGCTAATTTATACTCAAAAGCTCTTTCATAATTTTCAATTACAGAGGAAGAAATTGACCCTGTTTCATTTAAAAATTTTTCTATTTGTACTTGGCCATCCTCGGCAGTTTCTGATCCTTCTGTTAATCCAGGGCACATTTCTCCAATTCCTATGTTATTTTTTCTGCTCAAAAAAACAAATAGGTTTTCAGAACCTGTAAAGGTACCTCTACTTATTGTTAAAGGAAATCTTTTCTTCAAAAAAAAAGTCTTATAATTTATTTTGATCAAATTAAATATATCCCTTTAAATCAATATATTTGATTTATTTATGCATTTTTTTCTTTCTGGCCCTAGTTTGCTCAGTTGCTAATTGAGACCCATCATGGAATGTTCCAAACCATCTATCCCATGGCATTTCTTCGTTTCCATAATTGCACTCATAATATCTATGGTGTAACTGGTGATAGAAAGTTCCAAGAGCAAGTCGTTTTTTATCTTTAATTAATAAGTTTTCATAACCAGTATGCGTCATTGCAGCTCCAGGACCTAAATATAATGCATGAAAAATTATATGAATTGGATGAGAAGCTAAAATCCAATGAATGCATAAACTCGATATATAAAATAAATGTTCTACTGGATGCATAGAAAATCCTGACCAAGGTCCTACATTCACATTTCTATGATGAAGTGAGTGATATCTCTTATAAAAAAAAGGAATATGTAAAAATCTATGAATCCAATAAAAGTGAAAAGCTGACCAAATTGGTATAAATAGAAAAAGTGCTAAAAACCAAAATGGATTAGATGAAAAGGAATTCATTGGTGAATAATTATTAGCAAGAAACCACATTGTAATTGATTGAAAAATGGTAAGTTGCCCAATACCACTGGTTAAAGACCAAAACATATTATCATGAACTTGATTAGAAAAATCCCAAAGTTTTCCTTTTCCCTGATCTCGTTTATCAAATTTTAAACGCTTATCTTGACCTTTTATGATATAAAAATACCAGTGCAATCCGCCTGCAATTAAAATCATTAATAGCAGATTAATTACCCAAATTTGAAAAATCCAAGAAAATTCAATAATTTTAGTTTGCTCTAATGATGGATAAAAGAAATACCAAATCAAAGAAGAAATAATTACTAAAAGTACTTTTTCACTTAAATGTAGCCAGTTTCTCAAAATCCAGGACTTAAAAAAAATAAATTTAGGCGGTGATCTAAAAATTGAATTATTCTCTAAAGGGATTTTAGGATGATAATTCCAATCAGTGTTTAATTTATTCTGATCTAACTTTTCTGACATGGCAATTTAGAAATATAAAAAAAATGTATTATTACTTTAACAAAAAATGTACTGTTGATCTAATATAATTTTTAATTCGAGGTCAGAAATATTAAAAAAAAAGTCTTAATAATAGGTGCTACTGGGTATATTGGTAATTATGTGGTAAATCAACTTTTAGAAATGGGCTATATGCCAATATGCCCCGTTAGATCAAACAATCAGGATTTCGCACAAAAACACCAATTATCTATTACTCAGGTTCCTCTGTGGGAAATAAGTAGTATTAGCTCGGTAAAAAAATTATTTAAAAAATATAAAGATGCATGTGCAATTATATCCTGCCTTTCAAGCAGAAAAGGCACAAAAAAAGACACTTGGGAAGTTGATTTTTGTCTTAATATGCATCTATTAAAAGCTGCGATTTACTCTGGAATAAATAAATTCATATATTTATCTGCAATATGTGTTCAAAAACCAAAATTAAATTTTCAATTTGCAAAATTGGCTTTTGAAACAAATTTGAAAAATTCCCACATCAATCATGTTATAATTAGACCTACGGCTTTCTTTAAATCCTTATCTGGACAGCTCGACAGAATAAAACAAAATAAGAGATTTATAGTATTTGATAATGGTAAAAAGACTAAAACAAAACCAATATCTTGTAATGATTTAGGTAAATTTATTGTTTTAACAATTAATAATGAAAATATGAAGAATAAAATCATACCAATTGGCGGTCCTGGACCTGCACGTAACTCTAAAGAGTATGGAGAACTTATTTTTCAGATATCAGGAAGATCACCAAAATTTTTTTATTTCCCAAGTGTTGTATTTCAAATATTAATTTATATCCTAAGACCCTTTTCATTTGGATCAAGAAAAATAGCTGATAAAATTGAATTTTTAAAAATAGCTCATTATTACGCAACTGAATCAATGTTATATTGGGATGAAAAATCAAAAGTGTATTTAGATCACAAAACTAAAGAATTTGGAGATGAAAAAATTGATAGTCATTATGAATTAATTTTAAGTGGCAAATTAAAATTAAACAGTGATTACAACCAAAAATTATTTTAATTTTTATTATATTAACAATAAGTTAAATTTCAAGATTAATGTAACATTCAGGATAAAAACGGGGGGTACATATACAATAAAACTCTAAATCACACTTTCCAATATTGGTTATTCTTTGACTTTGATTAGCTTTAATCAAAATAGTGTCATTTTCTTTTACTTTAGTTTTCTTACCATCAATTTCTAACAAGCCTAATCCTTTTTTTATGATATAAGTCTCTTCTACGCCTCTAAGTAAATGTAATTGTGTAGTATCCTCAAACTCAACTCTTGCAAGAGCAATAGATAAATTGGGAGATTTAGCATCATTCAATAATTCTGTAATAAAGCAACCTTCCTCTGTCCAGAATTCTTTATCTTGTTTTTTTTTCTTAATTGAATTAGGCGGACTCATTTTCTATTTTATCTCTGGAATTAACTTCTCTAATAATTGAATAATTTTTTTTCCTGCTATTTCCGCAAAATAAAATATATCGTCCATATTGTCTGGTTGTTGATCTTTCCCACCTGTTGCCGAATTAGTTATAGCAGAAATTCCTAATACTTTAAAACCACAATGGATGGCAGAAATATTTTCTAATACTGTAGACATCCCAACTGCATCAGCACCTGCTATATTTAAAAATCTCCTTTCAGCTGAAGTTTCAAGTGATGGTCCTTTAATTCCTGCATAAATACCTTGGACAAACTGTATATTGTTTTTTTTTAAAATTTTAACAGAAAGCTCTCTTAATCTATTACAATATGCATCAGACATATCTGGGAATCTTTCTCCAATGGTATTGTCATTTTTACCAATTAAGGGGTTTTCTCCAGTAAAATTTATATGGTCAGTTATCAACATAATATCACCTGGTTGATAAGTTTTATTTAATGATCCAGCCGCATTAGTAATAAGTAAATTCTTAGCTCCTAATCTCCTCATTACTCTTATTGGGAAGGTTACCTGATTTGCACTATATCCCTCATACAAATGTAGCCTACCTTGCATTAAACATAAATTAACTCCTTTAAATGTTCCAAAAATTAATTTACCACCATGTGATGGAGCTGTTGAAGCTTGAAATCCAGGAATTTCTTCAAAATTAACGAAAGTAGGGTTTTCAATCCAATGAATGAAATTTCCTAAACCAGATCCAAGAACTATAGCAATATTTGGAATATCAACCTTAAGTGATTTGATTTTATCTATAGCTTCATTAATTAAGTTATTTTCCAAGCTTTCTCTCAACTTATAATAAAGAATTCAAAGTTGGCATTTTTAATTTTCTGACTTCTTTGATAACATTTTCAATGTCAAAATTTATAATTGAGCCATCCTTAACACATTGTTTGCCAGCAATATAAACATGTTTAACATCAGATTTTGAACAAGAATAAACTAAGTGTGTTAACGGATCAAACAACGGTACTGAATGTAATGAATTATTAGAAATTATAACCATGTCTGCTTGTTTTCCAATTTCTAAACTTCCTATTTCAGAACTTTTACCTAATGCTTTAGCTCCATTAATCGTTGCCATCTGAAACACATCTTTAGCAGTTACTATATCAGGCTTCATTAATTTTCCCTTTGGTAAAGTAGCCGCAAGCCTCATTGTTAACCACATATCAAGATCATTTCCACTTATTGCTCCATCTGTACCCAATGTTACATTAATTTCTTTTTCAAGAAAATCTAATGTAGGCGCTATTCCAGAACCTAATTTCAAATTTGACAATGGATTATGTGCAATTACAGAATTAGTTGCTTTGATAATATCCATTTCACCATTATCTAAATGTACACAGTGCGCTAATAATGCTTTTTCATCTAATAAGCCTAATTTATCTAGGTGCCTAATAACTGTATTTCCATATCTGCTTTTAATGTCTTTTTGTTCAAAGATAGTCTCTGCAGCATGAATTGAAAAAATAGCTTCAAAATCACTAGCGATTTTTTTGGCTTCTTGTAAATGCTCTGGTCCAACTGTGTAGGATCCATGTGGCATTACAGCTGGTATAATAAATTCGGAATGATTAAATTTAGAACAAAAATCTGAAGCCTCAACTAAATACTGTTCATGAGTTCTACCACCTACTCCAGGAAAGTCTATAAAAATCCCTCCTGTACAAAGTCTTAATCCTAAATCTAACGAGGCATTAGCTGTTTCAAAAGGATACCAAAACATATCTACAACTGTAGTAACACCTGCCAATAAATTTTCTGCTAGGCCTAAATAAGATCCTAACAATGTTGTTTCAGGATTTAAAATAGCTTTTTCAGCTTTCCAAACTTCTTGCAACCAGTCTTCAAGAGATAAATTCTCAACCAATCCTCTAAACAAGCTATCAGCAGCATGACAATGTGCATTGATTAAACCAGGGATGATTATTTCGTTATCAAGCTTAATGCACTCTTTGGATTCTGGTAAATTATTTATATTTTCTTTTTTACTTTCAATAAGTGATATCTTATTGTCTTTGACACCAATAATACCATCTTCAATAATATCGAATGAATTATTGCAAGTTATTATAGTTCCACCACTTAGTAATAAGTCATACATTTAAATAATCCTTAACTTAATAAATTATTCTAGAAAAAGTCCTTAACTTTTTATATGAAACAATTATCAAAACGGCAAGACACACAATATATGGTAAAAGTTCTGTAATTTGTTGAGGCAAACCTAAACCTTGAATTCTGAGAGAGAGACTATCTACCAAACCAAATAAAATAATTAATAAGAATAATGGAATAGGCCTTCCTCCGCAGAGTAATACTGCAACTACTGCTATCCATCCCCTTCCAGCACTCATATTTTCTACAAATAAACCCACATTCGAAATTGATAATTGAGCACCAGCCAATCCACATAAAAGACCACACAATAAAAGAACTAAAAATTTAATCCTAACGGGATTAATTCCTGAAGATTTCAATACCTCAGGATTTTCTCCTACCACACGTATCCATAATCCAAATTTATGGTATTTTAGAAAATAATGCAGAATAAACACAATAACTATTGATAAATAAAATAAAATGCTCTGATCATTTATTAAAAGATTTAAAATCTTTACGTTTTCAATGATAGGCAATTGAATATGTGGTATTTTTTCTATTTCAGAATGACTGAATACCCCACTTACTTTAAAAATAGACCTTAAAAGATAGGTTGATAAACCCAGAGCTAATATATTTATAGCTATAGAAATGACTATTGGATCTCCTTTTCTTCTCAAATGGAATTCTGCAAAAATTATAGATAAGAATAATCCTCCAACTACAGCAGTTAAAGCACCTACAAATGCACTATTAGCATAAAAGGAACCTAACACTGCCATAAAAGCCCCTAATAAGATAAATCCCTCTAACCCTATGTTAAAAATACCTGCTCTATGACAAATCGATCCCCCTAATGCAGCGAGTAATATTGGGGTAGTTAACCTTGCTATTGATGAAAAAAACTCAGGATCAAAAATTTCAGTCATCTTTATCACCTTTACTAGAGGATAAATTAGTTAAGCTGCCTAACTTACCAACCACAAAAAGTATAATAACTGCTTGAATAACAGTGGCTATTTCTTTGGGGACTTGAGCTATTCTTTCCATACCAGCAGCACCAGTATATATTGCTGCAAAGAAGAATCCAGCTAAGGGAACAAACCAAAGATTTAGGTTAACTAATAGGGCAGCTATAACACCTGTCCAAGCATAAAGAGGTTGCACTAACATCCCATCTGTGAACCTATGATGTATACCTAAAACAGCAATACTTCCTACAATTCCAGCAATCGCACCAGAAAGTGCCATTGTTTTAAAAACTATTTTTTTTGTTGGAAGACCAGATAACTTTACATAGCTTAGAGAGTGGCCCATATTCTTCGAATGATAACCATGTTTAGTATAATAGAAAATGATTAAACAAATAACATAAACAAAAAAAATAATCAAAATCCCTAAATCAAGTCGAGTATTTGGAAAATAAGGTAGCCAAATATTTTTAGATAATAAAAATGTTTGAGGCAATCCAGATTGTACATCTCTAAATGGATGGCTTACTAAATAAGAAGTTATAAAACGAGCAGGATAATTTAAAAGCAACGAGCCAACTAAAAGAGGAACACCCATATACACGGTAAGAAAACCACTTAATAAAGCCCAAGTAGCTCCAACTAACATTCCACTTATTATTGAAATTAATATACCAATAAAACCAAAATCACTTACTAACAACCCTGTAAAAGCACAAGCAAACCCTCCAACTACTAATTGCCCTTCTCCTCCAATATTAAACAGGCCACCTCTAAACGCCACAAGAGCAGCTATCGCCATACCACTAATTAATGCCATTTTTGAAAATGTGGAAAATAGATAGGCGTTGTTTCTACCACCGATTGAACTATTGATAAATCCTTTAAATGCGAGTGAAAAATTAGCATCTGATAAGTAAAGTAACAAAAAAATTAAGATAAAAATTGAAAAAAATGCATAAAAAATTTCTATAGTTGGACGAAGGATTTTTAAAATTTCTTTACTTTTCATAAGTACTAACCATTAATATTTTCAGTAAAATGAACCCCTGAAAGCATTTTAGATGCAATATTCTCTCTAAATTTTATATCTTTTGTAATCCTTTTTGAGATGTTTCCTTCATACATTACAACTGCACTATCTGCTAGAACTTCTATTTCATCTAGCTCGTTTGAAACAAGTAAGATAGCGGCCCCTTTTGCCTTTATATCAAGAATTTTTTGATGAATAAAAGCAATTGAACCTACATCAATACCCCAAGTAGGATTTTCAATAATAATTAGAGGAAAGTTATTAGAAAGTTCTCTAGCTACTACCAGTTTTTGCATATTTCCACCAGACATAGTTAATACAGAACTGTTTGGATTATCTACTTTTATTGAGTATTCATTAATAAGTTGATTAGCATAATTTTTTATTGATTTTTTTTTAACAAAAGGACCAATACTAAATTTTTGGTCACTTAAATTTATAGTAATTACATTTTCCCATACTTTTGATTTTATAGCTAAACCATCTTTTCTTCTATCTTGAGGAATAAAAGAAATACCTTTAATACGTCTATATCGAGTGCTTTTATGAGTTATATCCTCTTGAAGATATTCTATACTTCCACTTAATACTTTTCTGACACCTAGAATTGATTCAATTAATTCATTTTGCCCATTACCTGATACCCCTGCAATTCCTAAAATTTCACCCTGCTTTATAAATAAATCAATTGGTTGACTGTGAGAAAATCTTGTTGAAAGTCTTAATGAGTTTACTTCAAGTATTTTTTGTTCATCAATTATTCCTCTTCTTACATTTAATTTGGGTAGTTTTTTTCCAACAATTTGCTCTTCAATTTTTTTCTTAGTAGTTTGTTTTAATTTACTGCTGTTAATTAATTTTCCATTTCTCAAAATTGACACATGATCACTTATTGACATGACTTCATCAATTTTATGAGTAATTAATATTATAATTTTTTTTTCTAGCCTAAAATTTCTTAATGTTTTAAAAAACATCTCTGTTTCATTAGGTGTCAAGACAGCAGTTGGTTCATCAAGAATAAGGACCTTAGCATTACGATATAACAACTTAATTATTTCAACCATCTGTTTCTGAGCTACTGATAAATTCGTTACCAGTTCACTGAGGTTCAAATTTATATCATAAAGTTTAAGTAAAGCTTTTATCTCTGTTTGAATTTTTGCAAAGTTAATAAAACCTAGAGCATCATCTAGTTCGTAACCCAAAATTATATTCTCCAATACAGACAATTCATCAATCAACATAAAGTGTTGATGTACCATTCCTATTCCATGTTGGATTGCATCTTTTGGGGATGACCAAAATATTTCTTTATCATTAAATAAGATCTTTCCAGAATAATTTAAATTCAAGCCATAAAGTACTGACATTAAAGAACTTTTGCCAGCTCCATTCTCACCTACAAGAGCATGAATCTTACCTTCATGAAATTCTAGAGATAAATCATCAATAGCTCTAAGATTATCATAATCAATAGTGATATCCCTTAGAGATATTTTCATCAAATTAAATTGAATTTAATTTGCAAACATAGGGTCTTTAATTTCAAGAGATCCGTTCATTATTTTTTCAGCAGCCTTTCTTATTTCGTTTAATACTTCTTTCTGTTCTGCAATCAAACATTGGCTTTTCTCTAACATATCGGGTTTTAAAGCCATAAGACCCATACCACCTTCTTTTAAACCCACAGCAGTAAAACTTGCTTCTGCTCCATTTTTAATAACGTCTACTGAATTTAAAATAGCAGCGTCAACGCCCTTTAAAGTATTATCAATAATATATCCTGGTGCATTTACACACCTATTTACATCAACTGATAAAACTTTAAAATTGTTTTCTTGTGCTCCTTCAAATACTCCAAAATCTCCTCCTGCTGTTGCAGTAAAAATTATATCAGATCCTGCACTATACATTGCTAGGGCTTGTTCTTTGGCCCTTACAGGATCTCCAAACGGATTATCGCCTCCCACCCATCTAGTTTCAACTTCAACATTTGGATTAACAGCTTTAGCACCATCTGCATAGGGGTCAGTATATCTGTGTAAAAATGGGATATCCAAAGCCCCAACTACCCCTATTTTATTAGTTTTAGTCATCATACCTGCTGCAATACCAACCAAATAACTTGCTTCATATTCTCTAAAAACAGCACAATGAACATTGGTAGGTTGGTTTTGTATACATTGATCAACAATTAAAAACTGAACATCTGGTGCAGTAGGTGCCAATTCATTTACAATATCGTTAAATTCAAAACCAAGTAAAACTATTAACGTTGCGCCCTCATTTAAAGCTGCTTCAACATTTTCTCTTCTTGCAGCAGCAGTACTACTTTCATAAGTTTGAACGTCAGCTCCAAATTTTTTTGCAGCTGCTTCCGTACCAGTTTTGCCCATTTGTAAAAAAGCATTTACCCCAATAGGATCTGGTGAAACATAAACAAAGAAATCCTTGCCTAAACTTATTTGAGCAGAAAAAGTTAATAAAAAAGATAAAATACCTAAATTGAAAGCCAAACGTTTAATCATCAAAAACCTCATGAAAATAGTAATTATTTAATAAGATGCTAATTTCAAAAAAGTAAAAAAGCAATCAAATAAAATATTTACTGCTATCTACCTAATTCAACTTTATACTCTTGTATTGTATTGCCACCATCAACAAAAATTATCTGTCCTGTAATATAGCTAGCCTCTTTGGACGCTAAAAATACAACAGTATGACCAATTTCCTCAGGGAAACCTGGTCTTCCTATAGGAGTAAATTGTCCTGCAGTAATTTCTTCCTCACTACTAGAACCAGTCTTAATCCATCCTGGACCTACACAATTTACTGTTATACCATTTTTTCCTTCTTCAATTGCCAAAGATCTAGTTAATCCTAACATAGCGGCCTTTGCTGAACCATAAACTGTACTTCCACTTATTCCAACAATTGGTCCAGTAACGGAGGAAATATTTATAATTCTACCAAATTTTTGTTTTTTTAAATAAGGTAAAATATAACGGGTAACCAAAAAAGTACTCTTTAAATTTATGTCAATACCATAATTCCAGCTTTCCAATGAGTGCTCTATAAATTTCTTTGTTGGTTGGTCATTTCCAATCTGAACCATACCTGCATTGTTGACTAGTATATCAATTTGATTAAATTTTTTTATTACTATTTTTGAAAGATTTGAAACTTGATTTTCTTCTGTTAGATCTGCTTCTAATGAAGATATATTATAATTGCCAAACAATGATTTAAGTTCTTTTTTCCCTTTCAAGGATTCTTTTAGTGGTAGAGGTAATAAAAATTTTAGCTCCTGCTTTTGCTAATAATTTTGCCGAGGCAAAACCAATCCCTTCAGGACTTCCAACTCCTGTTACTAGAGCAACCTTTCCTTTTAAATTAAACAAAATTTCCTCCAAAATTAATTACGAGCATTATAATATTTTAGTTTTGTTAAGAATATTCAGAAAAAAATAAGATTTAAA
>CACOBR010000006.1 GCA_902625475.1 uncultured Alphaproteobacteria bacterium
TTAACACCATCTGCTGCTGCATGGCTTGCATAACAAACAGGATATTTTTTGATATCAACACCTGGATTTAATAAATAAAAATCATTACCTAAATTATTTATAAAATTAAGATCAAATTGATTGTCACTCAAAATTTTTAATAATCCATTACCATCTTCAAAAACATCAATTGGGCCAGTAGCCCCTTTTTTCGCTATATCACATGCAATAATACCATTTTCTGCGGATTTACCACAATAATAATGTTTGGCATCTGTACCTCTAATTGCTCTTATTGCTCCAACGGCAGATAAAGAAATAGAAATTGCATTATCAATTTCATTTTTATCCAAGTTTAGTATAGAAGAAACTCCAGCAGTACTACCTAATGATCCAAAAACAGAGGTCGTCCACCAACCCTTATGGTAAATTGTATTAGAATAAGCTTTTGCTACTGCAAACTGGGTTTCTAAACCTATTATGAAACTTCTTATCAGTTCATTGCCATTAAGTTGGTTATGTTGGGCATATGCCAAAACTGCTGGAAAAACTACAGCTGAGCCATGTACAACCCCAGCATAACAATTATCATCAAAATCTAAAGAATGACCTAGTGCTCCATTTACAAACGCAGCACCAGCTGGATTAATAAATTTTTTCATACCTATAATTTCACAACTACCCTCTCCATATGTATCTTTCGCTAAATCATACATTATTTCGGCAGATTTAGTTTTGGAACCTGCAAATATGACCCCAGAAATGTCAATGATAAGATTTTTGGCTATGTTAATTATATTTTGAGGTAAACTTAAATTCTTAAATTTTACAATCCCACTTGTAAGTCTACTTACTATCAACTTTTCGTTGTTCATAAAGTTTTAACCATTTTAAATCATTTAATTAATTTCAAAATCATTTTTTGAAATAACCTGCTCGAACTGCTGTTCCAATTAAATTACAAATAAATCTTCCTGCTGTGATTGCAGTAATTCCATTCAAATCTTTAGCAGGTGTAATTTCCACAATATCCATACCTAAAACTTTACCTTTTTTTACTAGGCCTTGAATTAAAGTTCTCATTTGAGAATAATTTACACCACCTGGAGCTGGTCCTGCAACTGCTGGCATAATGGTAGGATCAACACCATCAGCATCTATTGTTAAATAATAATTTTGGTTATCAGGGATTCTATTTAGAATTGCTTTCATTCCTATTTCCTGAAGTTCTATGTCAGTAATTAGGTTTGAACCATAATCCAAAGCAGCTTGTCTCTCCTCAGGTCTTGCACTTCCAGCAGAACGAAGCCCAATTTGGTAAATTTCATTAATATGATCCATTTCTGAAGCTCTTCTAATTACACTAGAAAGCCCTTGGCTTACTCCATGGAAAACATCTCTCCAATCAATATGCGCGTCCACCTGTATCAATGTAATTGGCCCATGATTTTCCAAAGCTCGAAAAACAGGAATTGGAATTGCGTTGGTGCGTTAGATTGATCATTGCTTGCTTCTCCCATTGAATAAGGGTCACCAAAAGGAATACCTAAAAAAGCTATATCAGCCTTAAAATCATTTAAATTTTCTATAATGGGAAAATTATGAAAGCTTTGAAATTCTTTTTTTGGTGGATTTGTAAGAGAATTTGACATTATTTATCTCCCCTTTCTTTATTATTGTATATTAAGTTTACATTAAAACATTTAATTTTTAACTAGAATGAAGTAATACTAAGTTTATCCAAAAAGTGCTTAAGTCTATCTGTTTTGGGAAATTTGAGAATTTCTCTAGGTGCCCCAGTTTCTATTATCTCTCCCGCATCCATAAAAACTATTTTATCTGCAAAATTTGAAGCAAATCCTAATTCATGGGTTACGATCAACATTGTCATACCTTCCTTCACTAAGTTCCTTAAAACTGTGAGAACCTCTCCTATAAGTTCTGGGTCTAAAGCTGAAGTTGGTTCATCCAATAACATTAATATAGGATCCATTGCTAGGGATCTTGCTATCGCAAGTCTTTGTTTCTGACCTCCAGAGAGATTGTCTGGCCATTCATCAAATTTATCTTTTAACCCAACCTCATTTAACATTTTTATTGCTTTTATTTTGGCTTCTTCACTATTTTTTTTACCAACGACCACTTGGGCTTTAATTACATTTTCCAAAACATTTAAATGAGGCCATACATTAAATTGTTGAAACACCATCCCAATTCTTGCTCGAAAATTGTTTAACAATCTATTTTGTTTGATAGTTAATTTCCCTGTAACGGAACCAATTATGTCTCCTTGCAGGATAATTTTTCCACTGTCTGGAGGAGTAAGCCAATTTATAGTTCTCAAAAGAGTACTTTTCCCACAACCACTAGGACCTATGATACAAATTACTTCACCTATAGAAACATTAAGTGATACATTTTTTAAAGCATTTATATCTCCAAACCTTTTATTTATTTCAAGAATTTCTAAAAAGGGGGGTGTCATCTAAAAAGACCGCTGCTTTTAGTGATATCGATTGTATATTTATCTTTATTCGATTGTTTTCTATTTCGATTATAACTTTTTTCTATTCTACGCATGATAGTGGCAATTGTTTCGTTTAAAGCCCAATATAATAAAGCAACCATTATAAAAACTTCAAATGGCCTAAAGGTTTCACCTTGAACCATAAGTCCTGTCATTGTTAATTCGTGAACAGTGATTGTGGATAATATAGCAGACTCTTTAATTAAAGTTAGTGTCTGATTAGTTAATGGTGGTATAACTATTTTCACAGTTTGGGGTAAAATAATATTTTTCATAGATTGCCAGTCTGTCATGCCAATCGCTCTTGCACTTTCTAACTGACCTTTTGGTATTGCATCAATCCCAGCACGTATAATTTCTGCAAAATAAGCGCCTCCAAAGGCTGCAAGAGCTAAAATACCTACGTACTCAGCCGAAAGTCTTAATCCATAGAAGGGCAAAACGTAATAAAATAAAAAAACTTGAATAATAAAAGGAGTATTTCGAAATAACTCTATAAAACTAGTCGCAAGAAAACTAACTGCTAAATAATTGGAACGCCTTCCAAGAGCTAAAAATAATCCTAATGGTATTCCTAGTGCAATTGCACATAAAACGATTTTCAATGTAAGCCAAAAACCTAATAAAATCATTGGCCAATAGTCAAGAAATATTTGGTATTCAAGCATAACTAAACCTAAGCTCTTTTCACTTTAAATTTTTGTTCTAAAATTACTGAGCTACGACTTACAACAAAGCACATCAAAAAATAAATAATAAAGGTAGCACTGAGTATTTCAACCGGGTGATAATTAGCACTGTATATTTGTTGAGAAACACGCATTAATTCTACAACTGTGATGACCGAAAGCAATGCTGTAGCTTTCAAGACCATAGTAAACTCATTCACTAAAGGTGGAATAGAAGTAATAAAGGTTTGTGGTAATATTATTTTCCACCAGAGTGCAAAGCCAGATATCCCCAAAGATTTTGCTGCCTCAAATTGCCCTTTTGGAACTGAGGCTAAACCACCTCGTAAAATTTCTGTAACAAAAGCTGCACTGTTTAAAGTTATGGCTAAAATTCCAGCAGTAAATGGAGCTAAATTTAATCCAAAAACTGGTAATACATAATAAATCAAAAAGATTTGTACCAAAATGGGCGTACCTCTTATAAAACTAATATAAAAGGCTATAAATCCATTATAAATCCTAGATTGGAATGTAGTGCGTGCAATTGTTATCAAAGTAGCTAATATAACACTTAAACAAAAACCTAAAATTGCAACTTGTAAAGTTATTAGAGCACCTTCAAGAAGTCTGGGTAAAGCATCGAAAATGTAACTTATGTCAAATTTCATGATTACTTCTTATATAAAAATTGATTGCCTTAAATTTCTTTAAGGCAATCTTTAATTAAGTTGTATTTAAATTAGAGGGCACCTTCAGGTAAATAACCATCACTTGGAATTGGCATTTTAAAACCAAACCACTTATCTTGTAGTTCATCAATAATACCCTTATCCCGCATTTCGAGTATTTTTGAGCTTAAATAATCGCGCAAATCTGTATCTTCTGGACGAGTTACCCAACCCATATATGCTTTACCACTAATAGGTCCAACAAGTTCAAAAATACCTTCTTGATTTTTAGCTACGACCGCCAAATTTGGCAACGGTTGGGTTTGTGCATCACAAGTTCCATTAGCAACTGCTAAAGTAGCTTCTGGGTGAGCTGTAAAAAGTTTTAATTCCTTAAAACCCTCTAATCCTCTGGACTTCATATCTTTTTCCCATTCTTGAGAAGCTTTTTCGGCACCAGAAGCTAATTGGGTGCAGACTACTTTTCCAGACAAATCATCTGGACTCATTATAGAGCTATCGCCCTTTCTTTTCATTACCCAATTTGTTCCCTCTGCAATAGGTACAGTAAAAGCATATTTTTTTGCTCTTTCAGCACGAACACTAACACTTGTAGCTACAAAATCAAATTTTCCTGCTAAAACACCAGGAAGAATTCCCTGCCAAGGAAGATCAAGTTGATTTAATTCTACTCCCAAATCTGAAATTATATAATCAAGTATATCTTTACCGTAACCAACTATCTTTCCATCTTTAATAAATTCAAAAGGTGGGAATGCAGCCTCTGTTCCTACAGTAACTTTACCGGTTCTTTTTATCTTTTCGAATGTTGTTTCTGCATGAATACTCGCTCCAAGTAGCAAAAAAGATAAAGATAAAATTAAACTTTTTAACGACAATATTTTATAAATCTTATTCATTCCATTAACTCCATTTAAAATCACTTTTGCATTGTTGAGGTATGGTTTTTTTATATTGCACCAATTAAACAATCTCTGCAAAAATAGTAAACCACTAGCCAATCTTTAAAGGTTAGACTTCTTCAAAAAAAAAGCTGTAATGCATTACACAATAAGTGAATAATAGGAAATAAACACTTCAAGTTTTTAAACATCTATTTACTAAAATCACCCTTTATTCATATCATGATAAACATAGTAAAAAAACAATTATTTTTTCATATGAATAGTCGGTAAACATAAATTTGTTTACCGACTATTCACGAATTTTAAAGGTTTCCTTAGCATTTGGTACGTTATTAATTGCATATAATTGTGTTAATAATTTTGTAAGTTTAGGAATATAAGTTTTTGCAACAAGTCGAGTATATTTTAAATAATAGTCGATATATCTCTCAGTAGCACGAAATTCTTTATTTGAATAATATTCTATTATTCCCAGAGTTTTAGCACTTTCTACCATATCACTTGCTGCTTTTCTTGTAATCATTATCTGATTACTGACTATACTTTTTGTTGTTACTAGACCACTAAAATAATTATAAAAAATTAGATTCATAAAATAAACACGAGCATTACTTTTATTACACCATGTCCCAATATCTTCAAATTCTTTAATTTGACTTGGCATTCCAATAAATCTGTGAGTCCACATTTCTAATTCCCCTAAGGCTAACCCTGCCATAATTTCATTATTCCTAATAAAAGTCTCATCCTGAAACGGGTGATACCTAACATCTTTACTCTTAGCTCCATTTCTCAAATTTGGATCTCTTCTTTCTGCATTAAAAGTTGATTGGGCATCAATATTATCAACTTGAGCCATTTTTTTTCTCCTTTTTATGTGACAGATCTTTTATTTTATTTTAACCTTGTTTTAAAATTAACTACTATATTTATTTAACATAACTAAAAAAAATTAAATTATGAAAGAAAGTTAATAACTAGAAGAATAAATCTAGCAAATATTTTATGAAACTAGTCAAGCAATTAGAATTGCTCTTTTTAAAAAATATCATCATTTGCTCATTTTTTAAACTATGTTTGAATAGTTAAAATAAAAAAACTGAAGAATATAAGAAATGAAAAATATTTATGATTTACTTACGCCTTGTCTTATTTTAGACGAAGATAAACTCTTAAAGAATATAAAAAGAATTAAGTCTTTATTTGTAAAAAAAAAGTACAATTTCAGACCTCATCTCAAAACTGCCAAATGTAGAGAAATCACATTAGAATTAGTTAAAAACTTTGGATCTCTAGCTATGGTATCAACAATAGAGGAAATTGAAAATTTAAAAAATTGTGGTATAGATGATTTTCTTTACTCTGTTTCAATAGTGCCAAGTAAATTTGAAAGGCTAGCTAAATGTTTATCTGAAGATTGTGAGATAACTGTTTTAGTTGACAGCGTTTATATCGCAGAAAAATTAGTTAAGTTCTTTAACCAAACAGGTTTCAAAATTAAAGCTGTCATAGAATTAGACTTGGACGGCCATCGATCTGGAGTATCACCAAACTCAAAACAAAAAATTTATCAGATTGCTAAACTATTAAATGATGCAAAACTATTTAGGGGCGTCATGTCACATGCAGGTGAAAGTTATAATATAACAAATAAAACCAGTTTATTGAAATGTGCTAAAAATGAAGTAGATCAAACATTAAAAGCTGTTTCTTTCCTAAAAAGTAATTCTATTGACTGTGAACTTATAACTATTGGGTCAACTCCCACAATACTTTCGAATTATTATGATGAAAGAATTAATGAAATTAGAGCTGGGGTATTTGTTTTTTTTGATTTAGTACAAGCTGGAGTTGGTATTTGTAAAATCCAGGATATTGCTATTTCTGTTTTAACTTCTGTAATAAGCATAAATGAAGAAAGTAATAGTATAATTGTGGATGCAGGGTGGACGGCATTATCCAGAGATACAGGTAATGCAAATCATACAATTGACTATGGCTATGGACAAGTTTGCAATATTCTTGGTGAAGTTATTGAGGATTTAATTGTTTCAAACTTACAACAAGAACATGGAATTATAAGAATTAGAGAAAATAGCAAGGCAAAATTACCTGTCTTGAAGCCAGGTGATTTGTTGAGAATACTACCAAACCATGCTTGTGCAACTGCAGCTGCTCATAATAAATATCATGTAATAAATAAAAAAAAGAAAATAGACAAAATTTGGAACCGTTTCAATTATTGGTAGTTCCAATTTTAACCAAAATGAATAAGATTTAATATTATTTTTTTAAACTTAAATTGATGAAAAATGTCTTATGACGATAAATAAGAAAACCCTTACAGAATTACCAAAGGGAAATATAAAAGGATTTCTAGGTTTCCCATTGAATTTGGACTTGGAAAATTTAGATGCCCATATTGCGATACTTGGTGTGCCCTATGGATTACCTTACTACCCCAACGAATTATCTAACGATCAAAGTACTGCTCCGGATACTTTAAGGGCCAATGCTCAAGATGCAGCATGGGAAGAACCAAGAACTTTAAAGCATTTTGACTGGGATCTTGGTGGCTCACTTTTAGATGATAAGTACATAAAAATAATTGATTGTGGAAATGTTACAGCAGATTTTAGAGATCCGCGTGAGCACTATAGAAGAGCCGAAGAAGTAGCAAGAAAAGTATTTTCTAAAAATACTACTCTAATAACAATAGGTGGTGATCATGGCATCCCCATTCCAATTATGAGAGCTTTACCTATAGATAAGTCAATTATTTTAATCCAAATTGATGCACACATGGATTGGAGGGACGAGATCAATGGAGAAAAAGAGGGTTATTCAAGTCCTATCAAAAGAGCTTCTGAATTAAAATCTATAAATTCAATTTACCAAATTGGGTTGCGCGGGGTTGGTAGTGGAAGACAACAAGAATTTGAGGATGCAAAAGCATATGGATCAAATTTGATAAGTGCGTATGAAGTTCATGAAATAGGTATCAAAGAAGTTCTAAAAAAAATTCCTGATGGTGCGAATTACTATATCACATTCGATGCAGATGGTATGGATCCTACAATAATGCCAGCAGTAAATGCTCCAACTCCAGGTGGATTAAATTGGATACAAGTTAGAGAATTAATTCATGGGATTGTAAATAAAGGAAGAGTAATTGGTTTTGACTTAGTTGAAATTTCTCCTTCTTATGAAAAAGGAAATACAACAATAATTCATGCTGAAAGACTTATTTGTAACTTAATTGGAGCAATGGTAAGGGCTAATTATTTTAAGTAAATAAATTTGTTTATCTTAAATCTTAATTTCAATTAAATAATTATGTTTTAAATATTTAGTGTACAACTAATACTAAATTGTCAAAATAATAGTAAATATATTAATGCAAAAAATAGCTAAGAATCAAAACAAGAGATATAGTTATTTAGCAAAATTCTTCCATTGGGGTTTTGTATTTTTGTTTGGGCACGGAATAATAAAAAAAGTTGATAATATCGAACAATTAGAAGATATTTCGCTACTTAAATTTGAGATATTATTTGCTTCAATTTTTTTGTTTTTTTTAATTTTACGCTTTTTTTATATGAAAAAAACACAAACAACTTCTTTGCCAAAAGAAACTCCAAAATCACAAAAGTTTGCTGCGAAACTAGTGCATTACTCCATGTATTTGTGTCTAGCTTTTATATGTATTTTAGGATTAATGATAGGGCTATTCTTTTGGTTAGGGTTTAAAAATGGATTAGTAATTGAGTTCATAATTTTGATACATGAAAATTCAATTTCCATTATTTACTGGTTGATTGCAATTCACATTATTGCAGCACTATACCATAGATTTAGAAGCGACGGGGTATGGAATTCAATGGTTCCAATTTGGCTAGAAAAAAATTGATTTTAATTATTTTCTAAGAATGCTAGTTGATTACCTACTTCTTCTCTTATTAAAGTTGTTGAAACTTCCTTACTTGACTCTTCCCTAGCCTTTTTATGAATTTCTTTAGATTCTATGTAACCTTTTTCAGATTTATAAATTACTAATGCACCATGGGTGAAATTATCAACCTTCCACCAGTGAACCTCTCTTACGTTTGGGTTAGTTCCTTTAAAGCTAGCTAACAATTGTTGCATTTGTTTTTCATTTATTTCATTTTCATGCTTCCAAGTAGTATTTACATAAAACATACGCTCTCTCCATTTATTTATTTTTAAATATTTATCTAGTATAATAAATAAAATTTTTTTAATAAAATAAATAGATAAAAATAAGGCTAAAAAATAAAAACTATAGACAGTTAACTTATTTAATTACTTTAATACTTTACCATATTGTTATATAAGAAAAATAAATAATTTTTTTATACAGGATAGGAGATAGAAAATGTTAAATTTCAAACCAAATTCTCTTAGTTGGATCGAGTTAGTAATTAATAAATTAAACAGAAATAAAGTTTTAAATCTGACTAATATAAGTACTGTTTTGTTTGGGAGTATAATTCTAATTATCTCAGCCAAAATTAAAGTTGATTTATATCCAGTCCCAATGACACTTCAACCATTAGCTGTTTTAATGATAGGCATGCTTTATGGTAGAAATTTAGCAACTGCAACAATTGGTTTATATATCTTACAAGGAATAGCTGGCCTTCCAGTTTTTGCTTATGGTGGAGGGTTATTATATTTATTTGGTCCTACTGGTGGATTTATAATAGGTTTTTTTATTGCGGGTTTAATTTTAGGAGAATTAGCCGATAGAGGCTGGGGTAGAAATATAGTATCTGCAATATTTTGTATGATTTTAGGAATGTTTATTATTTACTCTTTTGGAATTCTTCAACTTTCAGTAATTAAAGGTTTTGAATTTGCAATCATCAAAGGTTTTTATCCTTTTTTAATTGGAGATTTGTATAAACTCCTTGTTGCAGGTATTTTGGTCCCATTTATTTGGAGATTAGCAAAATAAATTATACATGAAATTGATTATCTCAGTTACGCATCTAGTAAGGGATCAAATAAAATAAGATTCCTTACTATTTTTTTTTAAATTTAAAAGCAATTACATAGAAAATTTACTTTTTATAAGTTGGTGAAGAAATGAAAAATACATCCACTGGGGTGGTTTTTATGATACTTACTATACTGCTTTTCTCGATTATGAATGCACTGGCAAAAGGTTTTGCGAATTATTACCCAATAATAGTAATTGTATGGGTAAGATACCTAAGCCAAACAATTTTTACTACTTTCATCTTCATTCCAAATTTAAACAAAATTGTAAAAACAAAAAAGATAACACTTCACCTTTTCAGATCATTGCTTTTATTTTGTGCTACATTATCAATGTTTTCTGGATTTAAATATTTAACATTAGTTTCAACAATCACCATATTTCAAATCGGACCGTTAGTAGTGGTTGTGTTTTCAGTTATTTTTCTAAAAGAAAAAGTTGGATATCGAAGATGGCTAAGTGTTTTTTTCGGATTTAGTGGAACTTTATTTATATTAAAACCAGGAACCGATATGTTTTCTTTTTTTGGTTTATTTCCAATTCTTGCAGCTATTTTTTATGCTGGATATGCAGTTTCTACTAGAAGACTGGGAACTGAAGAGGATCCAAAAACAAATTTTTTCTATACATCACTAGTTGGTACAATAATATCAACAATTATTCTTATTCCATTTTTTGAACCGATAGCGATAAAAGATTTGCTGACATTTTCAATTTTAGGAATTTTTGGAGGATTAGGGCATTTTTGTTTTATTCTTGCATTAAGAAAGTCTGAAGCCTCATTTCTCGCCCCATTTACATATTTCGATTTAATTTTTGCAACAATTTTAGGAATACTATTCTTTGCAGAATTTCCAGATATTTATGTTATAATAGGAGCATTCATAATTGTATCAGCAGGAGTATATACCTGGCATAGAGAAACCCTGAACATGAAAAGAAAAAAAATAAAACTCAGATAGAAAAAAATTTAATTTTCAAAGTGTTGGCAAAAAACCACCTGATTGAAGAGACCAAAGTTTTGAATAGTGCCCACCTTTCTTAATTAAACTTTTATGTGTTCCCATTTCTACTACTTTTCCATTTTCCATAACTACCAATCGATCCAATTTATTGATAGTGGACAATCTATGAGCAATAACTAAGGCAGTTTTATCCTGTAAAATATTATTTAATTGATTTTGTATAGCAGCTTCAATTTCACTATCTAAAGCACTAGTTGCCTCATCTAATATAAGTATCGGAGCATCCTTTAATAAAACTCTTGCAATTGCAATTCTTTGCCTTTGGCCACCTGAAAGACGAACACCTCTTTCTCCCACATATGCAGAAAAACCTTTTCTTCCATCTTTATCTTCTAAACCCTTTATAAATTCAAATGCTTCTGCCTTTTTTGCAGCTTCATAAATCTTTTGTTTTGGAGCGGATGGCTCACCATAAGCAATATTTTCATAAATAGATCTATTTAGAAGAGCCGTTTCTTGTGTCACAACACCTATTTGTGAACGCAAAGATTCCTGTGTAACTAAAGAAATATCTTGACCATCAATCAAAATTTTTCCTGAATCCACGTCATAAAATCTTAATAATAAATTTAGTATAGAGCTTTTTCCTGCACCTGACTTGCCAACTAAACCAATTTTTTCTCCTTTTCTAATTTTAAGGGATAACTCCTCAAATAACCCACCACGTTTACCATAATTGAATTTAACTTTGCTAAAATTAATTTCTCCCCCCCTTATTGATAATTCCTTAGCATCTGGAGCATCAATAACCTTTGGTTTTTGTGATATGGTTAACCTACCTTCGTCAATTGTACCTATATTTTCGAATAAGTAGCTTACCTCCCACATTATCCACCATGACATTTCGGAAATTCTCAAGGTCAAAGGTAGAGAAGCAGCTACTATCCCCGCTCCAATTTGGTCATTACCTAATAAATATAAGCCTAAACCAAGAGTGCCTATAATTAATAATGCATTTGCAAAAGACATCAAAACATTCATTATAAACGAAATTCTCATGACTTTAGCCCATCCAAAGTTAAAATCATCAATTGAGTCTGCTGCTCCTAATTGCTCATAATTTTTTCTGGCAAATAATTTAACAAGATTTATGTTAGCATATGAATCTACAATTCTACCTGTCATTTTACTTCTTAATAAGGAATGTTTATGACTCAAGTCACGAACTTTTGGCATTAAAAAAAACAAAATAACTAAAAAAATGAATAACCAAATCAAACTTGGTAAAGTCATACTAAGGCTAGAATAGCCTAGGACAAATATAGTGCCCCCGAAATATAGAGTAATGTATAAAATTGCTTCTAAAAACTTCATAGCAACGCCACGTACGGCTTGACCAGTTTCAATAACCCTATTTGCTAATCGCCCAGACAATTCATTTGAAAAATAACCAACATCTAATCCAAGAACATTCAAATGACTTTGCCAACGTACGATATTAGCAAATCCTGTCATAATAGCCATATCCATAAGTGCTTGACTTAAAGATTGAAGAGAAGGTCTAACTATCAAAAAAAATAAACCAAAACCAACTAAAAAAGTAAACTCTTCTTTGATGATTAACTGCACATCCCCTACCTCAATAATTCTGCTTACGATATATCCAAAAATTACAGGGACTGCTAAATCCATCAAAACTTCTACAAATTTGAGCAAAAAAACAGCCCAAAGAGTAAATTTTATTTGAGAACAATAGAACCAAATAAAATTAGCTATTTTTTTTGGAGGATTAGTTCTAAATCCAAACCTCATTGGATCTGTCAAATTTTCAAAAAAGTTTAATTTATGCTTAGATCGATTAATCATAGAAAAATACTATTTATATTTTAAATAATTTGTTTATAAATCAAAATTGAGATTTTAACTTCACCATTTAAAATATGGTTTAAAGTAAAATACTTCACCTTAACCCATACATTAAAAAAACATCGATACAGATAAAAAAAAAATTGATCAATCAAAAAATAAAATTTAACTCATTTTAAAATGAAAAATAAAAAAATAATAAATTTAAAAAATATAAATATAGGAGGCTCTAATCCTATAGTTTTTATTTTAGGACCATGTCAAATAGAGAGCCTTGATCATTCATTAATGATTGCAGAAAAGATCTCAAAAATTTGTTTTAAATTAAATACTAACTTTATATTCAAATCAAGTTTTGATAAAGCTAATAGATCTTCTATTCGAGCAAAAAGAGGTGTGGGTTTAGAAGAAGGTCTTAAAATATTACAAGAGGTTTCTAATAATTTTGGTTGTCCGGTCTTGACAGATGTTCATGAGGCTTCTCAATGTAAAATTTTAGCAGAAGTAGTTGATATTATTCAAATTCCTGCATTTTTATCTAGACAAACTGATTTATTATTAGCAGCAGGAGAAACACAGAAGCCTGTCAATATAAAAAAAGGCCAATTTCTTTCACCAAAGGACATGATGAAAGTTGCAGAGAAAGTTTCAAGTACAGGAAATGAAAATATTTTTCTTTGTGAAAGAGGTACTTCTTTTGGTTATAATACTTTAATCAATGATTTTAGGGGTTTAGAAATAATGGCTGAGACTGGTTATCCAATCATTTTTGATGCAACCCACTCAGTACAACAACCAAGTATACTAGGAGAAAAATCTGGCGGTGAAAGAAAATTTATTCCCTCTTTATCTAGAGCAGCATGTGCAATTGGTGTGAGTGGTTTATTTATAGAAACCCATGAAAATCCAGATTTAGCACCAAGTGATGGTGCAAATATGTTAAATATTAACGATTTACCAAATTTAATTCCAACTCTATTATCCATTGACAATGTGATTAAAAATAAAACTTAAAAAAAATTTTAGGAGCATTTATGAAAAATACTAAGACAGTCTTAATTGACAAAAACCCTGGCAGAAATTCACAAACCTATGGAATAGCTCGTGAGTTAGGTACCGATTTAGATCTAATACATGAACCGTCTATCGGAGTTATTGGAAATAAAGGTGATTCTCAATGTTATTTGGGCGTTAGTAAAAAAGTACATATAATTCACGAGGTTCTAAAAAAAAGAATAGGAAAAAAAACAAATCAATTAGCAATGAGACTTATTCAACCAGAATTTAGCCTTGCTACATCTGATGGTATTAGAAATGGCACCAAAGAAATGAGGTATTCCCTTATCGGAAGGGAGGTCACTAATGATAGCATTTGTGAACATCTTAGTGCTACTGGAGTAGAGGGGATTATTGCAGTAGTAGCTTGCGATAAACCTCCTGTTGGAACCTTATCCGCAATCCTAGAGCATAATAGGCCTGCAATTATTATGTCAGATGGATCTATTCGGCCAGGTAGAGATAGTATAACAGGTGAGCCTCTTGACATCATAAGCAGCTATCAAATTGCAGGAAGTAAAGATGAGAACCTTAAAAAAAGAATTTCACTTGAGTCTTGTCCTGGCATAGGAAGTTGTGGAGGTATGTTTACGTATAATACCATGCAAACATTTATTGGAGTTATAGGCATGCAACCTTTACATATGGTTTCACCTGCATCAGAGGATTCAAGAAGAATAGAAGAATTTCCAGAGGAATTGGTAGATTATATTAGTAACCTGATAAATAATGACATTACTCCAAGAGATATTGTTACAAAAGATTCTTTAAGAAATGCAATAATAGTTGCAATGAGTGTAGGAGGGTCAACGAATGTTATGCTTCATGCTCCAGAATTAGCGAGGGCAGCAGGGTATGCAAATTTTAATAGAGATATAATGAGCCCTAAAGAATTTAACTATTTGTCAGAAAAGGTTATACCAGTCGTAGTTAATGCTAGGCCCTTTGGAAAATATTCTATGGTGGATATTGATAACAAAGGTGGAATACAAGTAATAATAAAAAATCTTCTAGAGGCAGGTTTACTTAATGGAGAGACCCTAACTTGTACCGGAGAAACCCTTGTTGAACAAGTAGAAAGACTATCCCCACCTGATCCAGATGGTGAGGTTATTTACAAAATAGAAAATCCATTTAAAAAAACTGGTGGATTAAGATTATTAGGAGGAAATTTATCACCTGAATTCAGTGCTATTCTCAAATTAGCTGGTGTTGAAGGTGGACTCGAAAATGGGGTTTTTAGAGGAAATGCAAAAGTTTTTGATGGTGAACAGAGTCTACTAAATACACTAGATAATTCACCCGAAAGTTTTGCTAATTTTGATATGGTGGTTGTTAGATATGAAGGTCCTGTTGGTGGTCCAGGTATGCCAGAAATGTTAGATTCCACTTCTAGAATAACCACATTATGTAGAGAAAGAAATATTGTTATTGGTTTAATGACTGATGGAAGATTTTCTGGAGGTTCTGTAGGTTTAGTAATAGGACATGTAGGTCCAGAAGCCGCAATAGGAGGACCCATTGGTCTAATATTTGATGGAGACATAATTACAGTAGACCTTAACAATAATATTTTAGTATGTGAAGAACTTGAAGATATCAATACTTTCAGAAAAAGAAAAAAAGAATGGGAAGATGCCAGAAATAATAATAATGGTATTCATCCTTCAGTTGGAATTGCTAATACTAGATTACTGAATAAAATGAGATGTTCAGCTGTTCCTGCAATATATGGTGCAGGAATGCATCCCAATCAATCAGTTTGGGTTTATGATGAAAGAACTCCCGAAGATTCAAGTTTCAAACCAGTAAACAGATTCCGGAAATAATTTTTTAAAAAACATTTACAATGATCATCAAATTTTTCATTTTATGAATTTAAAGTCACACATTTTGAAAAATTCATATTTGACAATACTAGTAATATTGTTCCTAGTAATATTGGCAAGTGCACCTAAAATACATGGTAGTAGTCCAAAAAGGATAATCTCTCTTTCACCCTCAATTACTGAGATCTTATTTGAAATAGGATCAGGAAATCAAGTTATTGCTGTTGATAATTTGTCTAATTATCCAAATGAAGCACCAATATCTGATATTTCAGCTTATGACCCAAATGTAGAAGCAATTAGTTTATTTAACCCTGACTTAGTAATTTTGTCATATGACATAAAAAATCTAAATACTGCTTTAAAAAAAATTGGAATAGAAACTATTTATCTCCCAGCACCATTAAATTTTGAAGATATATTAGACCAGATAGATTACCTTGGGCTGAAAACAGGCAATGAAGATAAAGCCAAAAATTTAATTTCAAAGATGAAAGTTAGAATGAAGACTCTTCAAAAATTAAGAGAGAATGAAAAAGCAACTAAGATCTATCATGAAATAGATCCAAATTATTATAGCCCCTCAAAATTCAGCTTCATTGGAGACATATATCAAAAACTCAATTATAAAAATGTAGCAAACAAAGCTGATATAAGCAATTTAGGATATCCAAAACTATCACCAGAGCTTATTATATCAGAGAATCCAGATCTTATCATATTGCCTGGAAAAGATAAAAAATATGTTGAAAAGGTTAAATCAAGACCAGGTTGGAATTATATAAAAGCAGTTAAAAATGATGATTTTCTTTTAACAAATAGTGATATTGCTTCAAGATGGGGGCCAAGAATTCTTAATTTTGCATCAATTTTAATCGAATATTCAATAAAGTAATTGATATTCAAGTTTTAAAAAAAATGAAGTTTACTTATGGAAAAAGTTTTCAAATACTCGAATAAATCTATTATATTTTCTATAATTTTAGTATTAATTTCATTAATAATTAGTATAAGCATTGGCGCAGCTGAAATTTCAATTGATGAAATTATAGGAATCCTTTTAAGAGAATTTTTAGGATATCATAGTAATGCTGAAATAAACAATATTAATAAAATCATTGTATTAGAATGGAGACTACCAAGATTTTGCTTAGGATTTCTTGTTGGTGCCTCTTTAGCAATTGCTGGTTGTGGTTTTCAAGGAGTATTTAAAAACCCACTAGCTGATCCTTTTTTATTAGGATCTGCAGCAGGTGCAGGTTTGGGCGTTACACTAGTAATTGTAAATGATCTAAATTACTCATTTGGTATTATTAATTCTGTCCAATTAGGTGCTTTTATAGGAGCACTAAGTGCAGTAATTTGTGCTGCATTTATATCAATAAGTGCTGGAAAGTCTATTGCTAGTCTTTTGTTAGCTGGTATTGCGACTGCAGCCTTCTTAACCGCATGTCAAACTTATTTAATGCATAAATATTATTCCTCTATGCAAGAAATATATAGTTGGATAATTGGAAGATTGTTGACCTCTGGTTGGGAAGATGTGATTACAATATTACCATATTTCACAGTTTGTTTTATAATCATTTTTCTGTTTAGGAAAGAACTAGATCTATTAAGACTTTCTGAAGATGAAGCCAAAATGCTCGGTGGAAATCCTAGAAGGACATATTTTATTGTTTTAACAGCAGCTTCTTTACTAACTGCAGTAGCAGTTTCATTAAGTGGATTAATAGCTTTTGTTGGCCTTGTCATTCCTCATATATTAAGACTTACTGTAAGTTCTAGCTATAGAATGATAATACCATTATCTGCATTAGTTGGAGGTTCTTTTCTTACTATTGCTGACACATTTTCAAGAACTGTTATTTCTCCTTCAGAATTACCTATTGGCATTGTCACAGCTTTCATAGGAGCTCCTTTTTTTGCGTTTTTACTTAAAGCATCAAAAGGATCTTTTTAATGTCATACAGCGCAAAAAACCTAAGTGTTTTTAAAGATAATAAGAATATTATAAATGAGATTTCTTTTGATTTTCCCTCTGGAAGTTATGTATCAATAATAGGTCCTAATGGTGCAGGCAAAACTACATTATTAAAAACTTTAGCAGGATTATTAGATTTTAAAGGTTCACTTTTAATTAATAATGTAAATAGTGATGAATTATTTAAATATTCAAATAAAAATAATTGTGCTTATGTTCCACAAAATATAAGTATTCCTGACGGAATGTCACTTATTGAGTATGTACTTCTTGGAAGAAACTCCTATACCAATTGGTTTCTTTCTGAAGATAAAAAAGACTACGAGATTGTTGAAAAAGCACTGAATAAATTGAAATTACAAACCAAAAAAAATCAAATGGTCAAAACTCTATCTGGTGGTGAAATGCAAAGAGCAACTCTTTCTAGAGCTTTAGCTCAAGAGGCAAATTTATTGTTATTAGACGAACCTACTTCCTCATTAGATTTTGCAAAGACCCATGATTTTTTTAATTTAATAAAAAAGCTAAAACAAGATTTAAAACTAACTGTTTTTTTATCTACTCACGATATCAATAGTATTAGTAAATATTCTGAATATGTAATTGTACTAAAGAAAGGAAAAAAAATATTTTCCGGTAAAATTAACGAAATCTTAAATGAAGTTTTTCTTTCTGAATTATATGAAACTAAATTAAATAAAATAATAACGGAAGATGGATATCCTCTCTTTTATTAATTATAAGGTCTCTTAGCATTATTTATTACTATTCTTTATTTTGTTCAGAAACAATTGTAACAAGTTGTTCCCAGGTTTTTTTTGGTAAATAAATTTTATTGTCCGAATTTACTTTATTATTCCTCTCTATTTCTCCTGGAATTTTAATATCATTAAAACCATAAGAAGTTTTACAATTGGTTACATCAGATAAAATATCATCAGCAAATTCTTTCAATTTATTTCTACTGTTATATGTACTTGTATTGATAGTTATGAGAAGCCAATTTGCCTCCTTTTTAATTTCACCTAACATGCTCTCAGCAACAAGTTGGGCTATTAATGAAAGTCCAAAACCTTTATGTTTACCAAAAGGTAATATTGCCCCACCATCAAAATAATGATCAGGATTTCTAGTCAAGTTACCTTTTTTATCAATTAAACAGCCTTCTGGTAATAATCCACCAGCAGACTTAGCTGCATATATCAGTCCACCAGAAATTTTTGATGTAGCAAAGTCAAGTACTACTGAACCATTCTTTCCACCAGGAAATCCAATACACCAGGGATTGGTAGGTAATTTTCCTTCTATCCCTCCGTATGGGGCTACTTGAGACCAGTCTTTTCGATTTCCCCCACTTATTAAAATTGTCATTAGACCTTTATTAGCTGCATATTCAGCATAATATCCAAGACGTCCTGTATGTCCTACATTTTTAACGGCGAGAGCAGAGATACCATTTTTTTCAGAGTATTCAATGGCTTTTTTAAATGCAAAATTCATAACTGGAATACCTAAACCACCATCTCCGTTAATTTCATAGGTGTTTGATGAAAGTTCTCTAAGTTTTGGTTTAGAGGAAATAGATAAATAGCCTGTTTCATACCACTTTTTATATTGTAGTGCACGAAATACACCATGGCTTTCTACACCACAAAGACTTGAATCTATTAAATGTTCAGATATTTCAAACGCTATTTCCTTTGAGCATCCTAACGATATAAATAAATTTATTAATAATTTATTAACCTTATCTACTGATAAAATAACACGTTCATCTGCTAATTCTATTTTAGAGTTTGTAGCCAATATTTTCCCCAATATTTTAAAAATAAAAATATATTTTGTATTGTACAAAAAATTTTATTTGAAAGGATTTTTTTCAGAGGGGTTTGTTGATAACCAAACTGATTTTGTTTGCATAAAGCATCGCATTCCTTCCCACCCATTTTCACGACCATACCCAGATTGCTTAAATCCACCAACTGGACTTTGAGTAGCAGCGTTGAAATAATTATTAATATAAACAGTACCAGCTTCAATTCTGTCTGCTATTCTAATTGCCTTGGCGACGTCTTTGGACCAGATACCAGCAGCTAGTCCATAAATGGTATCATTCGCAATATGAATTACCTCTTCTTCTTCTACCCAAGATTGAGTGGAAACTACAGGACCGAAAATTTCATTTTGGGATAAATCTGTTTCATTTGGGATTTCCTTAAAAATAGTTGGCCCAATATAATAGCCATCAGATTTGCAATAAGTTCTTCCGTCTAAAATTAATTGATAACCATCCTTAACAGCAGTATCAATTTTTTTAAGAATATTTTCATAATGAAGTCGATGAGCTATTGGACCAATATGGGTAGTAGGATCATTAGGATCCCCAACTTTAACGTCTCTAATTGCATTTAATAAGTACTCTGTAAATAATTCACTTATTTCTTGATGAATTAATAGTCTGGACCCTGAAATACAACTTTGGCCAGCTGCAGGAAAAATACCTGAGATTATACCATTAACTGCTAACTCTAAGTCACAATCAGGTAATACAATTTGAGGAGACTTTCCGCCTAATTCCATCACAGTGGGTTTTGCACTTCTTGCAGCTATCCCTGCTACAATTCGACCACCGTTTGTACCCCCTGTAAAAGAAACCATTCTTACATCTTTATGATCTACCAAAGGTTCTACTATTTTATGTCCAAAACCAGTAACAACATTTATAACGCCTGCAGGTAAATTGGCTTCTAGTAAAACATCCATAAGTTCCAATGTTGAACAACTTGCAAATTCTGAAGGTTTTAAAACAACTGTATTACCCGCAGCTAAACAAGGTGCTAACTTCCAAATAAGAGTACCAATAGGTGAATTCCATGGTAGAACTTGTGCAACAACTCCAAAAGGTTCCCATTTCAAGTAATTATGTATATCAGGTACTTCTGCTGGTATTACACGACCTTCAAACTTATCACACATACCAGAATAGTAGTGCCAACTATCAACTTGCCAAGAATTTTTTAGTAAGCTTGGTGTTATGTTTCTGGGAAGTTTGCCATTATCAGTTGTCTCAATTTTTCCAATTCTCTCTGCATGTTTTGATATTATTTCACCAATTTTTCTTAAATATCTTCCTCTTTCTGCCGGCATCATTTTACCCCAATGCCCATAGTAAAAAGCATTTTTTGCTGCCTCTACTGCTAAATCAATATCCCCAGGCCCACAGTCTGGAACTAAAGCCCAAGAAAGACCTGTAGCAGGGTTTTCACTTTCAAAGTATGCTTTAGTGATAGGTTCTTTCCATTCATTATTAACAAAATATTTAAATTTTCTTAATTCTGACATTTAACTATTTCCTTTATGTTTCCACGGGGGGTTTTTTTTCTATTTTAAGTATCATATCTGATGCTTTTTCAGCCATTGCTATTACAGTGGCGTATAAGTTACCGGTAATTTGTGAAGGCATTGCGGCGGCATCACAAATCCTTAAACCCTCTACACCATATACTTTCAATTCCTTGTCTACAACTGAATGAATATCATTACTCATACCCATTTTTGCTGTAGAACAGGGATGATGTCCTGTGTATGCAGTTTTTCTTATTGCAGATATAATTTCTTCATCTGTACTAACATTTTTCCAATCACCTCTTTCTTCAGTTAAATATTTGCTTATATTCTCATTTTTCATAATTTTTTTTACTACTTTTACACCTTTTACTAAATCATCTAAATCCTTTTTATTGTTTAAATAGTTTGGATCTATGATTGGATAATCTAATGGATTTGAACTATTTAATCTTATTCTTCCTAATGACTTTGGTCTTTCGAGATTAATATCAATTTGAACTCCTGGTTTTGCAACTTTTTTACCTCTAACCAGTAATTTCCTTCCCAAAGATTGTAGTATAGAAGTAGTTTCATTTTTTCCATCACTCAAGTTTTCATCAATATTCATTGGTGTCATAAAAATTTGTAATTCTGGGTAATTCGGGTCATCAAATGAATGAAAGAGCATACTTGAAAATAAAGAACCACCTCCAGGACCACTTCCGTTGATTAGCCATCTTCCCAATAATAAAGCCGCTTGATCCATCCGCTGATATCTTGCTGCACTTAAGTCCATTCTATCAGATCCATATTGAATAGATACATCCAAATGATCAGCAAGATTTTGCCCAACTCCTGGTAAATCAATAATTGGTTTCACATCATGAGACATTAAATGATTTGCATCACCTATACCCGATAACATAAGTAAGTGTGGTGTTCCAAATGCACCTTGCGATATAATTACTTCTTTTCCTGCATAGATTTTTTTTCCATCAATCGTTTGAATTCCTACAGCTTTATTTTTATTAAATAAAATTTTGACAACTCTTGTGTTAGTAAAAATTTTTAAATTTTTAGGTATTTTATTTAAATAAGAAATTGCAGAAGATTGCCTTACACCTCGATAAGTTGTGCTATCTATCCTTGAAACTCCTGCCCTCTTATTGGCATTGAAATCATCTAAGAATTCATGCCCAGTTTCAACTGCAGCTTTTATAAAAGCTTTATCTAATAAAGAAAAATTCCTTGCAGGTTCAACTTTTAAAGGACCTTGATTTCCATGAAAATTATTTTGTCGATTTGTAGAGCCTTCAGAATATTTAAAGTATGGTAATAAGTCTGAATATCCCCACCCATCTAAACCCATTTGTCGCCAATTATCGTAATCTTGTGCAACTCCTCTGATATAAACCATTCCATTGACTATTGAAGTTCCTCCTAAACCTTTTCCACGTGCAAAATAAATTTTTCGATTATTTAACTGAGCTTGTTTAACCGAATGATATCCCCAATCAAATTTAGGATTCCCAAAAATAAAACCATTGCCAGCAGGCATCTTTATAAATAAATTTTTACCGCTTCCTCCTGCTTCAACCAAACAAATACTGTCTTTTGAATTATTAGCTAACCTTGAAGCTAAAACACACCCAGCAGAACCACCACCTGCAATAATATAATCATATTCTAAAGACATAATTTAAGTTCTTTTATTATATGATTTGTCATTTCAATAGTTGATGAATTCCCCTTAAGATCCTTAGTATGACAACCCTTTTGCAATGTTTTATCTATAGCAAATTCTATTTTTTTTGAAACTATATCTAATCCAAACGAATATTTTAGCATCATTGAAATGCTAAGTATCATACCAATTGGATTAGCGGCTCCAGTTCCAACTAATTCAGGAGCAGTCCCATGAACAGGTTCATATATACCTTTTGTTAAATTTACTGGTGAACCACATAGAGAAGCAGAAGGAAGCATCCCAATACTACCAGATATAGTAGCAGCAAGATCTGAGAATATATCACCAAGAAAATTACAAGATAATATAACATCAAACTTTTGAGGATTCATAATCATTTGAAATGCACAATTATCTGCATAAAGATGTTCAAGGTTAGTATTGGGATAATTATGAGAAACTTCTTGAACGACATCTCTCCATAGTCGATAACTTTCCATAACATTTGATTTATCAATTGAAATAATCTTTTTATTATATTTTTTTGCTAATTCAAAACCACATTCAGCAAATTTCTTTATCTCTAATTCGTGATAACCGGCAGTATCAAATCCATAACGTTGATTTTTAATATATTTAGTTCCTCTTGGTTTTGAAAACATTACTCCACTACACATTTCTCTCAAAACAATTATTTCAGAGTTTTGTACATTTTTCCTATAAAAAGGAATTATTTTATGAAGACTTTTATAATATTTAATTGGTCTTATCCCAAAAAATGTATCTAATTTTTTTCTTAAGCACATTAAACCATCTTGATCTACTGGATCTCCTTTGATTTTCATAGCGTCCCATTTAGGACCTCCTACTGCACCAACCAAAATTGCATCAACCTCTTTAGCTTTTTGTATAGTAATATTCCTACAAAAAGTCCCATACTTGTCCCAACAAATACCCCCTATTAAGTCAAAATCTATATCAAAATTTACTTTAATTCCCTTTGAAACCGTTTCTAAAATCTTTAATCCGGAATCCAAAACTTCAGGGCCAATTCCATCCCCTCCAAGAGCAAGTAATTTTTTTACCATTCAGTTTACTTTGCTCCTATATTTAAGTCGGTTAATTGTGTTAAAGATCTATGAACTTTTTTGACTTGATTTTTGTGAAATAATCAAATTCACTATTAATAAAATTTAATAAAAAAAATTAACCAATATCAATAAAAAAATGTCTGAATTAAATCTTGAACTAAAACAAATTATCAATTTTCGGCAATATCCAATAGATAATGAAGTTTTTATAAAAAAATGTATAACTGAACTTGATAAAAAAGGTGTTTTAACACTACCCAATTTTATTAATAATGAAACTCTTTTGGAATTAACAATCGAAGCAAAAGAAAATCAGTTTAAGGCTTATTATGCACAATCTACACATAATATTTACTTAACTGAAATGGATACCAAACTTCCCCCTAATCATATATTTAACTACCAAGTTATTTCTTCAAAAGGATGTATAACTACAGATCAAATACCTGAGAATTCAAAACTAAAAAGTATTTATGGATCTATAATATTCAAAGATTTTCTAGCTAGAGTAGTGAATGAAAGAAAATTATATGAATATGCAGACCCCTTTTCATCTATAAACATACATTATGCTAAAGAAAATCAAGAATTGGGATGGCATTTTGATAATTCTAATTTCGCTGTAACTCTTCTTCTTCAAAAACCTGAAGCTGGAGGTGAATTTGAATATGTTAAAAATATAAGAAATATCGAAAATAATGATATGGGTTATGAGGGAGTTTCTGAAATTATTTATAAGAAAAAAAACCCCAAAAAATTAGAAATAAAACCAGGAACTTTGGTGTTATTTCGAGGAAAAAATTCAATGCATAGGGTAACACCTACAATAGGTAATCTTACCAGGATGCTTGTAGTTTTTGCTTATAATGCAAAACCTGGCATCTCCTTATCTAAGACAGCACAAAAAACCTTTTATGGAAAGACTAGCGAAGATGTATAGCAAGTTTTAACTAATTTAAAATAGATAATATAATATTTTTATCAAAATTACCCCCACATAAAAGTACCAAATTTGTCTCATGTTTTTTTGATTGCTTTTCCTGCATAAATCCTGCTAATGCAAGAGCTGCAGATCCTTCAACCATCAAGTTTTCATTCCAAGCAAGAATTTTAATTGCTTCAACTATTTGTTCTTCTGTGCACTCTATAACAGAGTCTGTAACTTCTGTAGCTATAGGTAAAGTAAGTGTTCCCTCATCAATACCACCTGCACATCCATCTGCTAATGTATCAAAATGAGTGGTTTCACATACAGAACCTAATTTAATACTGGCGGCTAATGCTCCTGAATTAATTGCACTAACCCCGATAATCTTTGTAGTTGGGGAATGGTGTTTGATAACACTGCCAATACCGGATATTAACCCTCCTCCACCCATTGAAATATAAATATTATCAATATTTGGCACCTGTTCAAGCAATTCAAACCCAATGGTACCCTGTCCTGCAATAATATCATAATCGTTATAAGGAGATATATATTCAAATTTTTCTGACTCAGCTAACAAACGAGCTTTTTTTTCAGCCAAACCTGAATCTCCTGGATTCAATATAACTTTAGTTCCAAAACCCTGTATTGCCTCTAATTTTGATTTAGAGACTTTTTCTGGTAAAACAACTGTAAGATTATGACCTGTTTTTTTTGCTGCATAAGAACACGCAATACCATGGTTGCCAGAAGAGGCAGTTATTAATTTTGTATTTTTTGAAATTTTTTTTATTTTGGACAATGCCCCTCTTATTTTAAAAGAGCCAGTAATTTGAAAATTTTCAGCTTTAAAATAAAGGTCAACTCCCTCATTCAATTTTAATCGGCTTGGAAAACAGGGAGTTTGAATTATAGAATTTAAAATTAAATGCCTGCTAATTTCAGATTGTTTTGCTAATTTAGAAACTATATTCAAAATTTTAAATCCCTTTTTTTTAACAACTATAATGGCTGAGCTTTTTCTACAAGTTTCACAAAAAAACTTGCACCTATTGGCGACAATTCATCATTGAAGTCATATTCTGGACTATGCAAAGCTGGTCCATCCCCTTGCCCCAAATGTAAATATGCACCAGGTCTTTCAAGAAGCATGTAAGAAAAATCTTCAGAGCCCATGATTGGTGGAGCATTACCATCAACCATAGTTGATCCTGATATGTCAGTTGCAACTTCTACAGAAAATCTTGTCTCATTTTCATGATTAAAAGTAACAGGATAACCTATATTGTAATTTAATTTAATTTCGCAATTAAATGAAATTGCTACACCTTCACAAATAGAATTTAATCTTTCTTCAATAAGTCTCTGAGTTACTTTATCAAGCGTTCTTACTGTGCCGTTAATAAATGCTTTGTCAGGTATAATATTATGAGTTGTCCCAGAATGTATCTGTGTAATCGATATAACAACATTATCCAATGCAGATAAGTTCCTTGAACTAATTGTTTGAATAGATTGTGCAACTTGTAGTGATGCTGTAATAGGATCAAATGTTTCTTCTGGATTTGCTCCATGACCACCTTTACCTTTAATTTCAATGGTGAAATCATCAGCAGCAGCCATATTTGGACCAGGATTGGTTTTAAAAAAACCCAAAGGTAAACCAGGTGCATTATGTAAACCATAAACTTGATTAATTGAAAAAGTATCCATAATACCTTCTTCACACATTACTCGCCCACCTCCACCATCTTCTTCTGAAGGTTGAAAAATTAAAGCTACTTTTCCAGAAAAATTTTTAGTTTCATTTAGATATTTTGCTGCACCGAGTAACATTGTCATGTGCCCATCGTGACCACAGGCATGCATAACACCATTTTTTTTGGATTTATATGGATGATCTTTAATTTCTTGTAATGGTAAAGCATCCATATCAGCTCTCAGACCAATAGTTTCACCATCTTTTTTCCCATTTATAATGGCAACAATTCCCGTTTTAGCTATTCCAGTGTGAATTTCATTTATGCCAAATTCTTTCAACCTCTCAACTATATAACTTGCAGTTTCATAACAATCAAACTTCAGTTCAGGATTTGAATGGAGTTCTTGTCTCCATTGGTTCATATCTTCTGCAAAATTTGCTATTCTATTAATTATTGGCATTTAATATATCAAAAATATGCATTTATCTGTTTTTTAAAATATAATATGTTTATATCTTTATAAATTTATTATAACAACAGAAATACATTCAATATATTTAAATTTTTCTACTTTATTTAAGAAGGTAATTCATGAATTTCGATAACAAAAATAATTCTGTTTTAATTACTGGAGGAACACAAGGGCTAGGATTTGAAATTGCAAATCAGCTTATAGAAAACGGCTGTAGCGAAATTATAATAGCAGGTAGAAATAAAAAAAAAGGTATTATAGCAGAAAAGAAACTTTTAAAAAAAAATGTTGAAGTTAAATATATAATGACTGACTTACAGAATGCTCAAGAATGTCATAACCTAATAATGGAAAGTATAAAATATTTTCCTAAGCTTAACAGCTTAGTAAATTCTGCTGCAGTAACAACTAGAGGAACTATTGATAATACATCAACTGAACTATGGGAGCAGCATATGAATATTAATTTGAGAGCACCATTCCTTCTCATGCAGGGCTTAATCAAAAAACTAAAAAAAAATAAAGAATCTGGATCAATAGTTAATATTGCTTCTACTTCATCGTATGTTGGTCAAAGCTTTTTGACTGCATATTCAACGTCCAAAGGTGGCCTTTTAACATTATCAAAAAATAGTGCCTTAGCATTAAGAAAGGATAAAATACGTGTAAATGTTGTTGCACCTGGATGGATGAATACACCTGGAGAAGATGAAATTCAAAAAAAATACCATGGAGCAAGTGATGATTGGGTAAAAAAAGCTGAAAAAACTTTACCAATGGGAGAACTTGTTAATCCTAAAAAATTAGCACCATTGGTATGTTATTTATTAAGTTTTTCATCAGGAATAATAACAGGTTCGATTATAAATTATGATCAGCAAATTATAGGTGCTGTACCAGAATAATCTCTTAGAGCCACCCTCCATCAACTATAAATGATTGGTTTGAACAGGCTGATGCTTCATCTGAAGCCATAAACAAAACAAATTTTGCAATATCTTCAGGAACTAATTTTCTTTTTATGCATTGCCGTTCCATAAGCTCTTTTTCACTTTCTGGGGTAAGCCACATTTCTACTTGTCTTTCAGTCATTATCCAACCTGGGACAACACAATTTACGCGTATATTCTTTGGTCCAAGATCTCTAGCTAAAGCTCTAGTCAAGCCTTGAATTGCTGATTTAGCAGTAGTGTAGCATGGCATACCTCCCTGACCAATCATCCAGCTTGTTGAACCCATATTAATTATTACACCACCTCCATTAGATTCCATATCATTAACAACTGCCTGAGAGGCAAATAATTGATGTTTTAAATTAGTTGCAATTCTTTCATCAAAATATTCAGATGTTACACTTTCTAAACTATGTCTATCATCTCTGGCAGCATTATTTATTAAAATTTGTATAGGCCCAAATTTGGAGCTTACATTTTTTATTGAATTTTTTAATTGTTCAATATCCCTTAAATCACATAATTCAAAATGAACTTTATCTGTGTTTAATTCTTTAATTAACTTTGTTGAATGATTTTCATTAAAATCTAGAAAAGATACTTTAGCCCCCTGATTAAGAAAAGATCTTGTAATTGCTTCTCCTATTCCAGAACCACCCCCTGTAATGACTACTACCTTATTATTTAGGGAAGGATATACAGCTTTATTTGACATTTTTTAACTCCAGTTATTACTTTATAAATAAAATTGATTTAATTTATTATTCTAAATGTTTAAGACTTTATATTTTTTTTTACCCAATTACTTTTCTTATTTTTGATTAATCAAAAAAACTTTGGAGTAACTAAATTTTATTATTGAATTTAAAAATAATAAATACAATCCTAGAGATTTTAAAAATATTTGGAATTTAGATTAATAATTTGTTGATTATAAATTATGTATGCAGATGTATTTTTACTAATAATGTCTTTAAAGGCATCATTTTTTATATCTAGCCCTCCCGTAAAGGTTCCAAATGAAGGTAGAATAATTTTATTTTCTGTAACTAAGAAACACGGTGTTCTTATTCTTACACCTTTGAACTTAATTTTAATTACAGGATGAAAATGTCCACTAATTTCAGTAGTCTCATCAAAGGATGATTGATGTCTAAAAGTGATTTTTCTAATTTTAAAAGAGGGAAATAATTTGAGATCATAACCTTTAAATTCTTCATCGTGATTTCCACTAATTAAAACAAAAGACCACTTTTCTAATAATGAAAAAAACTTCTCTTTCATTTTATTTGGCATCCTGAGTAATCCGTTTTTATCATGCATTGTATCACCTAAAAGAAGAACTTTCTTTGGATAGGTCTGTTTTATGATTTCTTCCAGCCTGTTGATAGTATCAAAAGTGTCGTATGGAGGTAAAAAAGTTCCTCTTTGGTAATAACTACTACCCTTTTCCAGATGTAGATCTGAAACAATTAAAATTTCTTCATTTGGCCAGAAAATAGCCCCAAAAGGGCTGATTTCAAAATTTTCATTAGCAAATTTTATAGTATAAAATTTCATTTAATCAAAAAATTTTTTTCCTGCATTTCAGCAAGAATATCATCTTTTCCAATTGAATACCCTATGTTCTCTTTAGTAACATCGAGAATAATAGGTAGTGACAAAGGGGAAATTTGATCTAAATATTTAACTTCAATATTTTCTCTCATAGAATGTAAGGTTTCTCGTAATCTTGACCCATCTATAAAACCATCCATTGCGTCTTCTTTAACTGCCTCCAACAGAATATGTTTGGGGTCATATTTAGTTAAAACTTCATAGATGAGATCTGTACTAAACAATACTTGTTTTCCTGTTTTTTCTGAGCCTGGTATACGCTTTTCTACTAATCCTGAGATTAATGCAATATCTCTAAATAATCTTTTTAATAAAGGCGTATCTTGTAACCATTCCTCAAATTCTTCAAATACAATATCATTATCTAAAAGGGCATTGACATTTTGAGGTTTTTTAAAGGACCAAACAGCCAACCCATAATCATTCATGGAAAACCCCATAGGCCTAAATCCGGCTCTCTTCATCCTTCTTAAAAGGAGAAAGCCTAAAGTTTGATTAGCATTCCATCCTAAAAATGAATGAATTACAGTATAAAATCTCTTTTTATATGGAAATATCTCTACTACCATATTATTGGGATTTGGTAATATTGATTGTCTTTCTTGGTAAAATAACCAATCCTGAATCTGTGTTGGTAGATTTTTCCAGTAATTTTTATTTCCTATTAATTCTCTTACAGATTTTGATAATTCAGTGGATAAAGGAAGTCTCCCTCCAGAATAAACTGTAATCTTGGATTCTTTATTTTTTGTTTTTTTTACATAAACATTCAACCCTTCAATCTTTTGAAATTCTAAAACTTCACCTCCAAATATAAATGTATCACCAATAGAAAGGTTAATGATAAAATTCTCTTCAATTTTTCCTAGTGTTCTGTTTTTTAATTTTATATTTAACATAGGAGATTCAACAATTGTTCCTATGTTCATTTTATATCTTCTAATATCAGCTTTTGAATTTACAGTTATTTGGCCATTTTCAAGTATTTTTAACCTTTTATATTTTTCATAATTTTTTAGTGCATAACCACCATCTTTAACAAAATTTACCACTCTTAAAAAATTTTCAAATGACAAATGTTTATAAGGAGCAGTAGATGATACAATATTGTAAAGTTTTTTTGGTTCAAAAGTTTCTGAGCAGGCAGTTCCGTAAACATATTGAGCTAAGACATCAAGTGCCCCTTTTTTCACCCGGACGTCATCTAAAAAATTCTTTTTTATGGCATTTGTTGCTGCAAAACACTCCAAGTATTCAAATCGATTTGTAGGAACTAAAAATGCCCTACTTGGTTGATTATATCTGTGGTTTGACCGTCCAATCCTTTGAATTAATCTATTTAAACCTTTAGGCGCGCCAATTTGAATAACTAAATCAATTTCAGCCCAATCAATTCCAAGGTCTAAAGAGCTAGTTGCCACAACACAATCAAGAATTCCTTGACTCATTTTTGTCTCAACTTTTTTTCTTAATTCCAAATCTAAGGAACCATGATGAATAGCTATTTTATATTTTTTGATATTATTGTTCCATAATTCATGAAATACAAATTCTGCTTGTCCTCTGGTATTGACAAAAATTATTGTTTTTCCAATTCCCAGTAACTTTTGATAAATTTCTGATATTGCATGAATTCCTGTATGACCAGACCATGGAATTCTTTTATCTGGTTGAAAAATTTCAATATTTGGAGAAACTTCATTTTTAATTTGTATTAAATCAGTTTTATCTGGTGAAAGCCAATTCATTGCAAAACTTGGTGTTTTGATAGTAGCAGATAATCCAATTCTTTTTGCACCAGTCGCTATTTGAAATAATCTAGCAAGATTTAAACTTAATAAATCACCTCTTTTATTATTTAAAAAAGTATGAATTTCATCAATTATAACAAACTCTAAGTCCTTAAATAATGTTCCTGCAAATTGATTTGATAATAAAAGTGCTAATGACTCTGGAGTTGTCATTAAAAAATCTGGAGGATTTTTTATTTGTCTCGACTTTATATTTTGTGAAGTATCACCAGTTCTTGTTTCTAAATTAATTGAAAGATTAAGTTCTTTGATTGGTTTAGAAATATTTCTGTGAATATCTATGGTTAAAGCTTTTAAGGGAGATACATAAAGAGTATCTAATTTAGGTTTTTTTCTTTCATAATTGAAATTTAATAAAGATGGCAAAAAACCTGTTAAAGTTTTTCCTGTACCTGTCGGAGACTGAACTAATATAGAATTGTTTTTTTCTATAGATTTAAGTATTTGTATTTGATGAGGAAACCATTGCCATCCTTTATCAATTATCCACTGATTAATAGGATGGGATTTAAGTTTATTATATAATTTCTTATATACTATTTCATGGGACTTATTAATCATAAATTATATATAGAAACAATTAATGCATATATCGACCCTATTATGCCTGTGGAGAACGCAATAATTACACATGGTCACGCAGATCATGCTAGGGCTGGTCATCAAAATGTTTTAGCCACACAAAATACAATAGATATTATGAAGATAAGGTATGGTCATAAATGCGCAAACTCTTTTCAGTCTTTAGAATACCATAAACCACTAAAAATAAATGATTTAACTATAACATTTTTTCCTGCAGGTCATATTCTGGGAAGTGCTCAAATTTTGATAGAGAATACACATAATAGGTTATTAATTACTGGTGATTATAAAACTTCATCTGATAGTTCTTGTCAAAGCTTTGAACTTGTAGAATGTGATCAACTAATAACCGAAGCAACTTTTGGATTACCAGTATTTCAGCACCCTAAACCAGAGAATGAAATAAAAAAAATAATAAACGCTTTTGAAAGAAGTGAAAAGAAAACATATATAATTGGAGCTTATGCACTAGGAAAATCACAACGTGTAATAAAACTATTACGTGATATTGGATATAATGATACGATTTTTTTACACGGTTCCCAGGTAAAAATCTGTGACTATTATGCTTCTCAAGGTATTGATCTTGGCAAATTAGAACCAGTTGCTCACAAAAAAAATAAGGATTTTGAAGGTAAAATTGTTATTGCACCACCGTCAGCTTTAAAAGACAAGTGGTCAAGACGTTTTTCAGAACCAGTAATTTGTTATGCATCAGGTTGGATGTCAATTAAACAACGTGCAAAGCAAAGCTTAGTAGAAATACCATTAATAATTTCTGATCACTGTGATTGGAATGAACTGACTGCTACTATAAAAAAGTGTAAAACAAAAACGGTTTGGGTCACTCATGGTAGAGAAGATGCTTTAGTATACTGGTGTAAAAAAGAGGATATAAATGCAAAGCCTTTATATGTGCAAGGACGAGAAGAGGAACAATAGTTGAAGAAATTTTCCTTATTGTTAGAAAAGTTATTATTTACTCCAAGCAGAAATAGAAAAAAATCAGCTCTCAAAGAATATATAGCTAATACTCCAGATCCTGATAGAGGATACGCTTTGGCTGCTATAACTGGTGATTTTAAAATGAAAAATATAACTGCTAGCTTTTACCATGAATTAATCAAGGAACACGTTGATTACGAATTATTCAAAATGTCATATGACTATGTAGGAGATTTAGCAGAAACAATTTCATTAATCTGGCCAAATACTTCTGAAAATAATTTATATGAATTGTCACTTAGAAAATTCATTGAATTAATATCAAAAAAATCAAAGCCAAAACAAAAAGAAATTATTTTTGATTTAATGAATAAATCAGATGCAAATGAACGGTGGTCAATGATAAAACTAACCACTGGTGGTTTCAGAATTGGTGTATCTGCAAAATTGGTAAAATTAGCACTAGCTGAGTATGGAAATAAAAGTATCGAAGATATTGAAAGGATTTGGCACGGACTATCATATCCATATTTGGACTTGTTTGCATGGTTAGAAAATAAATCGCCAAAACCAAAAATAAAATTTAGTGATATGTTTCATCCTATGATGCTTGCTAATCCAATAAACGAAGAAAAAGATTTTAATAATTTAAAACCATCTGAATTTTTTGCAGAATTAAAATGGGACGGAATTAGAGTTCAATTGGTACTAGATAATGAAAATAAAAAAATCTATTCAAGAACTGGTGATGATATTTCAAAATCTTTTCCAGATATACTATGTAATGTAAATGGTAATGCTGTTTTAGATGGTGAATTATTGGTAGGAAACAATTTTAAAGCATTACCATTTAATTCTCTTCAGAAGAGACTTAATCGAAAAAATCCACAAAAAAAAATCATTAGTGAAATACCAGCTTTTGTCAGACTATATGACATTATTTTTGAAGATGGTAAAGACCTAAGGGATTTACCTCTATCTAAGAGAAGGCAGCTTTTATCAGATTGGCTAAAATTAAATCCTTCAAATAGGCTGGATATATCTGAAATTATAGAATTCAAAGACTGGAATGAACTTAGACAGATTAAAATAGAAACTACTGAGAAGTTTAATCAAGAGGGTTTAATGATTAAATCTAAAAATAGCTTATACTTATCTGGAAGACCAAGAGGCCACTGGTTCAAATGGAAAAAGAACCCTCTATTTTTAGATACTATTCTTATGTATGCACAAAGAGGACATGGAAAAAGAAGTTCTTATTATTCTGATTTCACTTTTGGTGTATGGAATAATAATAATATTGTACCCATAGGAAAAGCTTACTTTGGATTTACTGATGAAGAATTAAAAAAGTTAGATGATTGGGTTAGGAAGAATACAATCAAGAGGTTTGGACCAGTACGTGAAGTTCATAAAGAATTGGTATTAGAAATAGCATTTGATAGTATTAATGAAAGTAAGCGGCATAAGTCAGGTATTGCCTTAAGATTTCCCAGAATACACCGAATTAGATGGGATAAACCAGTGAAAGAAACCGACTATTTGAAAGATATAAAAAAGTTATTCAATTTTGAATTTTAAAAAAGAATTATTTATATTTTTTTAATTAAGTCGTTAATGTCTCTGTAAAATTTTTCAACAGAAAAAAATTGTTATTAATATAAAATAAATATAAAGTACGGAGATTATTTCTAATAATGAATAGCCCTTTTAAAATATACGGATGTTCCGATGCAACGGATTTCAATATGAAAAATGAGGAAATATCAGTTGATAGCTTAGTAGAACATTATAAAAATAGAGACTATCAAAATCTTGTAATAAATGCTCAAAAATATGTTGAGAAAAATTCTTCAAGTGCAATGGCTTGGAATCTTCTAGCTTTAGGCCATAGATACTCTAATAATGTTAAGTCTGCACTCAAAATTTATGAAGATCTTTTAAAGTTAAATCCAGGTAATTTTTTGTTATCTACAAATTTAGGCAATTTATATATGGCAATGGGAAAAATCTCAAAAGCTATTAATTGTTTTGAAATAGCTTTCAAAAAAGAACCAAAACATGTAGCAAATTTGGAAGCATTAGCAATAGCTTATCAAGATAGCGGGAAAAAAGAAGAAGCTATGGATTGTTTTAAAAAAGTATTAGACCTTGACGAGAAAAAAGAAAGTTCAAGGTACCATTTAGCTAGAATGCTTGTAAGATTAAATTCTTATTCAGAAGCAATAGAACATTTTCATAAAACAAACTATGGATTAAGTAAAAGTCATCTTTTGGAATGCCTTTATTATTTAGGTCAAAAAGATAGATTTTATAAACATTACAGAGATTTGATCAAAAGAAATATTGTTAACCCACTTATGGCTTCTATTGGAAGTCATGCTTCAATTCGATTTAATGTTTCTAACAATGAAAATCCTTTTTGCACTAACCCATTTAATTATATTAAAAAGGAAAACATTACAAATAATGGTGAACTAAGTGAAGATCTAATTACAAGTATACTGGAATTCCACCAAAGTGGAGAAAGTGATCCTAAAAGTCAGCCTTTACTTTCAAATGGTAAGCAATCATCAGGAAATATCTTTTTGCATCAAAGAGAAGATATACAGTTATTAAAGAAAATATTAGGGAATAAAATAACAAATTATTTAAAGGAATTTAGAACAAGTAGTGAAGGTTTCATAAAAAATTGGCCAAAAAAATATAATATTTATGGTTGGTTAGTATCTATTAATTCAGGAGGAAACCTCGCAGCTCATATTCATAAAGAAGGATGGTTGAGTGGAAGTTTATATTTTAAAATGCCTTCTAAAAAAACTAAAGACGAAGGAAATATAGTTTTTAGTTTTGATGGGGCTAATTATCCTACTGATGGAAAGAAATTTGATAAAAAATCAGTTGATGTATATAAAGGAGACTTAGTTTTATTCCCCTCCTCCTTATTCCATCATACTGTTCCATTTAAAAGTAACGAAGAAAGAGTTACATTCGCTTTTGATATCATACCTCAAAAATAAATCCTTAAATTTGAATTATTCCTACTAAAGGAATAAGAAAAAGTGATGCAATAAAAGTCCATAGGATCGATAATGCAATTGCCTCTGTACTTACACCATATTTTGGAGCAAATGTGAAAGCCATAAGTCCGACTGGAGCAGCTGCTACCATAAGAGTTGTTCTTGAATTTTCTATCGAATGTCCTCCTAAAATTAAAATTACAATCACTGCCAGAAATGGATGAATAATTAATCTTAAAAGTGTAATAAAAATAGCAATATTTAACTGACCTCTTTGTACTTTTTTTGATAAAATTATTCCAAGTGCAAATAGAGCACATGGAGCAGCAGAAAGAGAAACGAATTCAAATGTCCGTTCAATACCAATTGGCAATTCAAAAGGAGCTAAAATTATAATTAAACCTATAAAAAGGCCTAAAAGAGGTGGATTTACAATTTGTTTTTTGAACAACTTAAATAGCGTAAAATCATCAGTAGATGTCAAATCTAAAAGAAAAATTGTAAAGGACAACAACATAACATCCATGGACATGATTGTAATAATTGAGTTTATCTGAGAAAATGGAAACTCTAAAATTGCTATTGGATAGACATAAAGAACATGGTTAGCAAATGACGCAGCAGCTCCAATTAAAATAGCTTCTGTCGTATTAGATTTAAAAAATAATTTGGCGATGAAAAAACCTATTAAATATAAGAGTAACTCAGTAATTAAATATTTTATGTATAGGGAAAAATTAATATTCGAGAAATCTAATTTCAGAATTATGTCAGCACTCATCGCAGGAACTGCAACCAATCCTACAAATTTTAAAATAATGTTTGCTTCAGTTACTTTAAATAAATTCTTCTTTCCTAAAAAAAAACCAAAGAAGCATATAAAAGATACAGGTATAACACCATTTATAAGTAAATTAAAAAAATCAAATAAACTCAGCAAAATTTATGGACTCATTATTTTGTAGCAATTCCTAGAGTTATATTTATATAGAAGTATAATCACTACTCTTTTAAAAAAAATAAATCATGGCTTTTTATTTTGGATATGGATCAAATATGTCTCAAGTTTATCTTGAGAAAGTTAGATATGTATATCCAAAAAAAAGTATTGTAGGTCACATCGAAGATTATACTTTAAAAATCAACTTAAAAGGTCCAAATTTTGTGGAACCCGGTTTTGCAAATATTAGTTACCAAAAAGGGAGTAAAGTTGAGGGAATACTCCATGAAGTTAGTGATGTCGAATTAAAAAAAATAATTGCTTCAGAAGGTCCAGAGTATGAAGTATTTGAAATCCCAGTTTTTACAAATAAAAAAAGATTTTTAGCTAAAACCTTGATTTGGCCCACAGAAACTTTAGAAGAATTACCAACTTCAAGAAGATATTTAAATCTACTAATTAAAGCAGCCAAAGAAAACAAACTAAGTGATGAGTATATTGAAGAAATTAAAATGAAAAAGACAGTATATTACCCTTTTTTATCAGAATATTATAAAATTTATGCATATTTCTGGGTCAAAAGCAGAGCAAGAAAAGTAAATAAAAATATTTGAAAATTTATTAAAAATTTGTATCAAGTAAAATTTTTTTTGCTTTTTTTGTTAGTGCCAGTTTTAATTTTTGCATTATTTCTAAACGATCAAATATATGCTTGTCATTAACAAGAATATCTCTCAAAATAGTTCCAAACAATCGTCTGAATTCTGTACCAATGTTGAATTTACGTACTCCATAATACTTTGACATTTTAATTCTATCAATAGGACTTACCCCTGACCCTCCATGAATTACAAGGGGGACAGAAGTAATTTCAAATATTTTACCAAGAAGATCATAATCTATAATTGCTGAATTTTCATTTTGTAAGTGAGTGTTGCCCACTGAAACAGCCATAGCTGTTACTGGCAACTGCTGGGTAAATAATTTAACTTCCTCTGGCAATGTCTTTTTATTTTTACTTGTATCATTATACCCAACAAATCCAAGTTCGACCTCTAAGCAAGCATTATATTTCTCAGTTAATTCGTAAATTTTTATGGATTGATTAAGGTTTTCTTTAAAAGACAATTTTGAACCGTCATACATTATAGAAGTAAACCCAATATCTAAAGCCTTTTTGCATATATCATAATTTTCACCATGATCTAAATGAGGAACAATTTTGCTTTTAGTTTCACCACTTAATTTTTCAAACATGGCATAAATCAATTCAAGTGGCATATTTTTTCTTAATCCTGGACCTGATTGTAGAATAATATCGGTCTCAGTTTCATCAGCTGCACGAACAAATGAAGAAGCATCTTCCCAACCTTGAACTACAAAACCTACAACATAATTTTTTCTTGTTTTGGCGCAATTTAAAAGGTTTTTTAAAGAATCTATACTCATTTAAATTTTGCAACCATATCCTTAATGCCTGGAATCAGATCTACTTGGTACTCATGAACAGGTTGAAAAAATTGTACTAATGGTCGCTGACTATATCCAGCCAATATTGTAAAATAATACATTTCATAACCAGGTAAAACACAGACAGGGTGATAGCCATTAGAAATGCAGAAAGTAGATCCATCCACTATGTGAAAAGATTTTCCTTGATCTTTATTTTCCGCCTGTAATAGTTGAAGTGCTGATCCATGGTTGGGTCTAAATCTAAAATTATATGCTTCATCATGCTTTGTTTCAAAAGGCAATCGGTCAGTATCATGCTTATGACTAGGAAACCCCGACCAACCACCTGCACCCACTGTAAAGAGTTCTGAGACTAATAATCTCCCAACTTTCTGACTTTGTTTTTGCCCTAAAAGATGTTTAATTTTTCTATGCGTTTTTGTTTCATCAGATCCATATTGTACTAAATCAATTTCATTTGATCGTATAACAAAAGGTTCTAAAATTTTGTCATACTTCGCCCCAGCTATAAATAATTCACAATTTCTACTAACACATTTTATCTTAGCTTCCTGATTACAAGGAATATAAATACATTCAGGCTCACCATCCCAAACATCAGTTTTTCTATTGCCAATATTTTCAAAAGTTTTATTGCTAATTTTTACATCTATGGATCCTGTTGCAGGGACTATACATATCTCATAACCTTTAAGACAAATTGCGAATTCTTGACCTTTAGATAATTTGATAATGTTGAAATAAATATTAGGAATGATACTGTTTTCAATATCAATTATTGGCTTATTATTATTTTCATAAGGTGGTATGTGCATATTTTTCCTAATTATAATTCTTAATAAATTCTTTGATTTCCAATAATGTTGGCATTGCTTTAGAACAACCTACCCTTGTCACAACTATGGCTCCTGCGGCTGCCCCAAATTTTATACTTTTAGAAAGTTCAACTCCTCTTAGTTTTGATGAACAAAAACTTGATATGAAAGCATCTCCTGCTCCAGTTGGTTTGATTGATTTCACTTTAAAACTTTTAAAAAAATATTTATTTTTTTTATCAAAATAGAATAATCCTTCTGATCCCATTTTATAAATTGTAGTAATTCTATTTTTTTTTGATAATTTAGACGCCAGACTTAAACCTCTGTTTTTATCCGATGACATAAAATTAAATTCCAAATCATTTCCTACTACAATATTTGATAATAATGATGCAGAATATAGTGTTTTTTCTGCTTTTTTTTTATCATCCCATGACCCTTCTCTATAATCAATATCTAAAACAATTTCTATTTTTCTTTTAACCGCTAATTCCATTAATTTTAAAACATTATTCCTAGATGGATTACGTGATAATGATGTTCCAGTAACTATAATCATAAGATAGGAATCCAGATTAATCTTTTTTAAAAAAGTTTCATCTATAAAAAGATCCGCAGGTTTTTCTCTATATAAAACAGCATTTGTTTTGTCTCCCATAGTATCAACAATAGCTAGTGTATTTTTTAAATTAGATACTCTTTCTAAAAGTAAAGTATTAATACCAATCTTCCTACAGCTGTTTAAAACAAAATCTCCAATTGCATCATTAGAAATGGGTGACATTAAATCAACATTATTTCCTTGAATGGCTAAACCAGCTGCTATATTGGCGGCAGACCCACCTAATTGTGAAGTAAATTGAGATGCATTTTCAATTGGAGTATTGATAGGATGAGCGTATAGATCAAGACCTGCCCTACCTACTACTAGAATTTTTTTGTTTTTTTTCATTGATATAAATTACTTCAACTAAAATCAGTAAGATCTTGGTAAATTTAAAACATGCTCTGCAATAAAACTTAAAATGAGATTTGTTGAAACAGGAGCAACTTGATATAATCTGGCCTCTCTATATTTACGTTCTATGTCATATTCTTTTGCAAAACCAAATCCACCATAAGTTTGAATGCACATTTCTGCAGCTTCCCATGAGGCCTCTGAGCAAAGTAATTTTGCAAGGTTAGCTTCTTCACCAGGGTTTTTGCCTTCATCAAATAGATTTATGGCACTCCATAACATAAGTTCAGCAGCACGCATTTTTGAATAAGCTTTTGCTATTGGAAACTGAATTCCTTGATTTTTACCAATTGGACGGTTAAAGACTTTTCTATCTTTAGAGTAATCTGTAGCCATTTTCAAAAACCACTTTGCATCTCCAATACATTCTGCAGAAATTAAAATTCTTTCTGCATTCATTCCAGAAAGAATATATTTAAACCCATCATTACAGTCGCCAATTAAATTATCAGGAGAGACTGAGAGGTTTTCAAAAAAAATTTCAGTTGTTGAATGATTCATCATTGTTTTTACAGGTTTAATCGTCAAGGAATTACCAATATGATCTCTCATGTCTATAAGAAATACAGATAATCCCTCAGTCTTTTTTTTAACTTCCTCAAGGGGCTTTGTCCTTGCTAATAGAAGTAATAAATCTGAATGCTCTGCTCTGGAAGTCCAAATTTTTTGGCCATTAATAATGTATTTTTCTCCGTTAAAAACTGCAGTTGTTTTTAAAGAAAGTGTATCTGACCCACTATTTGGTTCAGTTACACCAAAAGCTTGCAATCTCAAATCACCTGAAGCAATTTTTGGAAGAAAATTTGATTTTTGCTTCTCACTTCCATGCCTTAAAATTGTGCCCATTGTGTACATTTGAGCATGACATGCTGCAGCATTTCCACCTGATTTATGAATTTCTTCTAGAATTGCAGCACCTGCAGATAAAGGAAGACCTGCACCTCCATATTTTTCTGGAATTAGAGATGCTAAAAAGCCAGAGATAGTTAACTCATTGACAAATTCAGTTGGATAAAGGTCTTTTTCATCACAATTCTGCCAATATTTGTTATCAAATTTTAGACACATCTTACTAACTGCATCCCTAATTTCTTGATGCATATTATTAGTACTCATATTAGATTTCCTAAATAAATATAAATTACTTAAACTCAGAATTTAAATAATATAATATAAAAGATAAATAGTTAATAATATTTAGGAAACATTTATAAAAATGGAAACTTCAGATAATAAAACAATATATATAAGTCATATTGAAGATGAGATAATAATTTGTACCTTAAATAGACCAGAAGCATCAAATGCTTTCAATTCTAAAATGGCTGAAGAGATTTATACTTTTTTTGAAGAATTTTCTATAGGAAATAAAAAAACAAGAGTAATAATACTTACTGGAAATGGGAAAAAAGCATTTTGTGCGGGAGGTGATCTAAAAGAAAGAAATGAAATGACATCAGAAAACTGGTTTATTCAACATAAGTTATATGAGCGAATGATAAGATCTATAAAAGACTGTCCTGTTCCAATTATTGCGGCTGTAAATGGTGCAGCATATGGAGGAGGATGTGAAATAGTTTCTGCTGTAGATATTGCATATGCTGCAAAACACTCTTTATTTGCACAAACTGAAACAAAATTAGGCATTATTCCAGGTGCTGGAGGCACCCAAAATTTACCACGTGCTGTTGGTGAAAAAAGGGCATTAGAATTAATTTTAACTGGAAAAACTTTTACAGCTTTGGACGCAAAAAATTGGGGCTTGGTTAATGATATTTTTGATAGTGACCAACTCATGATAGAAGTTACTAAAATTGCAAAAATGATTGCTCAAAATGCTCCAATTGCTGTAAAACAAGCCAAAAATTCAATAAAAAAAGGGTTAAATATGTCATTGTCAGATGGACTTTTGTTTGAAATTGAGTGTTATAATAGAACTATACCGACAAAAGATCGAATAGAAGGTATATTAGCATTCAACGAGAAGCGATCCCCTAAATTTGAAGGACATTAATTGTGTCTGATGTTTTAATTAGAGAAGTTGGTCTTAGAGACGGTCTACAACTAGTTAAGAATATATTACCAACTGAAAAAAAAATTAAGTGGTTAAATAAGCAGTCACTTCTCAATTTCAAAGAAATTGAAGTAACCTCATTTGTACCCAAAAAAATTGTCCCTCAATTCTTTGATGCTAAAATAATGCTAAATGAAGCAAATAAAATTTCAAATTTAACTAGTTCTGTACTAGTTCCAAATCTATTCGGGGCCAAAAAAGCTTTAGAACTTAACGCACAAAAAATAAATTATGTTCTATCAGCCAGCGAATCTCATAATAAGGCAAATGTAAATAAAGACGTTAATTCATCAATTAGTGAGTTAAATGAAATTGTGAATTATAATAATAATCTGGGGAAAAAAAGTAGTATAAGCGTTGCAATTTCTACATCATTTGGGTGTTCTATAGAAGGAAAAGTATCTCCAAACAAAGTACTTAGTATTGTTGAAAAGGTTATTAATTTAGGTGTTGATGAAATAAATATCGCTGATACCGTTGGTTATGGTAATCCATTCAATGTTAAATATCTTTTTCAGCATGTTATTGAAATAGCTGGAAAAGATAAAATTTTTGCGCACTTCCATGATACAAGAGGTTTAGGACTTGCTAATGTAATTTCGGTATTAGAATTGGGGATTTTTAAATTTGATAGTTCTTTGTGTGGACTAGGAGGATGTCCATTTGCACCTGGCGCCTCAGGAAATATTCCCACCGAAGACCTCATATATCTTTTAAAAACACTAGGAATTCATACTGGGATTAATTTAAATTCTCTTTTGGATTTTTGTAAATTTATAAAAGAATGGTTTCCTAATGAAAAACTTGAGGGGAAATTGGCTAAAGCTGGATTACCAGTTGGATTCTAATTTTATTCTAAAACTAATTTTGGAAAATAAAACGAAACAGTCCAATTAGGCATATCAACGATTTCACTGATTCTAAGATCTCCACATACACTACATAACATATATGCTTCCACAGCATCCATTCCAGTATCTTTACATAGTAAATCTATCATAGAGCCAACAGCATCACGCGCAGCCTGCATTAATTCAGGACCAATTCCCGTAGTTACTTTATATCCCTTTTGATCAAAATGATTTGTAACAGGACCTATAGTTTCAAGTTGTGGGAATTTAATTGGTTGTTCTTTCAAAAGATCAACTTTACAGGAAACTGTCATTGGACTTTCTATTGCTGTACCACAGACTTCTCCATCACCTTGTGCTGCATGTGTATCCCCAACTGATAACAGTCCACCTTCAACCTCAACTGGGAGATATAATGTAGTACCTACACAATTATCTCTAATATCTAAATTACCACCTACTCTTCTGGGGGGAACTACAGAGTGATTTCCCTGCTCTTCCAGTGCTAAACCAATAGTTCCACAAAATGGTTTTAAGGGAATTTTACCGGTTTTTCCAAAAATAGAATGAGTGGGGTTGATTGGATCAAATTTCCAAATGTTTAACTTTGGATCTGGAAATTGGTCTGCTAGCAAACCAAAACCAGGAATATTAGCAGTCCAGCCCCAACCTTTTTTGTCAGGCATGAATTCTAAAAATTTTATTGAAATCACATCACCCTTTTGGGCTCCCTTTACGTAAATAGGACCAGTAACCGGATTAACTTTTTCAAAGTCTAAATTTAGCAAATCTTTATCAGTTGAATTTTCTGTTAACTGACTGCCAGAAGCATCAATTGTCTCTATTTCAACAGTTTGACCTGGTGTTACAGTTAAAATAGGATCTATAGCATTATCCCAACCATAATGATGCATTCTACTATGTATAGTATGATTACATTTCATTTTTTATCTCCTCAATCTATTAATAAATTTTGAAAGCAACTATTAATCATTGAAACCATTAATTCTGCCCATTCTTTTTGGCCTTTAATTTCGGAAATCAAATCTTGTCGAATTTCGATTAAAATAGCAGGTATATTTCTCTCGTCCCCGTGAATAGGGATAGTATAATCGCCTCCCTTTTCAATTTTATAAGGTTGATTATCTCCAACACATAAAGAATGTTTATCACGGAGATATTGAATACATTTCTTACCTAATTCTAGTGATTCACCATACAAAACGCCACATTGCCATGGTCTATTTAGTTTTTCTTCATTTAATTTTGGGGTGAAACTATGAAGTGATAGAAGAACTTTAGGTTTAATTTTATTAATAGTGTGTGCAACAAAATCATGAAAAGGAATATGGAAATTTAAAAGTCTTTCTTTTTTTTCATTAGTTGACAAATTTTTATTCCCCAAGACTATACTTCCATCACTTTTCTCTCTAATACATTCTTTAGAATTATGAGGCCTATTTAAATCAACAACTAATCTAGAATATCTTGAAAGAATACATTTAAAATTTGTTTTCTTGCAAATTTCAAGTGCTACACCTTTTATACCAATATCATAAGAAATATGTCTTGATAAATCTTCTTTATTTAAACCTAAATCTAGCTTTTTTGGAATTAAATTTCCTGCATGCTCAACAGTAATAAGCAATTTATTATTGCCTCTTTTATTTTCTACCTGGAAAACATTGTTGTTGTATAAATTAGTCATTTATTAAAATGTTAAGCTATATTTTTTAACTCTACTAAAAGTTCATTTGTACTCATTATTCTACAATATCCACTAAATGCATTAAGCGCGTTTTTGTGTCTTTCGCTTGTAATTGTGGTCGATGCATCACTTACCATTGTTACTAGATAACCTCTATCTGCAGCATCTCTAACTGCCATATCAACACATTGATCAGTAACAATTCCAAAAATAATAAGAAATCTAATATCTAAATTTCTTAGGACATAATCAATATTAGTTGAGTTAAAAACCCCCGAAGATGTTTTTGGTATAATTATCTCATCCGTTACTGCCCCTATTTCGTCAATAACCTCAGCACCTTCAGAACCCTTTGGGACATTCATTGCGGAGAGTCTATGATCTATTGACCTATCACGACCGTCTTGGGTTAAACTTTCAATTACAGTATGCACGATTTCAATTCTTAATTTTCTGGCTAAAGAAATAATTTTCACTTGATTAGGGATAACTAAGTTCCTTAACTCCGAGTGAAAAAAACTTTTTGAGTCTAATTCTGGATGAGATGGATCTCTACCAGGAATACAATACTCCTTCTGCATATCAACAGTTAATATTGCTGTTTTATTTTTTAAAAAAGGTGATGTTCTTTTAAATTCATTAGAACCAATGAATGTTGAAATTTCTTTAACCATTTTATAAAACCTATGAATTGATTAAACTAAATAAATAATTTTATATTTTTTTGCGTGTTTTGATAAATACTTGTTCAATTTCAAAATTACCAACTAACCCACCGTTTCTAACAACCATTATTATCACAATTACTGCACCCAAGGCGATACCAGATAAACCCAGCATTTCAGGAAATTTTAGCCCAAGAATTACAGGACCTGTTTCCATAAATCTTACACCCTCTAATCCAAATGTAATGAGTATTGTCCCAATCACTGCACCTGTAATTGATCTCATACCTCCAAGTATTAACATTGCTAAAGTAAGAAAAACATGTGAGAAATAGAAAGGTCTAGCACTTATTGTTCCTAAATAGTATGCATAACATATACCTGATAATGCTAAAATTAATCCTCCCAATGTCCAGGCTAATAATCTTAATTTAAAAATATTAACACCCATTGCATCAGCGCTTTTTTCATCATCAGAACTAGCTCTTAATTGAATACCCCATTTTGATTCCCTAAAAAATCTTGCTATAAAAATAACTGCAATTGAAATAATAATTATTGATGTTAGGTCAAATACTTGTGGAATCCCAAAAAAAGCTTGCTTTCCTTTAAAAATGTCGGTTCTGTGCATGAAAATTGAATGTACAATAACTAGTATTGCAATGGTAACAATTGTGGCGCCTATACCAGAAAGTCTTACTATTACCAAACCAGTTAAAAAAGCCAGAAAGCCTGTAAGAGTTAGCGAAATTAATGCTGAAGATAGCGCATCCAATTCAAAAGTGTTTAATCCCCATGGAGCATCGGGAAGAGATAATTTTTTTATTTGTACTGGAGTAACACAAATTGCTGCAATATATGCTCCTAAACCCATAAAAGCACTGTGTGATAAATTGGTGATATTAGTATTTCCCATAAAAACCTGGAGTCCTAAAACAACCAACAAATTTACATAAGCAGCATAAACTAACCTTAAATGATACCTTTCTCCAAAAAAGATGACTAAAAGACCAATGAGTGCAATTATAAAAGATAATAAAGTAGCTCCCCAAAATGCTTGATGGAAACTCTTACTAGATTGAAAAATTTTCATATTTTATCCCCTTTTTCTTTTTGGGGAGAGAGAATACCCTCAGGTCTCCAAACTAGTATGATTGCAATAACAGCAAAGACAAATGCATCTTTCATTCCACCATAACTCTGCGGAAGTATAACTAACATACCTACTTCTAGAGCACCCAAAAGAAATCCTCCTAAAACTGCTCCTGGAAGACTTCCAAACCCTCCTACTACACAAGCTACAAATGCTTTTAAAACAGGATTAAAACCAAGTGTTGGGTCAACCGCTCCTCTTCTGGCAATGATAAAAATTGCTGCAATTCCTGCTAGTAATCCTGAAATTGCAAATGCTGTAGCAATAACTCTATTAGCTCTAATACCCATTAATCTAACCATTTCAAAGTCTAAGGATGCCGCTCTCATAGCAATTCCCAAAAAGCTTCTTTTTAGGAATAAAACTAATAGTAAAATAGCAAGTAAGGTGGCGAGAGTTTCAAAAATTTGTAAAGAAGATATCCGAATTGTGCCTAATTTTATTGGCCAATCTAAAAAATACATAGAAGTAACCGCAATTGGTCGGGGGGATACAAGCAATAAAAATAAATTTTGAAGAATAAGGCTGACACCAAAGGCCGTTAGTAATCCTGTTGTTGCATCAGCGTACCTGACAGGTCTAAAAGCAATTCTTTCTAAAAAGATAGCCATTATGACAGCGGCAAATATAGCACCCACAATAATTATGATTGGATTTTTAAAAGCTATTGCTGCCATGACCATCATTGAATATCCACCAATGGCTATTACTTCTCCATGAGCAAAATTTACTAACCCCATTATGGAAAAAACTATAGCTAAACCCAATGCAATCAATGCATATTCTGCACCAAAACTTAACGCATTAAGTGTTTGCTGAACTACATAATCTATCAATTTTCAACACCAGTAAGTGATGACATTAAGTCACCCTTTTTTAAAATTTCATTTCTGTCACCATGAGCTATAATTTTACCACTATTAAGTATGTAACTATAATCTGCTAATTTTAGAGCCTCGGTAGCATTTTGTTCTACTAATAATATTGTTATACCTTTAGCTTTTAATTTTTCTATCAATTCAAAAACTTTTTTAGTGATCATTGGAGCCAATCCAAGACTGGGTTCATCCAATAATAAAATCTTTGGATTTCCCATAAGAGCCCTTGCAATTGTTAACATTTGTTGTTCTCCACCAGATAAAGTACCAGCTGATTGATCTTTTCTCTCATGTAAAATTGGAAAAACATTAAACCATTCTTCTATTTCTCTATCTGCTTTTTCTCTGTCTTTCCTTATTGCAGAACCAATATACAAATTTTCATATACCGAGAGATTGCTGAAAACGCGCCTCCCTTCAGGTGCTATAGAAATACCAAGTTTTATTCTTTCTTCAGTTTGTATTTTACTAATATCTTCATTACAAAAATTAATAGTACCAGTAGAATTAACAGTACCAAGTATCGATGAAATTGTAGAAGTTTTTCCTGCACCATTAGGTCCTAACAGTGAAACACAACTTCCTTCCTCTATGGTAAAATTAATGTTATGCACAACTTTAATTTTACCATAAAAAACACTTAAATTATTAACAAATAACAATTTTTTTTCCTCAAACAGTAGTGCCTTAGCACTACTGTTTTAAATTAGTTTATTTGCTTATTTCCAATTTGGAACAAAAGTTGGTATGGCATTAGATAAAAGTACCCTTACGCCATTCTTAAATCCAATAACAGGTACTGTTCTTTCAGCATGAGATTTATTATTTTTAAATGAAACTGATTCCACAGTTCTTACGGGAATACTATCAGCCGATCTTAATGCTTCTCTAATTGCTACTGGATCTGTTCCCCCTGTTTTTTCTACTGCATAAGCCAAGGCCATTATTACGTCAGCTCCTAGAGCAGGAAACATTCCATCAACTGGCATACCTAAAGCTTTACATTCAGCTTGAAATTCTTGCATCGCACTACCTGGCTGGGAAGGAGCAAGAGTTCCGAAAGCTACTTTATCCAAAATTGATTTGTCACTATCTGCAACTGAATCAAGGGAAGGATCATCTAGCCCATCTGAACCAAAAACCCAAGCATCAATACCAGCGGCTTTCATCTGTCTAACCAAAACACCCACGTCTGGCATTATAGAAGAAATATATACTGCATCTGGTGAACTAGATAATTTTTTCATTTCGGCGATCTGTGGTGACCAATCACTTGTAGGTATGCTAAAATTCATTTTAGAAAGAACTTTCCCTCCACCATTCTCAATCACTTCTCCAAACCATAATGGTGTTTTTGCCGACCATGATCCCCCATCATCTGAAGTCAATAATACAACATTCTTTACACCCTCAGATAAAGCATATTCAGCAGCAGCAGCAGCAGTAAAAGGATCTGGAGAAACATTTGAAATAAAATTATCAACTATTCCAGTATGCATTTCAACTTGAGTACTTTGAGCTTGTAAGATAGTTACTCCATAACCGGCTGCAATTTGGGCAACTGGTATCATAGTATCTGAAAAGGGTATTGTTCCGATTGCAACTACCCCTTGATCTAAAAATTTCTCAGTTAGAGAAATGGCAGTTTGTGTATCAGTCCCTGTATCTTGGACCAATAATTCAAATTTTTTACCATTTACTCCACCTTTATTATTAATAATTTCGGCCATACACTTAGCACCTTGAATTTCAGCATAAGGCGCATATTCACCGGTCAATGGGACTGGGAAACCAACCTTTATGGTATCCGCATAAACTGGGATTGCCAAAAATGAGGCAAACATAGATATGGATATTTTTTTAAAAAAAGGTTTCATTTATTTTCTCCTAAACAAATCTTAAATTATTTTTTTTATATTAATGCCCGATATAAGCTTCTTTTACCCTCTTGTTATTAGAAATTTCATTAGGTTTCCCTGATGCAATAACCTCCCCCATATTCATCACTGTTATTTTGTCACAGACCCCCATTATAAACTTTAAATCGTGATCAATAACTATAATAGCACAAGCAATGTTATTTTGAACCCATTTTAATGAATTAGATAATTCTTTTGTTTCATTTTCATTCATTCCTGCTGCCGGTTCATCTAATAAAAGAACTAATGGATTTAAAGCTAATGCTCTCACAATTTCTAATCTTCTAAGATGACCATATGATAATTCCTCAGAGGCTAGATCAATTTTATCCTCAAGATCAAAAATATTAATTATCTTATCTAAATCAAAATTCATAGTTCTAGAAGAATAATTTGATGAAATTGAAGCAACTTCAATATTTTGACCAACTGAAAGATTGGGATAGATTCTTAAGTTTTGAAATGTTCTGGCCAAACCTAATCTAGCTCTCTGATAAGGTTTTTGAGAAGTAATATCTAAATTAGAAAGAAAAATTTTTCCTACATCAGGTGTGAGTAAGCCTGTTATTAAATTAATTAAAGTTGATTTACCAGCACCATTAGGACCTATGAGACCTAAAACATCACCTTCACCAATTTCCAAACTAACTTGTGAAACAGCTTTTACACCGCCAAAATTTTTTGAAATACAATCTAATTTCAACACTTGATTTCACAATTTATAGATACGTTCATAATAATGTTGATTATAAAAATTACAGCAATTACAATTTAGGTTAATTTAATTACTGTGGCACGTAAAGAAGCAAATTATGAATAACCTTAACTCTAATCACCAAGTTTTTTTTGGATGCTCTGATTTTTCAGGTCTATTTAGAGGCCGCGCAATAAGTTCAAAAGACTATTTAAAAAAATTACCTTACGGTTGTGGTTGGGTGCCCGCAGATCAATCTCTTACACCATTCGGAGAAATTGGTCCCAAAAATCCTTTTGGCTCAACAGGAGATCTTCGTCTAATTCCTGATAAATCAGCAGAATATAAAATCTTTAAAAACGATTCAGGATCTCCCTTACATTTTTTTATAAGTGACATAAAAACTCTAAAGGGTGATCCTTGGCAATGTTGCGCTCGTAATTATCTAAAAGATGGCATTGAAAAACTTTATAATTTATACGGTATTAGGCTTAAAGTTGGTTTTGAACATGAATTTACCATTATTGACCATATTGGAAATGCTGAACCAGTTTTTTCAATGAGAGCTTTTAGAAAGGAAACAAAATTTATTGACAATCTAGCTTCATATTTATCACAAGCTAATATAGATGTAGATAATTACTTACCAGAATATGGAATTAATCAATTTGAAATTCCCACATCCCCAAAACCAGCATTAAAAGCAGCTGACGATGCCGTAGCACTCAGAGAGATAATTAAAGAAGTAGCAAAAAATTGTGAAAAAAAAATATCACTTTCTCCTAAAATTAGTCCTAATTCTGTAGGTAATGGTGTTCACATTCATTTATCACTTTTTAATAAGGATAATAAAGATATCACAAAGGATAATAATTATAAGAATAACTTAAGTAAGGAGTGCTCATCTTTTTGTGCAGGTATATTAGAACATATCAATAGTGTAACAGCAATGAGTGCTCCGTCAACAATATCCTATTTTAGACTTTTACCACATAATTGGTCATCAAGTTATAATACAATAAGTATGCAGGATAGAGAAGCAGCCATTAGGTTATGTCCAGAATTTTATTTTAATAGAAAAAAAATTGGATCATTTCACGCTGAAATAAGAATTGGAGATGCAACCTCTTCCCCCTATCTACACTTAGGTTCTATTATTCATGCTGGATTAATTGGACTAGAAAATAATGCAAAAATAAAGCATTTTACCAATAAAGATCCTAGCATTATGAAAGAAAAAGATCAAAAAAAACTTGGAATTAACCGTCTGCCCAAAAGCCTTAATGAAGCGATTAATTCTTTATCAAAAGACAAAATATTCAAAAAGTCTGCTAGTAAACTATTTTGGGAGTGTTACGAAGATATGCGAAAAACTGAGCTTAAAATGACAAAAAAAATGACTAATAATGAAATTTGTCAGGCTTTCAACTTAGTTTTTTAGATTTTAATTTTAAACAACTATCGTCCAATATGTCTGAGAATATACGAATAAATGTTAAAACGTCTCTTTTATTAATGCATAAAGGGGGTCTAATTTTTATGACATTTTCGGAAGGACCTTCTAACCCTACTAAAATTCTTTTTTCCCTCATTCTATTGCAAATATACTCTGCCTCTAAAGTACCAGGCTCTTTAGTTTGAATATTTGTTATTATTTCTACACCTAAAAATAGACCTAAACCTCTAACATCTCCAATAATTGGAAATTTTGACTTAAGTTTTTGTAATTCACTAATCAAAATATTTCCCATTTTTTTTGCATTTTCTTTTAAACTTTCATCATCAACTATATTAAGAACTTCATTTGCAATCTTGCATGACAGATCAGATCCGCCAAAAGTGGAAAAAAATTCTATGCCATTATCAAATGATTTTGCAATTTTGCTTTTGGTAATTACTACTCCAATTGGATGACCATTACCAATTGGCTTACCTAATACAACAATATCAGGATCAACCTTTTGTTGCTCAAATCCAAAATAAACCTCACCCAAACGACCTAAGCCAGTTTGAACTTCATCTGCAATACATAATCCACCAGCTTTTTTTACTTTTTTATAAATATATTTCAAAATACCATCTTGAGGTATTATTTGTCCTGCAACACTTGGAAATATCTCTGAGATAAAGCCAGCTACTGATCTCTTTTTCGAATTCAGTTTATCCAAAATTTCATCTATCTGAAACCTTGGATCCACGCCTCTTAATGGGTCCGGACAGTCCATAACATGAACCCATTTTTTTTTACCAATTCCATAAGGTTTGTTAAATTTATAGGGGGAAACTTCCAAAACACCATTTGTATTACCATGATATCCATGATCAAAAGTTATAAATTCTTTTGAACCAGTGTAAGTTTTGGCTAAACGTAGTGCTAATTCGTTAGCCTCAGAACCTGAATTAACAAAAAAAACATGGCTAAATTTTTCTGAAAATCTAGACAATATATTTTCAGAAATTACTTTTTGAATGGGATGCAAATACCGTGTATTTGAATTGACAAGTTTTAATTGATTATAAACTAATTTTGCTATTCTTGGATGCGAATGACCAACATGTGGTACATTATTATAAAAATCTAAAAAACATTTACCATTTTCATCAAATAAATAATTTTTATAACCTCTAAGAATAGTTAAAGGATTTTTATAACTTATTTTTAAATTGCCAGAATAATGATCTTTACGATTTTGTATTAATAATGTCTTATCTACACTTTTGAACTTAATTTTTTCTGTGCTTATACCTAAAAATGAAGAAGGACTTGGACAATATTTTTCCCAGAAATTTTTTTCTTTTTCATTACACACACCAGGCCAATTTTTTCCTTGACCTAATCCCAATGAAAGTTGAATGTGTAAGTGTGGTTCCCATCCACCATTTACTTTAAAACTGCCAATATTTGCTAGTCTATTTGTTTTTTTTACTTTTTGACCAATTTTTAAATTTATAGAATTAGGATCTAAGTGACCAAAAAGAGAAAAGAAGAATGATCCTTTATTTGTAAAATGTTTTAGAACAATAAAACCACCATAATCGAGTCTTTCTTGACAATTATCCACAAAAACAACTTCTCCATCATAAGGACAATAAACAGGTGTATTTGTTTTACAGAAAACGTCTACCCCCAGATGAATTGTCCTACGACTAGAATTCTTATCATCACCTTCAAAAAAGTTTTTTGAAGTATAGATAAGTCTTGGTTCTAAATATTTACCTAAGTAAATATTATCAGCATTATTTTGATCATTATAATTAGTTAAATTTAATGCCTCTTCATCTTTAATATTGAAAGGATCTTCTGGTATTGGACAATTTTGCGGATCTAAATTAATTACTTTTGCAGTCTTTAAATTGCCTTTAAGTGCTGGAAAAAAATTATTGATTTTTGAATTTAAAAATATTTCAACGTCTTTGGAAGATCTTAAAGGAGAAAATCCACAAGTATTCCTAAATCTTGCAGTTATAAAGTCTTTATTTTCTCTCATGCTCAACAAAAAATTTTTTGTATCATTTTGAGATATTACTACGTAGGGATCATCAGGCTTGTTTTTTGACATAACAATTGAGTTTACATAACTTACTGCAATTCTAACTAATATTAATGTGTAAAGGATATCTAACTCATTTTCTAAAATTGGGTTCTTAAGATGATAACCTTTTAAAAAATGAAGTTGTTTTTCCATTCCAACATCTGGTAGGATCAATAAATATGCAGAGCAAATAGCAATATTACAAATTCTAGGGCAAAAAGCTAAATCCCCAAAGTCTAATATACCACTTATCTCAGGTAAATTTCCTATATTATTTCTTACTAATATATTCTGGTCATTTAAATCGTTATGAGTCCAATGAGATTCTAAATTTAGCAAAACATTAGAAATATTTTTAAAATCTTTTAAGATCTCAAGTAGTGTTTTTTTTATTTTTGAATTCTTAATATCTGATAGGTGATTTTTAATCCAATCAGGTTTTGTAAGATTCCACTTATTACTTGGAATTTTTAATGTTTTTTTAAAACGCTTTGAATATAAATCTAGTGAACCAGCTTTTTTTCCTAAATCAAATATCAATTCATTTGTTTTTGGTTTGAAATCTGAAAATAATTCTCCCTCAATTTTTTTTATAATCCAAACATATCTTTCATTTTTATTTTCATCATTCAGTATCTCAAAATCATTTCCTTTAATAGATTTATAAATTTTTGGTATAGGTAAAGAAGATTTAGTTTCATCAATAAATCTTAAAAAACTTATTTGTCCTTCGAAAAATCCTTCATCACAATCATTCCTCATTATTTTTACTATGAATTTATTATTTTTACGATCAATAACCTCAAAATTTAAATCAAACTCAGAATTTAATTTTGAAAATTTGCCATTGATCTTCCAATATTGAGAAATTAAATTCTCCCAATATGAGAAATTATTTTTTATTTTTTTGATATCATTTTTTTTCATATTGTAATTAATTTTCATAATTTAGTATGTATTTATACAAAACAAGTTATTGCCCGATCATAATAAACCACCCAAAAAAAAAAATCATTTTGATTAAGTTAATAATAAAAAATAATAGAATATTTCTCAACTAAGTAAAAGGTGATTTGGCTTTATTCTTGCAAACATATCAGAACATTTTGTAATATGAATTTCTAATATGCTATTATGATATTTTGATTTAAAGTTTGATATGTATATTTTAAAAAAAATAATTTTCTTGATCTTTATATTTTTCATCGGATTTAAAGCATTTTCTCAAGGAACAAATTCAAATAATAAATGTAATTCTAATAGTATTGATGAATTATACTCTTTAATTTATTCCCCACTTGAACCATTTGAGCCTCCAGCTAATGCTATAGATGATGATGGAAACATAACAGCTAGTGAGGACGAATTATTTTCTTTAAGAAGACGCCATTTTTATGACCAATTAAAAGGTGAAAGTATAGTATCTATAGATTTACAAACTTATGCAACTATAAACAAAGAATTACCTGGAGTTTTGGAAGATTTTGAACCAGTTATTAAAATTTTATTACCTGATTGCCAACCAGTCTCTCTATTTAGGGGGGTTCCAGTTTCCAGTACTACAGCAGATTTCAACACAATACTAAAGACTACCGAGATTGGTCTAAAGACAGAATTAGAAGCTGTCGTTAATTATGCAAGATCTTCGATTGAGCCAAAACCTATAAAATTTGAGCAAATTCTTGATATTTTAAAAAATGATTTAGCGATTACACCTGAAATAATAAATGCAATTTTACCAGAACCCATTGCTGAGAGATATTTTCCAGATGGAAATATTCCAACTGGAAATTTATCAGAAGCAGCAATTTTAGCTTTTGTGTCTCTGGGTGGAAAAGTAATTAACCCACCTAACCAACTTTTTTTTATAAAGCCACGAAGCTATTCAGGTGTTATTGAAGACTACAGTTCTTTAATTATAAAAGAGGACGGTTCAATAGAACCTGCAGCTGCTTTAAATACATCACTAGTATCTCAAATGTTAAATAGAATGGGTGTAAAAGCACAAATTCTTATAATTACTGAAGTTGAAACTGATGTTGCAGGAAATTGTACTCTAGATGATGCAGGAAGATGGCATCAAATAATTGGTGGAAGAAAAAGTAGGAACTGCCCTTTTTTTTCTTTAGCTAGTCAAATGCTGGAAAATGGAACGTATAAAAGAACTAAAGATTATGTAGAACAAAATATTGTTTTCAGACAACTTGAAGCCATTTTATCCATTGCCAAAAATAATAACAAAGAAACAAATAGTTAAAATATTAAAATATTTTTTCTCTATAAATTTGTTTTTATCTTACAATTGACATTTAAATTTATCAATTGTACTTGGTATTATTAAAAAGACAAAACTAAGGTATTTTTATGGATTTAAATAAAATTAGCGTTGGAAAAAAGCCTCCTTATGAGATTAATGTGGTGATAGAAATTACAGGTGGATCTTCAGGAGGAAGTCCTGTCAAATATGAGTTTGACAAAGACAGTGGTGGTATTTTTGTTGATAGAATCGTAAATACATCAATGTTTTATCCATGTAACTATGGATTTATTCCAAATACTTTACATGCAGACGGAGATCCTACAGATGTTTTAGTATTACTAGACATACCTCTTCCACCTGGCGTTGTCATACCTTGTAGACCAGTAGGGGTTTTAAAAATGGAAGACGATGGTGGATTAGATGATAAAATTATTGCAGTACCTACTAATAAAATAGATCCATTCCAATCAGATATTTCTGACTTGATAGATTTAAATGAGAAAACAAAAGAAAGAATTTCCCACTTTTTTGAACATTATAAAGATTTAGAAAAAGATAAGTGGGTCAAATTAATTGGTTGGGGAAATAAAGAGGAAGCTTTTGAAATTATTCAAGATTCTATAAAAAGTTTTAAAAGTTAAAACATTACTTAGTTAGTGCATCTTTAGCAAAATTCCCAGCTTTTCCAAAATCCATTTTACCAGAATATTTTTCTTTTAAAGTATTCATTACTTTTCCCATATCTCTAAGAGACTTAGCATTCATTTCTAAAATTAATTTATGAACTATTTCTTCAGTTTCTTCTAAATTAAGTTGCTTAGGTAAAAAAGTTTCTATTATTTTGATTTCATCAAATTCCTGTTGGGCTAGCTCCAGCCTACCTCCCTCTTCATATTGTTTTGCACTTTCTTGCCTTTGTTTAATCATTTTGCTTAATATAGAGAGTATTTCCTCATCAGTAACGCCCTCTAAATTGTCTTCAGATCTTACTGCAATATCTCTGTCTTTTATTGCAGCATTTATAAGTCTAATGGTTGATATTTTTTGAGAATCTCTTGCTCTCATAGCATCCTTAAGTGATTTGTCTAATATATCACGCATTAAATCCCACCATTGATTGTATTTTGATTGAAAACATAAATCCCTTACATTAAAGATACAATATAATTAATTCAACCTATAAAATAATCCAAACGAAAATTTCTAAGTATAGAATTTAATAATGTTAGAAAATAAAAATGCTTGTTTAGTTTTAGATAATGGAAAAATACTAAAAGGATTTGGATATGGTGCAACTGGTATTGCAGTTGCAGAATTATGTTTTAATACTTCAATGTCTGGATATCAAGAAATTATAAGTGATCCGTCTTACTCTAAACAAATCATAGTATTTACCTTTCCTCATATTGGCAATGTGGGAGTTAATACTGATGATAATGAGTCTTTAAAAAACTCAGCGTGTGGCGTTATTACTTATTTAAAACCAACAACACCTTCTAATTGGAGAAAAACTGAAACTTTAGATAACTGGTTGAAACAAAAAAATATCATTGGATTATATGGTATTGATACCAGAAATTTAACACTCCAATTAAGAGACAAAGGAGCTATGAACGGTGTAATTTGCCATCAAGATAATTCTGATTTTGATATTAAAAAAATGACAAATTTTTTACAAGAATGGTCTGGGTTAAATGGTTTAGATCTTGCAAAAAAAGTATCATGTAAAAAGACTTATGATTGGAAAGAAGGTCATTGGTTAGCTCCAAAAATATATAATAATAAAAAAATTACTAAAACAATTGTGGCTATTGACTTAGGAATTAAAACAAATATTCTCCGATCCTTAGCAGAATTAGGATGTGGCGTAACAGTAGTACCTGCAACTACTTCATTTAAAGAAATTATGAATTATAAACCTGATGGTTTATTTTTATCAAATGGCCCCGGTGATCCGAAAGCGACTGGAAAATATATCATACCAGTTTTAAAAGAGGTTATTGAAAAAACAGAGTTACCTATTTTTGGAATATGTCTTGGGCATCAAATCTTGGCATTAGCATTGGGAGCAAAAACTATTAAAATGAAAACTGGACATCATGGTGCTAATCATCCAGTACAGGATTTAAATACAGGAAAAGTAGAGATTACTGTAATGAACCATGGATTTGCAGTTGATAAAAAAACACTTCCTAAAAATGTTTTTGAAACTCATATGTCTCTTTTTGATAAAAGTAATTGCGGTATAGCAGTGAAAAATAGAAATATTTTTTCTGTACAATATCATCCGGAAGCAAGTCCTGGACCAACTGATAGCTTATACCTCTTTAAACAATTTATTAATACATTATAATATATATAACCAAATTACATATATCAAACTTAATATAAAAATGTTAAAAAAATGAATTCAATTGAAACTGATGTAATTATATGTGGCGCTGGTATTTCTGGATTGCTAATGGCTAAATCCTTAACAAATATAGGATTAAAGGTAGCTTGTATCGAAAAATACAAAAGACAAAAAGATAATACTAGAGAAAAAGATTTACGATCTACCGCTTTACTCGATCCTGCTATAAGTTTTTTTAAAGAGATTGGGGTATGGGAAAAATTTAAAAAATCTGCTCAACCTTTAAATTCGCTTATAATTTGTAATTTGGATCCTAAAACTGAAGAAATTAACTCAAGTTGCGAATTCTTTGCCGAAGAACTTGGAATAAATGTCCTAGGTTATAATTTACCTAATAAAGTTATAATTGAAGAACTTCAAAAATTAATGAAATCAAGTAGGAATTTTTTTTATTTAGAAGGTGATTATGTAGAACACATAACTCCTAGGTCATTTGATGTAGTAATAAAGACAAAAGAAAAAAAACAAATTACTTCTAAACTAATTATTGCAGCAGATGGAAGACACAGTAATGTCAGAGAATTATTAAATATTAAAAAATTTAAATATGATTATAACCAACAAGCCTTCGTTTTTAACATTAAACATAAAATCAATCATGATTCTAAATCTTATGAGATATATAAATCGGAAGGACCATGTACACTTGTTCCTTTAAATACAAGTAAATTCAATGGACATTTTTCATCTGTAGTTCTTATGCTTAAAGACACAACAAAGAATGATAAAAACTTTCTTAATAAAAAAAATTTATCTCATTTCATTACAAAAAGAACTGGCTATATTCTTGGAGAGTGTACCGTTACAAGCGAAATAGGAAATTTCCCAATCATTACTCAAGCATCTAGTAGTTTGATCTCTGAGAGATTAATATTATTAGCTGAAACCGCTCATGTATTACCTCCAATTGGTGCACAGGGACTAAATACATCTATACATGATGTCAAAAACTTATTTAATTTAATTGAAAAAAAATTGAAAAATAATGAAGAGATTGGCGATAATGTATTCTTAAAAGAATATGATAATTCAAGAAAGTTAAAAATAACTTCTAGGATGTTAAGTGTTCACATATTGAATAAATTGGCTATAAGTAAAAATCCTGCAATTTCAAATATTAGGAAATATGGATTAAGTTTTTTAAATGGTAATAAAATTTCAAAAAAAAATGTCATGAAATTTGGTATGTTTCAATAGTCAAATAATAAAGTATTAAATTACAATTGCCATGACACTAAAATTCAACTATTAGACTCAATTTAGATATTGTTTAATGTTTGTGGTTAATCTACATCAGAAATTTTACTGGAGGGAAAATGCGCGTATACTATGATCAAGATTGTGACGTTAATATCGTAAAAGAAACAAAAATTGCTATCTTGGGTTATGGTAGTCAAGGACATGCACATGCATTAAATTTGAGAGATAGTGGTGCAAAAAATATTGCTGTTGCTTTAAGAGAAAACTCTCCATCAGCAAAAAAGGCTGAAGCTGAAGGATTAAAGGTTTTAGGTATAGAAGAAGCAGCTAAATGGTGTGACTTAATGATGTTCACAATGCCAGACGAACTACAAGCTGCGACATATAAGAAATTTGTTCATAATAATTTAAGAAGCGGGTCAGCAATAGCATTTGCTCACGGATTAAATGTACATTTTGGACTTATTGAACCCAAAACTGACGTAGATGTTATAATGATGGCACCAAAAGGCCCAGGTCATACAGTAAGAGGAGAATTTATCAAAGGCGGTGGTGTTCCATGTTTAGTAGCAGTACACCAAAATGCATCAGGAAAAGCTTTAGAATTAGGCTTATCCTATTGTTCTGCTATAGGTGGAGGTAGGTCAGGAATTATTGAGACTGACTTCAAACAAGAATGCGAAACAGATCTTTTTGGAGAGCAAGCAGTACTTTGTGGAGGCTTAGTAGAATTAATAAGAATGGGATTTGAGACTTTAGTTGAAGCAGGATATGAGCCAGAAATGGCATATTTTGAATGTCTTCATGAAGTAAAATTAATCGTAGATCTTATTTATGAAGGTGGAATTGCCAATATGAATTATTCTATATCTAACACAGCAGAATATGGTGAATATGTATCAGGACCTAGAGTCTTACCTTACAAAGAGACTAAAGAAAGAATGAAAGAAATTTTAATAGATATTCAAAATGGAAATTTTGTTGGTAAATTTATGCAAGAAAACCTTGTTGGTCAGCCATTTTTTAAAGCTACAAGAAGAATTAATGACTCACATGAAATTGAAAAAGTGGGGAAAAAGTTAAGGGCTATGATGCCTTGGATAGCTAGTGGTAAGATGGTAGATAAAGACAAAAATTAAAACTTTAATAATTTTGGTTTATGTTTAATCTTAAATTCTGGAGATTTAAAAATTGGAAAACGTTTTACTTATTATTCACTTGATAATAGCTCTTATACTAATAGCAGTTGTTTTAATTCAGCGTTCAGAAGGTGGTGGTCTTGGTGTTGGTGGTGATAACAATTTTATGGCTAACAGATCAGCAACAACTGCATTAAATAAATTAACATGGATAATTGCAGTCCTTTTTTTGATAACCTCCTTGATACTTACAATAATTGCAGCAAATGAAGCAGGAAATCAGTCTATATTAGATAATAATGATATAAATGAGGTGGAAGTTGAGCAACTTAAAGAGACACCTGGGTTAGATGAACTTAAAGCCCTTCCAAAAAATGAAGAACCATCTACTCCACCAAAAGAATACTAATCATTAAACATTAGATTTTTCCTATTTCTGTAGCCAAAATAAAATAATTATTTTATAATCTAAACTCGTGGTTATGATTCAAATAGTATCTTCAATTTTACTGTTCATTTTAAGAAAATGACCAGGTTTATCTTTATAACTGGAGGGGTAGTTTCCTCTTTAGGAAAGGGCTTAACAACTGCTGCTTTAGGCGCCTTACTTCAAGCACGCGGATATAAAGTTAGATTAAGAAAATTAGATCCTTATCTTAATGTAGATCCAGGAACAATGTCCCCCTTTGAACATGGTGAAGTTTTTGTTACAGATGACGGTGCAGAAACTGACCTGGACCTTGGACATTATGAACGTTTTACAGGAGTAGCTGCTAAAAAAACTGACTCTATTTCATCAGGAAAAATATACTCTAATGTTTTGGATAAAGAGAGAAAAGGTGATTATTTAGGTAAAACAATTCAAGTTATACCACACGTAACTGATGAAATAAAAAAATTTATTGAAATTGGAGAAGATGAAGTTGATTTTATGTTATGTGAAATCGGAGGGACTGTTGGAGATATAGAAGGTCTACCATTCTTTGAAGCTATAAGACAATTTTCCCAAGAAAAAGGGGTAGGATCTTGTATTTTTATGCATTTAACATTGGTGCCATTTATACAAACTTCTGGTGAATTGAAAACAAAACCAACTCAACACTCTGTAAAAGAACTAAGGTCTATTGGTCTTACTCCAGATATTCTTGTTTGTAGAGCAAAGGAAAGAATACCTGAAGAAGAAAAGAAAAAATTAGCATTATTTTGCAATGTAAAGCCGGACGCTATAATCTCTGCTTATGATTTGAAATCAATTTATGATGCGCCTTTAGCATTTCATAGAGAATTTCTAGATATTGCAGTCTTAAATGCTTTTCAAATTAAACCTTCAAAAAAACCTGATTTATCCATTTGGAAAGATGTTTCTAAAAATATTAATTTTCCAGAAGGCGAAGTTAGGATTGCAATTGTAGGAAAATATACCAAACTAGGAGATGCATATAAATCAATTGCTGAAGCTCTGACGCATGGGGGTATTGCAAACAATACAAAAGTGGTAGCTGAATGGATAGACTCCGAAATTTTTGAAAAAGAAAATACAGCAACTTATTTACAAAATTTTAGTGCTATCCTTGTTCCTGGTGGGTTTGGAGAACGAGGAGCAGAGGGTAAAATTATGGCTGCAAAATTTGCTAGAGAAAAAAAGGTGCCATTCTTTGGTATTTGCCTCGGAATGCAAATGGCAGTTATTGAAGCAATACGAAATTTAGGAAAAATTAAGAATGCCAATTCTGAAGAGTTTCACTTCCCTTATTCTGATGTTAAAAAAGACATAGTACCAATAATTTTTCATTTAGAAAAATGGATAGATAAAGGAAAAATTGTTACCAGAAAAGTTACCGATTATAAGGGTGGTACTATGCGTTTAGGAGCCTATGATGCTATACTCAAATCAAATTCAAAAGTCAGTAAAATTTATAATGCACCTTCTATTTCAGAGAGACACAGACACCGATTTGAAGTAGATATAAACTATAAAGAGATTTTGGAAAAAAATGGATTTATTTTTTCTGGGGTTTCACCAGACGGTTTGTTACCAGAAATTATTGAAATTTCTGATCATCCATGGTTCATAGGAGTTCAATTTCATCCAGAATTAAAATCAAAACCATTTTCTCCCCATCCCCTGTTCGCAGATTTTATTAAAGCAGCACTTATGCAGTCTAGATTAGTTTAAACGAGGTTTATAATGTGGAATAAATTAAAAGAAATCTTTACGGCAGAAAAAAAAGTTGAAGATATAACTTCAGATAATGCAATAGCAACAATTTTAGTCAGAGCTGCAAAAACAGACAATGAGTACACAGAGTCTGAGCAAACACTTATAGACAATTTATTATCAAATCAATTAAATATTACTTTAGAAAAAGCTCGTATCTTAAGAATAAAGGGAGAAGATTTAGAAGCTGAAATTAATGACAATGTTCAACTTACTAGGATTATAAAACAGGATATTCCATATGAAGAAAGAGAAATGTTAATTGAACAATTATGGAGTGTTGTTTTAGATGATGATTATAGAACTCCGGAGGAAAATAAATTTATGAGGGTATTAACACATCTTTTTGGTATAAGCGATGTTAATAGTGCAAAGGCAAGATCAAAGGTTCTAGCCAAAAAATAAGAACTAAATGATTTAGAGAAAAATCTTGAACTTTTCAACAATAAAAATTACTAAGAATTTAATCAAAATACATGGTATTAATGATAAAGAATATAAAGTTATAATTGATCTCATAGGAAGAGAACCCAGTATCACAGAACTTGGTATATTCTCAGCAATGTGGAATGAACACTGCTCCTATAAATCCACAAAAAAATGGTTAAAAACACTTCCTGTTAATGGGCCGCAGGTAATATGTGGTCCAGGTGAAAACGCAGGAATTATAGATATTGAGGATGGCGACGCTCTAGTTTTCAAAATAGAAAGCCACAATCACCCTTCATTTATTGATCCCTTTCAAGGCGCCGCTACAGGTGTTGGAGGAATTTTAAGGGATATATTTACAATGGGAGCTAGACCAATAGTTACTATGAATGCTCTAAGTTTTGGAACAAAAAAAAATAAGGCCAAAGAGCTTTTATCGGGTGTTGTTAAAGGGATAGGAAGCTATGGAAATAGTTTTGGAGTTCCTAATTTAGGAGGAGAATTAAGATTTGATCCATCTTATGACGGTAATTGCCTAGTAAATGTTTTTGCAGCAGGTATCGTTAAAAAAGATAGTATTTTTTATTCTGGAGCAACTGGACCCGATCTACCTTTAGTTTATCTAGGAGCCAAAACAGGTAGAGACGGAATAGGTGGCGCCACAATGGCTTCTAATGAATTCAATAGTAAAAAGGAAAAAGAGCGACCAACAGTTCAAATAGGAGACCCTTTTATGGAAAAATGCCTGTTAGAAGCTTGTTTGGAACTTATGAATAATGGAGCAGTAATTTCTATACAAGATATGGGAGCAGCTGGACTTACTTGTTCAGCTGTTGAAATGGCTGGGAAAGGAAATTTAGGTGTATATCTGGAGCTAGACAAAGTCCCTACAAGAGAAACTGACATGCACGCATATGAAATGATGTTATCAGAAAGTCAAGAAAGAATGCTTATGACTCTTGCTCCTGGAAAAGAAAAAATTGCTAGAGAAATTTTTCAAAAATGGGATTTAGATTTTTCAATAATTGGAAAAACAATATTTGAAGATAGATTTAAAGTTTATCATAAAGGGAAAATAGAAGCAGATTTACCACTATTAGCCCTATCAAATAATTCACCTGAATACGATAGGAATTGGAAAATTATAAATAAGATTTCCACTTTACCTACTTTCAACTCTTCTACTGTTAATCCAATGGAAGCTCTTAAAATATTATTAGCTAGTCCAAATCATTGTTCAAAAAAAGTAATTTGGGAACAATATGATCATATGGTTTTATCTAATACAATTTTACCACCAGGAGCCAATGCTGGGATTGTAAAAATAGATAATTCGGAAAAAGCAATTGCTTGTACTTTAGACTGTAACCCAAGATATTGTGAACAAAATCCTATATTGGGTGGGATTCAAGCAGTAACTGAAACTTTTCGTAATCTAGTCATTTCAGGGGCAAAGCCATTAGCTATAACAAACAATTTAAATTTTGGTAATCCTGAGAAATCAGAAATAATGGGTCAAATTGTTGGCTGCATAAAAGGAATTTCTAAGGCATCAAAAGAATTGAACATGCCTGTAGTATCTGGAAATGTAAGCCTTTACAATGAAACCAATGGTTGTCCAATTTTACCCACTCCTACAATTGGAGGAGTAGGTATAATAAAAAATTTAAAAGAAATTATTAAAATAAAAGCTAGGGTAGGTGATTGTTTACTTTTAATTGGGGAAAATCCTGATAACCTTGGTCAATCTGCTTTTTTTCGAGAGGTTTTAAAAATAACTGCAGAGAAAGCGGGCCCTGTACCTAAAATCGATTTTCAAAATGAAAGAAAAATCTCTGAATTTATTTTTGAAATAAATAATAGAGAACTTATTGTAGGTGGTCATGATGTTTCAGATGGTGGAATTTTACTTGCTACCTCTGAAATATGTATTCTTAACAATGTTGGTTTTATTTTTAATACAGATGACATAAATTGGCTTTTCGGAGAAAATCAAGGACTATATTTGATAGTCTGCAAAAAAAATAATGTAGAAACTATCTTAAAGATGGCTCGATTTAATAGCATTTCTTTACAAAAATTAGGTTATTTTAATGATGGAATATTTAAAGTTGGTAAACAAACGTCTAAAATCGATGAACTAAAAACTATTTTTTATAATGGACTAGATGATTTAGTAAATTAGATTATATATTAGATATCAGTCTATATAGACTTACATGTTAATGAAAAGTAGAAAATACAATGGCAATTGATGGTATCGAAATTGAAAAACTATTACATGATGCATTTCCAACTGCAACAATTCAGGTTGAAGATTTAGCAGGAGATAAAAACCATTATTCAGCTGTTATAACAGCTTATGAATTTAAGGGCTTAACCAGAGTTAAGCAACATCAATTAGTGTATGCAGCTCTTAAAGGGAAAATGGATGGCCCAAACAGTGCACTCCATGCACTTGCACTTACTACTAAAATACCGGAGGAAAAAAATGAATGAAGTAATCAATAATATAAAAAATGAAATTTCAGAAAATGATGTTGTTTTATACATGAAAGGAACTTCCTCGATGCCACAATGTGGCTTTTCGAGTAGAGTGGCTGGTGTTTTAAATTACCTAGAAGTAGTTTATAAAGACGTAAATGTATTAGAAAATGAGGATTTAAGAGAGGGAATAAAGAGTTTTTCAGAATGGCCAACTATACCTCAACTTTATATCAAAGGTGAATTTGTTGGGGGATGCGATATTATTACTGAGATGGCTATGTCTGGAGAATTAGACGAGCTTTTAGAAAAAAATAAGATCAGTTATAGTTCAGAGGCTGCAACAAAAATAAGGGAAGCTAATAAAGGTTAGTTTTTTTAATTAAAATAGTTCTTTCTGGTCAGTTTCTACCTTTTTTATATCACTACTATTGTTTCTATTTTCGTTTTCTTTAAAATCAGCACTGTCTTTTTCTAATAGAGTTTTTAATTTTTCAAGAATGGAACCTAGAATTTTAATTACTGAGGTCTCATCAATATAAGGTTTAGTTATATCTAATTTTTCTTTTTTTTGAATTTCATGATTTGAATTAGTTAATTCTTGAATTTGATTTTTTAAAGTTGAAGAAGCTGTATTGATTTCTAAAATTTCTTTGTTTTTTGTTAATAATTCCTTTTCAATAGTTTTTAAACGGCCACTAACCATCAAACCAGCCATAAGTAAAAGTTTTACATCAGGAACTTTTCCAATAGCATTAATCATATTTTTAGCTTCTTTATTTAATTCCTCTGATGCAGCTAGAACATCTGTTTCTTCTCCAGGATTACAGGCTATTGCATATTTTCTTCCACCTACATTTATTTCTACTTCAGACATTTTCCTCTCCCAAAACAGAATTCAATTCCTCCAAAATCCTATTCAAATTATCAAGATCTTTTTGATGTTCATTTTTGAGTAGATTCATCTTTTCTTTCAAAAGTAAATTTTCTTTTTCTAATTTACTTATTTCTTTTGTATCTATTTCTTTCGAAATATTTAAATCAACATTACCTGAATTAAATTTGGACAATGTCACTTCAATCTTTGAGATTGTATCATAGATATTGTTTTCTAAATCTTTAATCTCATTCATTTTTTTGTCCTTATAATTTAAATTATTCATTAAACTCAAATTTGATCAATTATATTTATAGTTTTATTATAATAACAACAAATAATTTTTTTTTTTGAAAACTTCATGAATTTATTCTTAAAGAATTTTTTTTAAGAAGTCAGGTAAAAACTATTGTCAACAAATTTTATAAGATATATCTAATTAACGTGACAATATTGCACGCAACTAAAAATATTGGAAATTGAATGGATGTAGCTGATCTAAAGAAAAATTTTAAAGATCATTGGGAAAAAGCAACAGCCATAAGAATGCTTTCAATAGATGCTGTACAGAAAGCAAATTCAGGTCACCCTGGAATGCCCATGGGTATGGCTGACGTGTGTACTGTTCTATTTAAGAATCACCTTAAATTTGATCCAAATGATCCAGACTGGCCTGATAGAGATAGATTTATTTTATCAGCAGGTCATGGATCAATGTTGTTGTATTCAATTTTATATCTTACGGGTTATAAAGATATCAGTTTAGATGATATTAAAAATTTCCGTCAAATTGGATCAAAAACAGCAGGGCACCCTGAATTTGGGCATATTAAAGGAATAGAAACTACTACTGGACCATTAGGACAAGGGTTAGCTACTGGCGTAGGAATGGCAATTGCCGAACTTATCTTAAGAAAAAAATGGGGCAAAAATTTAGTTAATCATAAAACTTATGTATTAGCAGGAGATGGATGCCTTATGGAAGGGATTAGCCAAGAATCAATAACACTGGCAGGAAAACATGAGCTGTCAAACCTCATTGTATTATGGGATAATAACGGAATTACAATTGATGGTGATATTTACAAATCTTGTGTTACAAATCAGATAGACCGTTTTAAATCATCTAATTGGTCAACATTCGAATGTGACGGACATAATCCAAATGAAATTGATGATGTAATTTCAAAAGCAAAAAAAAGTAATACACCATCATTAATAAGCTGCAAAACATTAATAGGTTTTGGATCTCCAAATAAAGCAGGAAAAGCCAGTGCGCATGGATCACCTCTTGGAGAAGAAGAAATTAAACTTGTACGAAAAATTTTTGAATGGAATTATGAACCATTTCACTTACCTGAAGAAACAAAAAAGGCTTGGCTGAGCATTGGTAAGGGAAATAAAGTTATTAAAGAACAATGGCTAAATAATCTTAATAATATGTCAAATATTAATAAAAAGTATTTTATTCAATCTATATCAGGTGATATTCCTAACTCACTCAAAAATAAATTTAATAGATTTAAAAAAACTATAATTGAGGATAAACCAACAATAGCTACGAGGAAATCATCAGAATTAACTTTAGCTGTAGTCAACAAAAATATCCCATTTACTATTGGAGGATCTGCAGACCTAACAGGATCAAATAATACACTTACTCCTGAACTTGGTATATTATCGCCTGAAAATCAAAATGGACGATATATTCATTATGGCATAAGAGAGCATGCAATGGCTGCTGCAATGAATGGTATATCTCTTCATGGCGGTCTCATACCATATGGAGGAACCTTTTTAGCATTTACTGATTATGCAAGAGGTGCGATCAGGTTATCTTCTTTGATGAGAATTAGAGTTATATATGTAATGACACATGACAGTATAGGTTTAGGCGAAGATGGTCCTACTCACCAGCCTGTGGAGCATTTAGCAATGTTAAGAGCAACACCAAATATGTTTGTATTTAGACCTGCAGACACTGTTGAAACTGCTGAAACGTGGGAAATTGCTTTAGAAAATAAAAATACACCCTCCACAATTGCATTATCCAGACAAAATTTACCTACAGTTAGAAAAAAGTATTCGTCAAAAAATTTAACCAATTTTGGTGCCTATATTATAAGCGAAGCAACTTTATCCAAGAAAGTTATACTAGTTGCTTCTGGATCTGAGGTTTCAATTGCATTAAGTGCACAAAAAGAATTAGAAAATGATGGCATTGGAACAAGAGTAGTATCAATGCCTTGCTGGGAATTATTTGAAAAACAAGATACAAAGTATCAAAAAAAAGTACTGACTTCTAACTGCTTAATTGTAGGGATTGAGGCAGCTTCACCAATGGGTTGGGATAAATGGTTACATGCAGGTTGGCGAAAAAATAAAAATAACTTTTTTGTTGGAATGAACGATTTTGGAGCCTCAGCCCCTGCCGGGGATCTCTATGAGCATTTTGGAATAACTAAAGAAAATATCATAAAAAAGGTTAAAGAAAAATTTAATTAACTTAAAATTTAAAATTAAATGAATTTAAAGACACTAGCTGATCATAATATCACTAATAAAAAAATATTAGTAAGGGTAGATTTAAATGTTCCTATTGAAAATGGTGCTATATCTGATTCATCAAGAGTTGTAGGAATTATACCAACAATAAAGTATATTCAGTCTGCTGGTGGAAAAACTATTTTAATATCTCATTTTGGTAGACCAAATGGATCATATTTAAAAGAATATAGCCTAATACAAGTTGTTCCTTTGTTAGAGGAACTATTAAATTTTCCTATAAAATTTTCTTCTGAAATTATTGGTGAAAATGTAAAAAAAACAGTTAATAGCCTTCAAAAGGGTGAAATTCTATTATTAGAAAATACAAGATTTTGCCCAGAAGAGGAGATGAATGATGAGAATTTTGCTGAAAAGTTATCTGGCTTAGGCGACATATTTTGTAATGATGCATTCTCTGCATCTCATAGAGCACACGCTTCAACTGTTGGGCTAGCTAAATTACTTCCAAATTGTGTAGGTCATCATATGAAAAAAGAAATTGATACCCTAGAATTAGTTCTAAAAAATCCCCAAAAACCCTTAACTGCAGTTGTTGGAGGTGCAAAAATTTCATCAAAATTAAATTTATTATTAAATTTAATTAAAAAAGTTGATTATTTAGTCATTGGAGGTGGGATGGCTAATACTTTTCTTTTCGCTAAGGGTATTCAAATTGGTAATTCATTATGTGAGAAAAATCTAAAAGAAACCTCTTTAGAAGTAATGGATACTGCCAAAAAAAACAACTGTGAGATTATACTCCCTAAAGATGTAGTTGTAGCTTCCGAATTTAAAGCTAATGCTAAATATAATATTAAAGACTTAAATAATTTAAAAAATGACGAAATAATTTTAGATATTGGACCAGTTACTTGTAAAAATATAAATGAAATTTTTTCAATTTCAAAGACACTTATTTGGAATGGGCCTATGGGTGCTTTTGAATTAGAGCCATTTGATAGTGGAACTATTTGTACATCACTTTGTGCAGGTAACCTTACTGAAACTGGTGAACTGATTTCTGTTGCCGGCGGTGGTGACACTGTATCTGCTTTAAAGAAGTCAAAAGCTGATAAGAAATTTTCTTATGTGTCTTTAGCAGGTGGTGCATTTTTAGAGTGGATGGAAGGAAAAAGTTTGCCTGGTATTAAATGTTTATTATAATATTGTTTAAAGTTATTTTTTTCAATACTACTAAATTTTTTTAAATTGATTAATTCTGCTAATACAACTAAGAGATTTAAAACAACCCTGATAAATTTTTTAATATCAGTGAGTTTTTTATTCATTTCATTTTATTTTACATTTAACGCAATTTATGCAAATAATGGTCTAAAGAAATATATAGCGTTAGAATTCGAGATAATTGAATTAAATAATAAATTAAATTATTTACAAAAAGTTCTTCACGATATTGAAAAAAAAACATCGAGTTTAAGTAAAAAAAATTTAGATTTAGACTTATTAGATGAGCAATCAAGAGAAGTTCTTGGGCTAATTAGATATGACGAAATAATGCTTATTGAAAAATAAAATATTATTGTTAAATATATAGTTTAATGTTAAACTAAATTATGGTTATAATGAATAATATAAAGTCAAACCTTAATTTATACAAAAAAATGCTTTTAATTCGCAGATTCGAAGAAAAGGCAGGACAATTGTATGGAATGGGTAAGATAGGCGGGTTTTGTCATTTGTATATTGGACAAGAAGCAGTGGTAGTTGGGGTGGATTCAGTCAAGAAAAAGGGTGATCAAGTTATTACATCATACAGAGATCATGGTCATATGTTATCTTGCGGAATGGATCCAAAAGGAGTTATGGCAGAACTTACTGGAAAAAAAGATGGTTATTCTAAAGGAAAAGGCGGATCAATGCATATGTTCAGTAAATCTGAAGATTTCTATGGCGGACATGGCATTGTAGCTGCTCAAGTTCCGATAGGAGCTGGATTAGCTTTTGCGAATAAATATAAAAATAATCAATCTGTTTGTTTTACATACTATGGTGATGGAGCAGCTAATCAAGGACAAATTTACGAAGCCTTCAATATGGCATCCCTTTGGAAACTTCCTGTTGTTTTTATTATAGAAAATAATCAATATGCAATGGGTACATCAATAGATAGAGCATCGTCTACTCCTAAACTTTTTACGAGAGGTGAAGCATTTAACATTCCAGGAATGTTAGTTGATGGAATGGATGTTTTAGAAGTGAGTAAAGCAACAGAGCTTGCCGCCTCTAATTGTAGAAATGGAGATGGCCCATATATCTTAGAAATGAACACATACAGGTACAAGGGACATTCTATGTCTGATCCAGCAAAATATAGAACCAGAGAAGAAGTTCAAAACATTAAAGATAAAAAAGACCCTTTAGAAAATTTTCAAAAACATCTACTAAATGAAGGCTTAGATGAGGATGAATTTAAAAAAATTGACAAAAATATAAAAGAAATTGTTTCAGAAGCTGCTGACTTTGCATTAGAAAGTTCAGAACCTGATTTAGCTGATTTATATGAAGACATATACTTGGATAATTAGTATTTAAAGGGTTTGATAAAAATGAATAGCAATGAAATACTAATGCCTGCATTATCTCCAACCATGGAAGAAGGAGGAATTGCAAAATGGTTAGTAAAAGAAGGTGATATAATTAAAGCAGGAGATTTAATTGCTGAAATAGAAACTGACAAGGCAATAATGGAATTTGAATCTACTGTAGATTGTACAATAAGCAAACTACTTGTAGAAGAAGGAACCAATCACATCAAAGTAAATACACCAATTGTTAAAATTAATGATGACCTTAATCCATTACCAATAAAAAATTTAAATAAAGAAAATGATAAAAAAAATAAGCCAAAAAAAATTATTAACACCCAAAATGATCTGCATGACATTAAATTCGAAAAAAATGAAAACTTAAAAATATTAACAGTCAGAGAGTCTATAAGAGATGCTTTGGCCGAAGAGATGCGCGCAGATGAAAATGTTTTTTTGATGGGAGAAGAAGTTGCAGAATATCAAGGTGCATATAAAGTTTCCCAAGGTCTTTTAGACGAATTTGGAAGTAAAAGAGTAATCGATACTCCAATTACTGAACACGGTTTTACAGGTTTAGCTGCTGGTGCTGCATTTGGAGGATTAAGACCTGTAGTTGAATTTATGACTTTCAATTTTTCATTACAAGCAATGGATCAAATAATTAATACTTGTGCAAAAACACTTTATATGTCAGGTGGACAAATGAATTGCCCTATTGTTTTGAGAGGACCAAATGGAGCAGCCTCACAAGTTGCAGCCCAACATTCTCAAGATTTTGCTCCGTGGTTTTCATCAATACCTGGTTTAAAAGTAATTCAACCTTTTTCTGCAAATGATGCAAAAGGGCTTTTGAAATCCGCTATAAGAGATCCAAATCCTGTAGTTTTTTTAGAAAATGAAATATTATATAATGATAAGTCTGCTTCTTCAGAAATTAGAGATGAATTGATCCCTATAGGAAAAGCTAATATTTTAATTGAAGGAACAGATGTTTCAATTGTAAGTTACGGTATAGGAATAAAGCATTCACTTATGGCAATAGAACTTGCAAAAGATATTAATATAAGTGTTGAGCTTATCGACCTAAGATCTTTAAGACCAATTGATTATAAAACTGTTTTTGAATCAATTAAAAAGACCAACCGTTGCATTACAGTTGAAGAATGTTTTCCTGTTTGTTCAATAGGTAATCATTTATCTGCCTCCATTATGGAGAATGTTTTTGATTATCTTGACTCACCAGTTATAAATTGTGCTGGAAAAGATGTACCCATGCCTTATGCTAAAAATCTAGAATTAGCTGCACTAATTACCCCCGAAGAAATATTTGAGAAAATTAAAAAAGTTACTAATTGGGATTAATAGATATATGTCAACTCAAGTATTAATGCCAGCTCTTTCTCCAACGATGTCGGAGGGTAAATTGTCAAAATGGCTTGTTAAAGAAGGTGATGTAGTAAAAGCGGGAGATTTAATTGCTGAAATAGAGACTGATAAAGCAATTATGGAGTTTGAAAGCTCTGAAGATGGTACAATTATAAAACTCCTGATAAAAGAAGGGGATGAAAATATTAAGGTTAATGAACCAATTGCAGTTTTAGATACATCAAACATGCAATCAGTAAGTAAAGATGTTGATAAGAATGATAAAATAGATACTGATATTGTAGAGAATAAAAACAAAAATAATGAAGTTTTATTGATAAAAAAAGAAGATACTTCTGAAAATTCCAAAAATAATGAAAATTTATTGATAAAAAAAGAAGATACTTCTGAAAATTCCAAAAATAAGTTTGATTCAAAAAGTAGAATTAAAATTTCTCCACTTGCAAAAAGAATTGCTCTTCAAAACAACATAAATTTTAATGAAATCAAAGGGTCTGGACCATTAGGTCGTATTATCAAAGTAGATATAGTTAATTTAATTAACAAAAATGATAAAATAGGTTCGACCACTGTATTGAAATCACTAAAAACAGAAGAAGAATTTATCTCTCTCACACCTATGAGGAAGACTATTGCAAATCAACTCAGTAAATCAAAAAGAGAAATACCGCATTTTTATTTAAGAAAAAATGTATATGTCGATTCGTTGTTATTAGCCAGAAAGTTACTGAATAAAAAATTAGAACAAAAAAAAATAAAAATTTCCATAAATGATATTATTATCAAAGCTATTGCCCATGCTCTTTATAATTATCCAGACTGTAATGTAACTTGGGGTGGCGATAGGATAGTCAAATCCAAGTCAACTGATGTGGCATTAGCAATAGCAATAGATGAAGGTCTGATAACGCCTGTTATCAAGGACATAAAAAACAAAAATCTATCTGATCTTAGTTTAGAGACAAAATCATTGATTGAAAGATCTAAAAATAGGAGATTAAAAGCTGATGAATTGAGTGGAGGAACAATAACAATTTCTAATTTGGGTATGATGGGGATTGATAATTTTGATGCAATAATTAACCCACCCCATGGATCAATACTAGCTGTTGGTAAAACACAAGAAATTGTATGTTTTGATGAAAACGAAAAAGTTACAAAGAAAACTATAATTCAATTAACTTTATCTGTAGATCATAGAATGATAGATGGAGCAGTTGGAGCAAAGTTTTTAAATGAAATAGCATCTTTTTTGGAAGAGCCTATTAATTTTCTAGCTTAGTTATTCGTCAGTTATAATTTCATGATCCATTGATTTTGATGGTAAAATCTCTTTTGGAACTTCACCTACTATTTTTGCAGGTATACCAGCCACAGTTTTTCTTTCTGGAACATCGGTCAAAACTACTGAACCTGATGCAACCTTTGCACAATCTCCTATTTTTATATTACCTAATACTTTGGCCCCAGCACCTAATAATACTCCGTTTCCAATTTTGGGATGTCTATCACCCTCCTCTTTTCCAGTTCCTCCCAAAGTGACTGAATGTAAAAGACTTACATTATCTCCAATCTTTGCAGTCTCTCCAATAACTATCCCATGTGCATGATCCATCAATATTCCTTTACCAATAGTTGCAAAAGGATGAATATCTACAGAAAATTTGTTTGATACTAACATTTGAATAAAATATGCTAAATCTAAGTTCCCCTTCTTTGAATAAAAGTTAGCTATTCTATAGCATTGTAATGCTTGAAAACCTTTATAATAAAGAACTGGATTGATGTGGCGTGTACATGCTGGATCTCTATCAAAGTTTGCTAAAATATCCTCTACTGTGGAATATATTATTTTTTTATCACTATCCAAAGCAAAATCAGTAATTTTTTTGATTTCTCTAAACTCTATAAAACTGCATTCTAAATTATCTGCAACTAAATAAGATAAACATTCCTGAAAAGAATTATGGTCACTTATTTTTTTATCGATGAAATAATTTAATAAAGGTTCTTTTTTTTTTATCTCAATCGATTCAAATATAATTTTTTCCCAAATTTCATCAATTTTATTAAGTGCAGTTGATTTTTGCTTCATTTATTCTCACCTCAAGAATTTGAAAAGTAAAACAAATACCATTTGAGGGTTAGTTAATTATTTTTTCCAACTAGTGACTTATACAACTTAACATTTTTATTATGTTCTGCAAGATTCTTTGAAAAGAAATGTCCCCCTATACCATTAGAGACATAATAATAGAACTTTGAATTAGCAGGGTTAGCTGCCGCTTTTAAAGCGTTTTCTCCTGGGTTGCAAATTGGATTAGGCGGTAAACCTTTTATCATATAGGTATTGAATTCAGAATATTTTCTTAAATCAGATTTTGTAAGTGGACGGCCTAATGATTTTTTTCCCTTTGTAATACCATAAATAACAGTTGGATCAGCTTGCAGTCTCATTTTTTTTCTTAATCGATTATGTAAAACGGATGAAACTAAATCTAGCTCCTTATAATCTCCTGTTTCTTTTTCAATAATAGAAGCTAGGATTACTAATTCATGAGAATTATTTAATTGATTATTTGTAGGTCTTTTAACCCAAATCTCGTTTATTTTTTTTGATTGTGCTTTAATAATTCTATTTAATAGATTTATTCTATTTTCTCCATTTTCATAATAATAAGTATTTGGTGCTAAATAACCTTCAGTTGGAAGATCTGTAATATCCAATTTGCCAGACAACAATTTATTCTCTTTTAAAATTTCATAAAAAGTAAAATTGTTCATACCTTCTGTAAGAGTAATTCGATTTTGAACAACTTTTCCTAAATTTAAATGATCTAATAATTCTTTTATTGATAAAGTACTAGGTATATTATATTTGCCTGATTTTATCGATTTCTCGTGACCGGAGAGTTTTGCAAAAAATTCAAAAATTTCTTTATTTTTTATTATCCCTTTTTCAACCATTTTGCTTGAAATTACTCGTAAAGTGTCACCTTTATCAATTATTAGTGAATAATTTTTAATTTTTTGAGGATTCAGATTTGCATTATAATTTTTTAATAATTCCAAGGCAGGAAATAAAATTAAAAAAAAATAATCGCTGCAATAAGGTTAGAAGTTATTGTTCTCATAAACAAGCTAAATTTTTTTAAAAATTAAAGATGCATTTGTTCCACCAAATCCAAATGAGTTTGATAAAGCAATATTAATTTCTCTTTTCACAGATTTATTTGGTGCTAAATCTAATTTAGTTTCTTTTGCAATATTATTTAGGTTTATGGTTGGGGGCGCAATTTGATCTCTAATAGATAAAATACAAAATATTGCTTCAACAGCACCTGCAGCACCTAATAAATGACCGATGGAAGATTTTGTTGATGACATTGTTACATTGGGAGCATGCTCTGCGAGTAATTTCTCTACTGCACCAAGTTCAATTATGTCGGCCATTGTGGATGTACCATGTGCATTTATATAATCTATATTTTTATAATTTAAGTTTGAAGAATTTAAAGCAGCTAACATTGATCTGTAACCTCCATCACCATCTTCAGATGGAGCAGTAATATGATAAGCATCTCCTGACAAGCCATAACCAACTAATTCACAATAAATATTTGCATTTCTTGCTAGAGCATGTTGGTATTCTTCTAAAACTAGAACTCCAGCTCCCTCACCCATTACAAACCCATCCCTATCTTTATCGTATGGCCTAGATGCAGATTTTGGATTATTTGAAAATTTTGTTGATAATGCTCTACAAGCATTAAAACCGGCAATACCTATTTCAGTAATTGGACTTTCGGAACCACCAGCAAGCATTACATCAGCATCACCATTAATGATTAGTCTTGCAGCATCACCTATTGAATGAGCTCCAGTTGAGCAAGCAGTTGAAACAGCATGATTTGGACCTTTTAAACCATATCTTATAGAAACTTGTCCTGAGATTAAATTTATTAAAGCACCAGGAATAAAGAAAGGTGAGACTCTTCTTGGGCCTTTTTCTTTTAATTGTATAGCAGTTTGAGCTATAGATCCAAGACCTCCTATACCAGAACCAATCATCACACCTGTTCGGTTTTTTTCATTATTTGTTGAGGGTTTCCAGCCAGAATCTTGTATGGCTTGTTCAGCTGCTGCAACTCCATAAAGAATAAAATAGTCTACCTTCCTTTGATCCTTTGGATCCATCCATTCGTTTGGACAGAATGTATTATCTAAACCATCTCCAAACTTAATTTCACATGCATAATCTGTTGTATAACCATCAGTATCAAAACGAGTGATTTTGTCAGCAGCAGAAAATCCATTCAATAAACTTTCCCATGTACCACTTACACTGCTTGACAAAGGACTAACCATACCAAGACCTGTTACTACAACACGTCTCAATTTATTCACCAAGATACAAATTGAAAAAAATATTTATAAAACTAAACAATTTTTGGTAAAAATTTATATATTTCATAAAAAATATATCTTAGCTCATTTTGTCATTTATGAATTTAACAGCATCTCCAAATGTTTGAATAGTTTCGGCAGCATCATCTGGAATTTCAATATCAAATTCCTCTTCAAATGCCATGACTAATTCAACAGTATCTAAACTATCTGCTCCTAAGTCATCGATAAATGAAGCCTCGTCAGAAACTTTACTTTCATCAACATTCAAATGCTCTACTACAATCTTTTTTACACGATCTGTTATATCACTCATGCTACGAACCTCACCTGTTTTAATATTCAATAAATTTGATATTTATTTTAAAAAAAATAATTAACGAATGGGTGAGCTATACACTTGTGTTAAATGATAAGCAATATATTTTTATTTTTTTTACAAAATAAAAGTATGCTTAGCTCATATACATTCCCCCATTAACATGAATTGTTTGGCCAGTAATGTAATTAGAAAAAGATGAAGCCAAGAAAATAGCAGATGAGCAGATTTCAATAGGAAGACCGATACGATTCATTGGAATTTTTGATAATATTAAGTTTTTTTGGTTTTCATTTAATTTTTCTGTCATGTTAGTCTCTATAAACCCTGGAGCAATACAGTTTACTGTAATTCCTCTAGAAGCAACTTCAGAAGCAAGTGATTTGGAGAATCCTATAAGTCCTGATTTTGCAGCCACATAATTAGATTGTCCAGGATTACCAGTTAAAGCAACAATTGATGAAATATTAATTACTCTTCCCCATCTTTTTTTTATCATCTGTCTAATTATGCCTCTAGTTAATCGCATAACTGAGGTAAGATTTATCAACATAACCTCTTCCCATTGTTTATCTGACATTCTCATAAATAGGTTATCTTCAGTTTTACCTGCATTATTAATCAAAATATCCACACCACCCAATCCACTTATATGTTCTAAGAGATTATTTGTGTCATCAACAGAAGATAAATTGCATTCAAAAATTTTACACTTAGAATTCAGATCTTGATTTAATAAATTAAGTTTTTTACTGCTGGTTCCAGTTATAATTAGATCGGCTCCTTTTTCTAAAAATGATTTGGAAAGCTCTCTTCCTATACCACCGGAGGCACCAGTTATTAAAATTTTTTTCCCAGTAAAATCGAACATTTATTAATTACCTAATTTAACCAAATCTTCAACTTTTGATATATTGTGTTGTTCTATTGTATCTACAATTCTTCTAATTAAGTTACATAAAACTCTACCTGGACCAATTTCATATATTTTTTGAATACCAGTTTTTTTCATAAATAAAATACTTTCCCTCCATCTAACACGGCCAGTAATTTGGTTTATCAAATTCAACCTTATTTCCTCTACTTTTTGTGTTGAAGTTGAAGTTATATTTGAAATCAAGGGTACAACAGGTTTTTGTATATTAAGCTCTGATATTAAATTTATCATATTTTTTTGCGCTACAGACATTAGTGAACAATGAAATGGTGCAGAAACTGGTAATAAAATAGCTCTCTTTGCTCCTAACAATTTGGCTTTATCACATGCCTTTTCAATAGCAGTTCTATGCCCTGATAAAACTACCTGATTGGGTTCGTTGTCATTAGCAATTTCACAAATTTCGTTACCTTTTATTTCGGCAACTAATGTTTCTACTTTATCTAAATTAAGACCTAAAATAGCAGCCATTGCTCCCACCCCAACTGATACAGCATCCTGCATAAATATACCTCTCATTTTTAAAATATGTGCAGTATCTGCAAGACTAATTGCTCCAGATGCACATAAAGCTGTATATTCACCTAAAGAGTGACCAGCAACAAACGTAGATTTTTTAAGGCTAAAACCTTCTTTTTCTAAAGTTCTTAAAATAGCAATTGATGTTGCCATTATTGCTGGCTGTGCATTTTTTGTTAAGGTCAAGTCCTCGATTTGACCATTAAATACTAATTTTGATAAGGAAAAGCCTAACACATCATCAACTTCATTATATACCTCATTTGCAATAGGAAAAGTGTCATAGAAATCTTTACCCATACCAATATATTGAGAACCTTGTCCTGGAAATACTAACGATATCAATTAACTTTTTCCCTATTTAAATGATGTTATGGTTATTATATAAGTTAAGATTATTCAACAAGATTTCTTATTTTTTAAAATGTTATTTATTTTATTAGTTTTAAATTAAGGCATTATAAAAGTTAAAAATTTCATGTATAATAGTATTATTTATATTTTTTATCATTGTTCTTGCATTCTTTGACTTCTTCTTTATAAGAGCAATAATTACATAATTGATTCAATTACGAAAAATCAGGAGATAAACCATGGCTCTATATGAGCACGTTTTTATTGCTAGACAAGATTTATCTAGTTCACAAGCAGAAGATCTTATCAAACAATATTCAGACATCCTTAAAGATAATGGTGGTCTAATAGTAGGACATGAATATTGGGGGTTGAGAACCTTAGCTTATAAAATTAACAAAAATAGAAAAGGACATTATTCCCTGATTAAGTCTGATAGTCCCCCAACTGCTGCTTTAGAGATGGAAAGGCTTATGAAGCTAAATGAGGATATTATGAGAGTATTAACAATTAAAGTTAATAAGCACGAAGAGGGTCCATCGATTATGATGCGTTCAAAAACAAAAAATGATGAGTATTCAACAGATTTGTCTGATAAGTCTGATAAATTAGAAACTCAAGAGTTAACTAATTAATAAGTTTGGTATTTGAAAATGTTAATGAACAAAAACTTTTTTAGAAGAAGAAAATCCTGTCCATTTTCCTCACCGTCTTCTCCAGAAATAAATTATAAGGATATTAAATTACTCCAAAGATATATTTCTGAAAGGGGTAAAATAATTCCATCAAGAATTACTGCTGTATCTTCATCAAAACAACGAGAATTGAGTATCGCTATAAAAAGAGCGAGGGTATTGGCGTTATTACCTTTTGCATTGAAGTAGGTTTAATGATGAAAATAGTTTTATTAGAGCGAATTAATAAATTAGGTCAAATGGGTGATATTGTAGATGTTAAGTCAGGATACGCTAGAAACTTTTTGCTCCCACTAAAAAAGGCTTTAAGAGCTACAAAAGAAAATATTAATTTTTTTAAAGAACAGAAATCTATTTTAGAAGCAAAAAACTTGGAAAATAGAAAAGAAGCTGAGGGTGTAAAAACTAAAATAGATGGTAAGTCATTTATTTTAATAAGATCTGCTTCAGATACTGGTGCACTATATGGTTCTGTATCTTCCAAAGATATTAATGAAATCGTATCTGTTGATGGGATCGAAATTTCAAAAAATCAAATCAACCTTCAAAAGCCAATAAAAGAGTTAGGTATATACAAAATCAACGTAAGTTTACACTCTGATATTTCATCAGAAATTTCAATTAATGTTGCAAGAAGTATTGAAGAAGCAAAACTACAGGAAAAAGGAAAAGAGCCTAATAATACTGATTTTTCAGAATCTATAGAAGAAACAGATAAGATAAAAAACATGTTTGAAGATGAAACAATGGCTGAAAAAATTGTTATTCAAAAAGAAGAAGATGTAGATAGTAGTGTTTTAAGTGATTCTAAAAAACAACCTTTAAGTGAAGAGACGACTAAAGTTTCATCTAATGACTCTACCACTTAGGAAGTAAAAATCACTAATGATAAAATATAATTTCATAAAATCTTAGTTATCCCCTTAATTAACATTCTGTGGATTATTTTTTTTAGTGTATACTAAACACCTTTTTTGGAGGTGTTAATGAATGATTTGATAAATGTAAGTAAACTAGGTCAAAATGAAAATAGTGATCTGGCAGAAAAAAACTTAGAAATTCCTCAAAATATTGATGCAGAACAAGCTCTATTGGGAGCACTTCTAGTAAATAATGAAATTTTTGATAAAATTAATAACATTTTAAAGCCTCAGCATTTCTTTGATCCAGTTCATCAAAGAATATACGAAATATGCGCTGAAAAAATATCTCGTAATTCTTTAGCATCCCCTGTAACTATAAAAACTTTTTTCCAAGATGACCCTGGAATGAAAGAATTAGGTGGGGTTGCTTATTTAGCTAAACTTGCAGCATCTGCAATTTCTTTCTACGCTTCAACAGACTATGCAAATTTAATAAGTGAATTAGCATTACGTAGAAATCTTATTAAACTTGGACAAGAAATCTCTGAAAAAGCATCTATTATAACTATGGAGGAAAGTGCAGAAGAACAAATTTCAATTGCTGAACTAAAACTTTATAATATAGCTGAAAAAGGCCATGAAACGACTGGGTTTAAACATTTATTAAGTGCTTCTAAAGAGGCAATAGATATCGCTAATAAAGCTTATCAGCAGGAAGGTGGTTTGTCAGGAACATCTACGGGTTTAATTGATTTAGATAAAAAATTAGGTGGGCTTCACCCTTCTGATTTATTAATTATAGCTGGAAGACCATCAATGGGTAAAACTTCCCTCGCTACAAATATGGCATTCAGTATTGCCAATACATTTGAAAAAAAAATTAACGAAGATGGGACAAAAAGTACTATAAGGGGTGGAGTAGTTGGATTCTTTTCATTGGAAATGTCTTCTTCACAATTAGCTACTAGGATTTTGTCAGAAAATTCTAAAGTTCCATCTGATAAAATTAGAAGAGGGGACCTTTCTGAAGAAGATTTTAGAAATTTTATTGAAGCTGCTCAAAGTCTTGATAATTGCCCACTTTATATTGACGACACTGCTGCTCTTACTATATCAGCCTTAGCAGGTAGAGCTAGAAGGCTTAAGAGAATGTATGGTTTAGATGTTCTATTTGTTGATTATTTACAATTGATAAGGCCATCCAATACGAGGGATAGTAGGGTTAATGAGATTTCAGAAATTACACAAGGTCTTAAATCCATAGCAAAAGAACTTAATATACCCGTAGTTGCACTTTCACAACTATCTAGACAAGTAGAATCTAGAGAAGATAAAAGGCCTCAATTGTCAGATTTAAGAGAAAGTGGTTCCATTGAGCAAGATTCTGACGTTGTAATGTTTATATTCAGAGAAGAGTATTATAAAGAAAGGGAAAAACCAGATGAACAGGATATTGAAAGTTTCTTAAAATGGCAGGAAGATATGAGCAGATTACACGGTAAAGCAGAATTAATTATTGGCAAGCAAAGACATGGACCAATTGGAACTGTTGAGCTATCATTTCAAAGTAGATATACAAGTTTTGGAAATTTAGCCCGATAATAATATATTTTTTTTTATTAACGTAAACAAATGAACCCTACAATTGAGATAAATCTTAAAAACTTAAAAAAAAATTGGCTTTATCTTAATGCATTGTCAAAAAAACATATTGAAACAGGTGCAGTAATTAAGGCTAACGCATATGGATTAGGCTCAAATGAGGTTGCAAATGCTCTATGGGAAGTTGGAAATAGATCATTTTTTGTAGCAACAACTGAAGAAGGTATACTTCTCAATAAAATATTACCAAAAAACAGAAAAATATATATATTGAATGGTTACGATAAAAATTATAAAAAAGCGTTCATTGATTTTAGCTTAATCCCCGTTATAAATTCTCCACTAAATCTTTCTTCTTTTATTGAAAACAATAAAAATAATAGCATGTGTATACAAATAGATATTGGTATGAAAAGATTGGGATTCCAGAAAGATGAATTAGTCAAATACATAGACATCATTAAAAAACTTAATTTAGATTTGGTTTTAGGACATTTAACCACTGCTGTTAAACCAAAAAATATTGCAAATGAAAAACAACTTAATAATTTCAAAGAAATTATAATAAATTTTCCTACATTCAGAAAATCATTAGCTGCATCACATGGAATTTTTATAAATAACAATTACCACTTTGATTTAACTCGCCCTGGCGTTGCATTGTTTGGAGGTATTAAAGATAGAAATATTTTAAATGTAGTTAATATTGAATTACCAGTATTACAAACTCACTTTTTAGATGTAGGAGAAGGAATAGGTTACGGCTTAACTTATTTTTCTAAAGAGAAAAAAAAGGTGGCTACCTTAGCTGGAGGATATGCAGATGGATTGACTAGGAATTTTTCTAATATAGGATTCTTATATCATAAGAAAATTCCTTGTCCTATACTAGGGAGAATTTCAATGGATCTTGTAACAGTGGACATAACACATTTGAAAGAAGAACCAAAAAAACTGACTTTTATAGGGAATGAACAAACAATCAATGATCTGTCTGATATTGCAAACACTGTAAGTCATGAAATTTTAATTAATCTAGGAAATAGATATACAAAACAATATTTGAATTGATATATGAATAAAAATAAACAAAATTTTTATTATTTATTCCCTACTTTAATAGGTAAAAATATACATATCTTTTTAACTTCGATTGGTAATATTACATCTTTCTTAATTTACGCATTATACAAGGCACTAATTCCACCATTTTATATAAAAGAATATGTTAAACAAATTTATATAATTGGATGGGCATCATTACCCGTCGTTGCTCTTACTGCTTTTTTTACTGGAGGTGCACTTGCTTTACAAATTTATTCTGGAGGAACGAGATTAAATGCAGAAAGTGCGGTACCGTCTATTGTTGCAATTGGATTTTTGAGAGAATTAGGACCAGTTCTTTGTGGGTTAATGGTAGCTGGAAGAGTTTCATCTGCGATAGCGGCTGAATTGGCAACTATGAAAGTTACAGAACAGATTGACGCTTTAACGACTTTAGCTACTGATCCAATTAAATTTTTAGTAAGTCCTAGAATAGTTATTACAACTATTTCTTTACCCATTTTGACAACTATTGGTAACATAATTGGTATTTTTGGAGGCTATTTAATAAGCGTTGAAAGATTAGGGTTTAATCCAATTCTTTATATAGAAAGTAGTATTAAATACATAGAATTTAGTGATATATATTCAAGTCTTATAAAAGCTGCAACATTTGGTATGATTATTTCA
>CACOBR010000007.1 GCA_902625475.1 uncultured Alphaproteobacteria bacterium
TCGTAGTTAACGCAGGCGCAACCTTGAATGCGATTGATATCATTGGATTTACAGCTACTAATGCAACCAAGAATGATTCAACTGATGCCAATAATGCAAAACTCACAGCCAAAGATGGAGCTGGTCGTACGATTGATGTGTCTTTAGCCACGGGAAGTTCTAAAGCTTTTAAAATTTCTGGTGGTAATGGTGCAGATATTTTAACGGGTGGTGCTGGTGCAGATATTATTACGGGTGGTGATGCTGCAGATACGATTGTTGGTAATGCGGGAGCCGATAGTATTACCGGTGGAGCTGGTGACGATATCATCACAGGTGGAGATGGTAATGATATAATCACAGTTGATTCAGGGGAAGATAAAGTAAAGGATCTAGGAGGATCTTCTGGCAGTGATGATGACGTTGTCGTAGTTAACGCAGGTGCAACTTTAAATGCAATTGATATCATGGGATTCACAGCAACAGCTGCCACTAAAAATAACTCTACCAATGCCAATAATGCAAAACTTACAGCCAAGGATGGTGCTGGTCGTACGATTGACGTTTCGTTGGCAACGGGTAGTAGTGCAGCTTTTAAAATCACAGGCGGAGATGGTGCAGATATACTAACAGGTGGTAGTGGTGCGGACATAATCAGTGGTGGAAATGCAGACGATACCATTGTTATTGCTGCTGCAGGTCATGCTAATTCTGATGTTATCGATGGAGGTGGTGGTACTAATAACGTTTTGAAATTATCTGCTGGAAGTCATTCTCTTACTACTAACGCAAATTTGCAAAATATAAAAACTATTGATGCCCATGCATCTGGTTCTACTTTAGATTTAACTAATCAAACTGAGAATTATACCATAAACGGTGCAGGATCTGTTGATGATATTACCGGAGGCGGTGGAAATGATATTATTACTGGAAAAGCAGGGGATGACACCCTAAAAGGTGGTTCTGGTAATGATACATTTAATGTGGATTCTGGAACAGATAGCATTACTGACTTAGGTGGTTCAGGATCTGGTGGTGAAAGTGATATTCTTAAAGTATCCAATGGAGCAACGGCTAATGCATCGAATATTAAAAGCTTTACGGCCACAGGTGATACTCAAAACCTAGGTACAGCCACATTAACAGCTATTAGTACAGGTGGTACCATTGATATGAGCTCAGCTTCTGGCAGCGCTGTCTATACCATCATTGGGGGTGCAGGAACTGATAACCTAAAGGGTGATGATGGGAATGACACTTTTAAGATCGTGGCTTCAACAGAAGGTAATTCTGATACGATTGATGGGGATGGTGGATCTGCAAATACTCTAGATGTTTCAAGTGGTACGCACGTTTTAACTGATAATAATAAGATTGTTAATATCCATAATATCACGCTTAACAATTCAACCATTAATCTTACCAACCAAGCTGAAGGATTTAAAATCACAGGGGGTTCAGGTACGGATAATATTACAGGTGGTAGTGGTGATGACATTATCATTGTATCAGCTGCAGGTCAGGCCAATAGTGATACCATCAATGGAGGTGGTGGTACCAACAAGATAGAAGTTTCAACAGGTACCCATACTTTAACAACTGATGGTAATATTTCCAATATCAGTGAAGTTATTGCCCATGCTTCTGGTTCTACAATTAATCTTAGTAACCAAACGGAAGGATTTACGATTACAGGAAATAATGCTGGTGACATTATAACTGGTGGTGATGGTAATGACATTATTGCTGGAAAAGGAGGAGATGATACATTAACTGGAGGTGCTGGTAATGATTTATTTAAGGTTGAAACAGCTACTGACAGTGTTCTTGATCTAACGAATGGCGATAATTTTCAAGTAAGTGGCACTGCTATCATGAATGCAACAGGAGTGACTGCATTTTCTGCTGGTGGAACAACCTCCAATGCTTCTACAAGTACAGCTAATATTCATGCTCATTCGACCACTAGTAGTAGTATTGACATGTCTGGGGCAGGCTCTGGAAAATTTAAAATATTTGTAGGAGCAGGTACTGATACTATAAAAGGTGGTGCTAGTGATGATATTATTACAATTTCTAGTTCTGGCCAGGGCGATGCAGATACCATTGACGGTCACACAGGTACTGCAGATGTTCTCGCCTTATCGACGGGAACACACACCTTCAATGATAATAATAAATTAAAAAATATTGAAACTATTACTACCCACTCTTCAGGTTCAACTGTTGTTCTAACTAATCAACTTGAGACTTTCACCATAACTGGTGGAGCTGGTAAAGATTTCATTACTGGAGGTAATGGTGTAGATACAATTAATACCGGTGATAACCAGGATACTATAACAGGTGGTGCTGGTGATGACATTATTACAGGTGGTACTGGAAATGATACTTTCAATATTGACAGTGGGGAAGACACCGTTAACGACCTTACAACAGGCGATGTTTTTGTAGTAAGTGCGAATGCTACCTTAAATGCTATAAATGTTTTTAATTTTGTAGCGACCAGCAGCAGTAAGAATGAACATGCTACAGGAACTGCAAAATTGACTGCTAAAGCAAGCACTACTTCTGTTATAAAAATGAATAATGCAGGTACTGGAAAGTATAATTTAATAGCAGGTTCTGGTACTGATACATTATGGGGTGGATCATCAGATGATATCATAACAATTGCAGCATCAGGTCAAGGTGATGCGGATACGTTAGATGGTTATGGAGGTACCGATATTCTTCAATTATCAGCAGGTACACATACTTTTACAACGAATGATAATATGATCCAAAATATTGAAGAAGTAAAAGTTGATACAACTAGTGGATCTACAGTTGATTTAACAAATCAAACTGAAGGATTTAAGATTACGGTAGGTGGTCAAACTGACTCTATTACAGGAAGTGATGGAAATGATATTATCATAATTATTTCTGCTGGAGACGGAAATAATGATACTCTTATTGGTGGTAGTGGTGATGATGTGATTAATCTTTCTGCCGGTAGTCATACTTTTAGTGATAATGCTAAATTAGCAACCATTGAAACAATCAATGCAAATGCATCAGCTACAACTTTAGATCTTACTGGTCAATTAGAGGGTTTTACCATTGCTGGTGGAGCACAGGGTGATAATCTAACGGGTGGCAGTGGAAATGATATAATTACAGGTGGTGGTGGTGATGATACCCTAAAAGGTGGAGCTGGAAATGACACACTTAACGTAGATTCAGGTTCGGATATTATAACACTACTTGGTGGTGCCGGTGCTGGTGGTGAAGATGATGTTCTTGTTGTAAGTAATGGAGCAACAGCAACAGCCGCTAATATTATTAATTTCGTGGCAACCACTGGAACTACGAATGCTGGTACTGCAATACTTTCTGTTAAGTCTGATAATGGCGTTATTAACATGTCTCAAGCAACAGGTGTTTTTGAGATAAGAAGTGGAGCTGGTGCTGATACCCTAGTAGGTGGTTCCGGGAATGATACATTTAAAATTTTAAATGCTGGTGAGGGTAATAGCGATACTATTAATGGCGGAAACGGAACAGGTGACAAGATTATATTATCTTCTGGTTCACATTCACTAACGGACAATTCTAAAATAAGTAATATTGAGATTATTGATGGTCATGCATCATCTGCAACTACCCTTACTTTAGGAAGCCAGGCTGAAGGTTTTACAATTAATGGTGGTACTGGAGACGATGATTTTACAGGGGGTGCTGGTGACGATACTTTAAATGGTAATGCAGGTGATGATACACTGAGTGGTGGTCTAGGGGGAAATGATACATTTAATGTGACATTAGGTACTGATACCATTTCAGATTTATTAACTGGCGATATTCTTGTTGTAAGTAATGGAGCTACTGCCAATGCTACCATAACGAGTTTTGATGCTACATTTGCTACTCGTAACGACGGTGCAGCAACACTTACAGCAAAATCTACCGGTGGCGTTATTGACCTTGAAAATGCTACAGTTGGAACTGGGACTTATACGATAAAAGTTGGGGCAGGAACTGATACTATTACTGGAAGTAAAGGTGATGACATAATTGAGGTAGTGGCAACTACTCAGGGTAATGCGGATACCTTAGATGGTGGATTAGGAGATGATACACTTAAGTTATCTGGAGGGTCGCATACTTTTTCAGATAATAATAAGTTAAAAAATATTGAAAATTTTTCTCTTAGTACATCTACTTCTACTGTTAATTTTACGGGACAGCTAGAAGCATTAACTCTAACTGGTGGTTCAGCTGTTGATAATATCACTGGTGGTAATGCAGCTGATATTATAAGTGGAGCTGCAAATGATGATATTTTGGTGGGTGGAATTGGTGATGATGTCATCTCAGGTGGTGATGGTGCCGATACCATTACGGGTGGGGCGAATAATGACTCACTTACAGGTGGTGCTGGTAATGATACTTTTAACATAGATTCTGGCACTGATATTATTACTGACTTAACGACTGGCGATATTGTTGTTATCTCAAATGGGGCCTCTCTTAATGTCACAGGCATAACTGGTTTTGTAGCCACAAATGCATCTTCTAATGCGAATGCTTCAGCAACTTCAGCAAATCTTACAGCTGCATCGGGAACTGTTACGATTGATATGTCAGACTCTACTGGTAAATATACTATAACTGGTGGATCTGGTGACAATACACTTAAGGCTGGAAAACAAGATAGTGTAGTGAAGGGTGAGTCTGGAGATGATATTATTGTTGGTGATGCTGGAGCAGATACACTAACTGGTGGTGCAGGTAACGATACCTTCACTGGAAATGCTGGAAACGACACCTTTAACATAGATTCTGGTACCGATATTATTAATGATTTAGGGGGTTCCTCAGGTTCAGATACTGATATTTTAGTAGTTTCTTCTGGAGCCACAGTAAATGCAACTGGTATAAAAGGATTTGCGGCTGATTCAGGAACAAAAAATCTAGGTGGTACAGCTAACTTAACCGCAGCAGATGGTAGTGGACGTACTATCAATATGTCAGGAGCTAATACCGGAGCCTTTAATTTAATAGGAGGGACTGGTGCTGATACTCTTAGAGGTGGTGTTGGTGATGATTCACTTAAAGGTGGTGATGATGCAGATACCCTCAAAGGTGAAGGTGGAGATGATATAATCCAGGGCGAAGCTGGTGCTGATATTATGACTGGTGGATTAGGAGCAGATACATTTAAAGTTGATTCTGGTTCTGATATTATCGTTGATTTAGGTGGTTCCGGATCCGGTGGAGAAAATGATGTTTTAATCGTGAGTAGTGGTGCGACTGCAACAGCCACAAATATTGTTAATTTTACAGCAACTGGAACTAGTACCAGAAATGATGGAACAGCGAATTTAACTGCAAAGGCCAGTACAAATGCAACCATCAACGTATCTGCTTCTGCAGCTGGTTTATACACTATCACAGGAAATGATGGGGATGATAGATTAACTGGTGGTTCAGGTAATGATATTATTAATGGTGCTGATGGTGCTGACATTATTTCAGGTGGGGCTGGTAATGATAATATTAGTGGTGGAGCCGGAAACGATAATTTTACCGGTGGAGATGGTAATGATACATTTAATGTGAATGACGGTACTGATACGATTACAGACTTATCTGATGGTGATATTCTTAAAATTACAGCTGGCAATACAGCAAATGCTACAGGAATATCAGGATTTACAGCAACCAGTGCAACCATCAATAATTCTGATGTTAACAAAGGTAATTTAGCTGCTGATAATAGTGGTGTAACCATTGATTTAGGTCTTGTAGCTTCAGGTAATGGTTTTAGCATTACAGGAGGTACTGGTGCTGATACATTAAAGGGTAGTAGTGGTAACGACATCATACTTGGCGGCAATGACGGCGATACGCTTCAAGGTAATGCAGGTGATGACAGCTTAACTGGTGGAGCTGGAAACGATACCATGACTGGTAATGCTGGAGCTGATACTTTTAATGTGGATTCTGGTACAGATACTGTTGTTGATTTAACTACCAATGATATTTTAGTAGTTACTGGAAGCGCAACGGCAAATGCTGCTGACATTACTGCTTTCGTTGCAACAAATGGAACCAAAAACACTAGTTCTGGGGCGGCTAACCTTTCAGGTGCAAATACTAATATTACTATCGATTTAACAGATGCACTTTCTGGTAATTTTTCTATTACTGGTGGAACGGGTGTTGACACTCTAAAAGGTGGTTCTGGCAATGATATTATTAATGGTGGTGTTGGTAATGACCAAATCACAGGTAATGGAGGCAATGATGACATCACTGGTGGTGGTGGAGATGATCAACTTACAGGAAATGCTGGTGTTGATACATTTAGAGTAGATTCTGGTACAGATACAATTACTGATTTAAGTGGGTCAGGAGCTACTGCAGATATTTTAATTGTAAGTTCTTCAGCTACAGCAAAGGCAACTGGAATTTCTAGTTTTGCAGCCACAAGCTCTACACGTAATGACGGTACTGCTGAATTGACTGCTGCATCAGGTGGAACAATTGATATGACTAATTCTGCAGCAGGAGCTTATAAAATCACGGGTAGTTCTGGGACTGATACACTTACTGGTGGATCTGGTGATGATATATTTGTGATCGCTGCTTCTGGTCAAGGTAATAGTGATACTGTTGATGGTAAGGCTGGAACAAATACTCTACAGTTATCGGCTGGTACACATACTTTAACTACTGATAATAAACTGAAAAATATTAGTAAAATTGAAGCTAATGCTTCAGGCTCTACACTTGATTTAACCAACCAAACAGAGAATTTTACTATCGATGGTGCTGGCAGTGCGGATGTGCTCAAAGGTGGTGGTGGAGACGATATTATTACAGGAAAAGCAGGGGGCGATACCTTAGAGGGAGGGTCTGGTAATGACACATTTAAGGTAGACTCTGGTAGTGATATTATAAACGATTTAGGTGGAGCAGCTGGTGGTCAAAGTGATATATTAATTGTAGAATCTGGCGCTACAGTTACTGCTTCTAGTATTAAGAGTTTTACTGCGGGATCTACTACTAAAAATCTTGGGACAGCTACTTTAAACTCTAAAGCTGGCACAACAACGACTATTAATATGTCTTCAGCAGGTGCAGGTAATGGGTTTACTCTCGGAGGAAACTCAGGTGTAGATACCCTAACTGGTAGTAACTACAATGATATTATTACTGGGGCAGGTGGTGATGATATTATTTCAGCTGGTACTGGTAATGATGTCATTACAGGTGGTGCAGATGATGATGATCTTACTGGTGGTGCAGGTAATGATACTTTTAATATCAGTGCTGGATCAGATGTTATTAATGACTTAACAACAGGAGATGATTTAGTTGTGACTGGTGGATCAGTTACTGCAAACAATGTTTCTGATTTTGTTGCTGATGCTGATACAACGAATGCAGGAACAGTCGTTATTAATTCAAAATCTACTGGAAGCACTATCAATATGAATTTATCAGATGCTGGCGCCTACACTATAAATGGTGCAGCGGGAGTGGATATTATAACTGGTGGTAAGGCTGACGATACCCTTAAAGGGGGTGATAGTGATGACTCTTTATCTGGTGGTAATGGTGCTGATATAATTAATGGTGAAAATGGTAATGATACACTTTCGGGTGGAGCCGGTAATGATACTTTTATTATTAATGCAGGTTCAGATGCTATCTCAGACTTATCTGGAAATGACGTTATTCAGGTTGGGGCGAGTGGCACACTTACTGCTAATGGCATTACAAATTTTGTAGCTACCGCCTCTAGTTCTAATGCAGGAACAGCGAATTTAAATGCTGCTGCTGGTGGTGGTATTATTAATATGACTAATTCAGGGTCTGGAAATTATATAATTTCTGGTGGTGCAGGAACAGATACACTTACTGGTGGTAGCGGGGATGATACATTCAAGATAAATTTAACAACAGAAGGAGATGCTGATACAGTTGATGGAAAAGGTGGAGCAAATACTTTAGAACTTTCTACAGGGGTACACACACTTACAACTAATTCTAAATTACTTAACATCCAAACCATTAAGACTAACTCTTCAGGCTCTCAACTTGATTTAACCAACCAATCTGAAGATTTTACTGTTGAAGTAGGGGCTGGTACAGATAATGTAAAAGGTGGTAGTGGTGCTGATACGATCAAAGTTAATAGTGCAGGTCAGGGTAATGCAGATACATTAGACGGTGGAGCAGGTACTTCTGACATTCTTCAGCTTTCTGCTGGTTCTCACTCTTTCACAGATAATAGTAAATTAGTTAATGTTGAAACAATTAAAGGACATGCCAGTTCTGCAACTACCGTTGTCTTAACAGGTCAGCTAGAAACACTTAAGGTAGATGGTGGTTCTGCAGGAGATACAATCACAGGTGGTAATGGAGATGACATTATCACAGGAGGTGGGGGTGATGACATCATTGCAGGTGGTGCTGGCGATGATTCACTTACTGGTAATGCAGACAACGATACTTTTAAAGTAGATGGCGGGACAGATACGATAACCGATCTTGCAACAGGTGATATAGTGGTAGTTTCTAATAGTGCAAAAGCACAGGCAACTGGAATTACAGCATTTGTGGCAACTTCTGGTACTAAAATAATTGCAGGTACTGCTGAATTTACTGCTGCAAGTGGTGGTGGAGTAATTAATCTTTCTTCCGCTCATGGTGATAGCTCTTATACTTTAATAGGTGGTGATGGAGTTGACACATTAACGGGTGATGGTGGAGATGACACATTTAAGATTAACGCTTCAACTAAAGGAAATAATGATACTTTTGTTGGAGGTGGTGGAACAGATACTATTGTTCTTTCTACAGGTACTCATGCTTTAACCAATGATGCAAAAATCGCGACAATAGAGAAAATTCAAACAGATAGTTCAGGATCGGTAGTCAGTCTTGCAGGCCAAGCAGAGGCTTTTACGATTACTGGTGGAGCAGCCACTGATAATATCACTGGTGGAAGTGGAAATGATATTATTTCAGGAGAAGGTGGTGCTGATATCATAAATGGTGGTGTTGGAGATGATAATATTACCGGTGGCGATGGTGATGACACCATTACAGTTTCAGCTGGTTCCGATACTATTACAGATTTACAAACAGGCGATGATTTGGTTGTAACAGGTGGAACTGCTACAGCCAATTTGTCTTCTAATTTTGTAGCGGATAGTGATACAACGAATGCTGGCACTGCTATCATCAATGCTCACTCTGGAGGTAGTACCATAACTATGACAAATGCAGGTTCTGGTATTTTTGACCTAAGAGGCGGAGCCAGTGCTGATATTATCACAGGTGGATCTGGCAATGACATTATCGATGGTAAAGGGGCTGATGATGTATTAGATGGTGGTGCTGGTGATGATAATGTAACTGGTGGTACAGGTGATGATACATTTAAAGTTACTTCTGGCACTGATACCGTTACAGATTTAGGTGGGTCTGGTTCTGATGATGATGTATTAATAGTAAGCTCTGGTGCCTCAGTAAATGCAACAAATATTATTGGATTTACTGCAAAATCTACTACACAAAATAACTCAACAAATGCTAACAACGCTGTTTTAAATGCTAAAGATGGTGGAGGCAGAACTATAGATGTTTCACTAGCAACTGGAAGTTCAAAAGCTTTTAAAATTGTTGGTGGAGACGGTGCAGATACTCTTAAAGGTGGAGCTGGAGCTGATATAATTACAGGTGGAGGTGCTGGAGATACCATAGTTGGAAATGCTGGTGTTGACACAATTACAGGTGGAGCTGGATCTGACATCATTACTGGTGGTGATGGAGATGATATTATTACGATAGATTCAGGATCAGATATTGTAACAGACTTAGGAGGTTCTTCTGGATCTGATAGCGACGTAGTAGTTGTAGACTCTGGTGCAACATTGAATGCAACTGGAATTAAAGGGTTCACTGCAACTTCTGCTACTCAAAATAATTCTTCAGATGCCAACAATGCTGTTTTAACTGCTGCTGATGGTTCGAATGTTACTATTTCAGTTGCAAGTGCGACAGGTAGCTCAAAAGCTTTTAAACTAGTAGGAGGAACAGGTCAGGATTCTTTAACAGGTGGAGCTGGTAACGACATTATTTTAGGAAATAACGCAAATGATACAATCAAAGGCAATGATGGCAATGATGTTCTGACTGGCGGTGCTGGTGATGATGAACTTCATGGTGGTAATGGTGATGATATTTTTAACATTAGTTCTGGATCAGATACCATTAAAGATCTTGCAACTGGAGACGACGTTGTTATTACTGGAGGTTCAGTTGTGGCAGAAGACGTTGTGGCATTTACTGCTGATAGTGGTACGTCTAATTCGGGAGGTACTTTTGAGCTAAAAGCTAAAAGTACAGGTGGTGATATCGATGTTTCAGGAGCTGATAATACTGGAACACCATCTTATACATTAACTGGTGGTGCAGGAACAGATACTCTTACTGGAGATGGAGGCAATGATACATTTAAGATTGCAGCTTCTGGCGAAGGTAATTCTGATACTTTTGTAGGAGGTGGAGGATCTACAGATACCATTCAATTATCAGCAGGTTCTCATACATTTTCAACAGATAGTAAAATCGCAACTATCGAAGTTGTCAAAACAGACTCAACCAGTGGTTCAACTGTGAATTTAGGTGGTCAAACTGAGGGTTTTACAATCCAAGGAGATGCACAAATTGATAATATTACAGGTGCTGATGGAAATGATATAATCACTGGAGCTGGTGGAAACGATATTATAAACGGTGGTGCTGGTAATGATAGTATTAACGGTGGTGCAAATGATGATGCTTTAACTGGTGGTACTGGAAATGATGTTTTCACTGTAGCTTCTGGAAATGATACTATTGCAGATCTTAGCACTGGTGACCAAGTCAAAGTTACAGATGCTAGTGCAAAAGCTACTGCCAATAATGTTTCAAATTTTGCTGCAGATTCTGGCACCACTAATTCTGGAACATTTATATTAAATGCAGCTAGCGGAGCCAGTACAATTAATATGACTGATGCAGGAGCTGGTACTTATGATATAAGAGGAGGTTCGTCTGGTGATACTTTAACAGGAAGTGCTCAAGTTGATACACTGACTGGTAATGGAGGAGATGATACTCTTCAAGGTAAAGCAGGTGACGACACAATGACTGGTGGCGCTGGAGATGATACATTTAAAGTCGATGTAGGTTCTGACATTATTACTGATTTAGGTGGCTCTTCAGGTGGCGATAGTGATGTATTGATTGTTAGTAGTGGTGCAACTGCTAATGCCACTAATATAGTGTCTTTTACTGCAGGTGCTGGTTCTAGTAATTCAAGTGGTACTGTTAATCTTACAACTCAAACTGGAGGTGGCACTATAAATATGAATGCAGCCTCTGGTGATTATAAGATTAATGGGCAGGGAGGTGTTGATAGTCTTACTGGTGGTGGAGGTGCTGATATAATTAATGGTGGAGCCAACGCAGATAATATAAGTGGTGGTAATGGAGACGACGTTCTATCTGGAGGTGCTGATAACGATTCACTTACAGGTGGTGCAGGAACTGATACGTTTAAAGTAGATGTCGGGACTGATACAATTACCGATTTGGGAGGAGCTTCTGGAGGTGAAACTGATGTTTTAATAGTAAGTGCAGGAGCAACGGCTAATGCAACAAATATTACCAGTTTCACAGCGGACTCTAGCACTTCAAATTCTGGTACAGCTAATCTTACAACTAAAGTTGGTGGTGGAACTATAGATATAGGAAATTCTACTACAGGTGCATATTCCTTAACAGGATTATCAGGAAATGATACTCTTAAAGGAAATGGAAATGCAGACATAATCAATGGTGGAGGAGGAGATGACAATATTGACGGTAGAGGTGGCAATGACGAAATCAATGGTGGTGCTGGTGACGATATTATAACTGTCTCTAGTGCTGGACAAGGTGATGGGGATACGATTGATGGTGGATCAGGAACTGATACATTAAGTTTGTCAAGTGGTTCTCATGCTTTTGCAACCGATGCGAAACTTCAAAATATTAACTCAATAACTCTTGCTTCAACTTCAACAGTGATTGACCTTACAGGACAAACAGAGAGTTTGACTATTACTGGTGGTGCACAGGCTGACACTATTACTGCTGGATCAGGAGATGATATCATTAATGGTGCAGGTGGTGCAGATATAATAAAGGGTGCAGGAGGTATTGATACTATTTCTTTGGGAAGTTCAGACTCAGCTTCAGACATTATTATTTTTGACGCATCTTCTGGAATGGATATTATTCAACAATTTACTGCAGGAGCTACTAATGGTGATATTCTTAAGTATATTGGAAATCTAACAGACTCAGAAAGTTCTGCAAATACATCAACAGGATCTGATAATACAGATAATTTACTATCTGCCGATTTTGTCGCTAATGCTAAAAATTCCTCTCTTGATATAACACATCTAGTAGTAGGATTTACTACTGCAATAACAGTAAACGGTCAATCTGGTGGAACAGCTATTGATTTTACAGGTGCTGGTATATCCTCTTCTCAAATATTAAGTGCTATCGAGACCTCCTTAGAAAATACAAATGACGGTTCAGGTGGAGGAAATGGTTTATTATCTGGATCTTCAAGTACACAAGTTACCCAAGGTGATATCAATGAAAGTAAGTTACTACTTTTCACAGACGGTGGATCTGGCGCAGCACAAGATGTTGCTATGGTTTTATATGATGAAGGCAGTGCATCAGAGGCAAACTTCAATACAGAACTTGTTCTAGCTAGTGTATTAAAATCAGTTGATATTGCAGCATTAACTCACGACAACTTTTGGGGTTAAAACAATAAAATTATTTATTTAGGCTATCAAAATTATTACCATTTCTTACTAATTCAATGATGAGGCTTGATGGTTTCCAAAATACGGGATCTTCTTTTTCAAATTCCCTTATATCATCTAATATTTTATCAAGGCCATAACTATCAGCGTATTTCATAGGCCCACCTCTATATCTAGGAAAACCATAGCCATATAGTTTTGTTACATCTACATCACTTGGCCTTAAAGCAATTTTTTCATGCACAACATTCGATGCTTCATTAATCATAGCTGCCATATAACGTCGAATAATTTCTTGTTGAGAGAACTTTGTTGGAATAATGCTCTTTTTTTGCCTTTCTAAATTTATAATCTCAAGTACTTCAGGATCCTCGTCACCTCTTCTATTTCCTTTGTCATATCGATAAAAACCTCGTCCTGTTTTTTGTCCAAACCATCCTTTTTCACAAAGTTTATCTGGTATATGGACATATCGTTCATTTTTATTTCTCATTGGTTCTAATCTTTTGCGCATGGCCCATCCAATATCTCCACCTGCAAGATCAAACATCTGAAAAGGACCCATTGGGTAACCAAATTCAAAAATTGCCCTATCTATTTCATAGGGGGTGGCGCCATCCTCCATCATAAAATAAGCGCAGTCACCATACTTATTAAGAATTCTATTGCCTATGAAACCATCGCAAACACCGGCCCTTACAGGAATTTTTTTCATCAATTTAGCAAGATAAAACCCTGTTGCCACCACATCGTTAGAAACCTTATCAGGAACGACTATTTCTAATAATCTCATAATATTAGCAGGTGAAAAAAAGTGTAGACCAATTACATCTTCTGGTCTTGATGTAATTGAGGCTAATTCATTGATATCAAGATACGAGGTATTGGAAGCAAGTATACTTCCTTCTTTTACTATTTTATCCAATATTCTAAAAACTTGTTTTTTTACATTCATTTCTTCAAAAACGGCTTCAATCACCATATCGACAGAGGATAAAGCTTCAAAATCAGTAGTTTTTGTAAATCTAGAAAATATTTCTTCTACTTGTGAAGAAGATAATCTTCCTTTTTCAATATCTCGATTATAGATTTTTTCTAGATTCTTGATGCCTTTATCTAAACTATCTTGATCTCTTTCAACCATTGTCACAGGTAATCCAGCATTTAAAGCAGCTATAGTAATTCCTGAGCCCATAGTTCCACCACCAACTACCCCTAAAGTATTTAGATTACGAGGCTGAGCTGACTTTATTTCAGGAATTTTTGAGCTTGCTCTTTCAGCAAAAAATGCATGTATAAAACTTTTACTTTGTTCTGTTTTTAAAAGTTCAAAAAAAGTATTTCTTTCGAAATTTTGACCTTCTTCAAATGAAGACTGAAGTAGTTTTTCTAGGCAATCACCTATTTTTTGTGGTGCAAGTTGGTTTCTATACTGTTTTTTGAAGTTATTTTTTAGTTCTGTAATGTTTTTTTTGGCATCATTTGCATTATTAATAAGTTCATTCCGATCTTTTGTTTTTATAAAATTGTCTTTATTCTCAATTAAATTTTTCGTAAATTGAATTGAACTTTCATCAATGTCTTGAATAACTTTATTTATTAAACCTAATTTAAGGGCTTTGTCCGCATTTATAGGTAATCCACTAGCCATCATTTTATAGGATTCAGGTATTCCAATTAATCTTGGAAGTCGTTGAGTGCCACCAGCACCTGGAATTAATCCTAAGCTAACTTCTGGCAACCCTATTTTAGTTTTAAAATGTGCAATTCGATAATTGCAGGCTAATGCGATTTCTAACCCACCTCCTAATGTATTACCATGGAGAGCACAAATTACTGGCTTACTAATACTTTCAATATAATCATTGATAGTTGGTAGATCAGGTTTTTGAGGTGGTAATCCAAATTCCTTAATATCAGCACCTGCAGGAAAAGTTTTACCTGATCCTTTTAATATTATAGCGTCAATACTTTCTTTTTTTTCAACTTCCTTTAAAGCATCAAGTAATCCCTTTCTTACCTCTATACTCAAAGCATTAACTGGGGGATTGCAAATTGATATTATGGCTACATTCTCTTGATATTCTAAATCAATCTTCTCTGTCATTTCTAGGTTCATCTCATTTTGTTATTTGATTTAAACATAATGTCATGTTAGCAACTTATTGTCTTTTAAATCTAGTCAATAATATAAAAAGTTATATTGAAAGGAAGTTTAATGCGCGCTGTGCTATGTACTGAATTTGGACCTCCAGAAAAACTTGTCATTAGAGATATTCCTGTTCCAAAGCCATCTAAACAACAAGTTAGGATTAAAATTGAAGCATGTGGTGTTAATTTTCCAGATACTCTCATTATAGAAAATAAATATCAATATAAACCAGATCTTCCATTTTCACCTGGGGGTGAGGTAGCTGGAATTATCGATGAATTAGGTGATGAAGTGACTAATTATTCTGTTGGAGAAAAAGTCATGGCCATGACCCTTTTTGGAGGGTTTTCAGAATATATTGTAGTTAATGCTGATGCTCTTTTAAGAATTCCAAAAGAAATGGATTCAGTCACCGCTGCAGGTTTTACAATGACCTATGGTACCTCCATGTATGGCCTTAAACAAAGAGGATGCTTAAAATCAGGAGAAAAACTTTTAGTACTAGGTGCAGGTGGTGGGGTTGGTATTACAGCTGTTGAAATTGGAAAAATAATGGGTGCAGAAGTTATTGCAGCCGCAAGTAGTGAAAATAAATTATCTGCTGCAAAGAAAGCAGGGGCAGATCATTTAATAAATTATTCTGAAGGAAATATTAGAGAGAAAATAAAAAATATTGTTGGCTCAAGTGGTATTGATGTTTTGTATGATCCTGTTGGTGGAGAATTGTTTGAACCTTGCCTTCGTTCACTTTCGTGGGGAGGAAGAGCTTTAGTAATTGGTTTTGCTTCAGGAACTATACCTAAACTACCTACTAATTTAACTCTTGTAAAAGGATGTAGTGTTGTGGGAGTTTTTTGGGGTGCCTTCAGAATTAAGGAAACAGAAGAGGATAATAAAAATTTTGAAATTTTATTTAAATGGTTCAAAGAAAAAAAGGTTTCACCATTAGTTTCTCAAAAGTTTTCTCTAGAAAATGCTAAAGAAGCCTTGCTTACACTAGCAACTAGAAAAGCTATTGGGAAAGTTATAATAACACCTTAAATGTCCTAAATTATAAAATTAACATTTCTAAGATATTTGTATTATTTAAAAAATTTTATTTTAAATACTGATTTAGAATAATCCATTCTGATACAATAGCAGGTTTTTCTTTAGTTTTTATTTCGATACTTAATTCATAAGAATTAATGAGAGAAAACTCATTTTTCTTTTCAGCATTTTTTAAAATGAAATTACCACGAATATTTGAATTTACTTCTACTGGATGTATAAATCTTACCTTGTTAAACCCATAATTAATTCTAATTTCATTTTTTTTAACCTTAGGTAATACATCTAAGGCAAATTTACTGGCAAAAGATAAAACCAAAAATCCATGTGCTATAGTTTTTCGAAAAGGACTAGTTTGTTTTGCCTTAATGGGATCTATATGAATAAACTGTGGGTCTTGAGTTAAATGGGCAAATTCGTCAATTTTATTTTGAGTAATTTGAATCCAATCGGTTGGACCAAATTTCTGTCCAATTTTTTTTTGATATATTAAAAATTCTTCACTTAGAGAGTTCATTTTTGGATATTTATTTAATTATAAACTTTAAATAAAAAAGCGTTTCATATGCAGTATTTTCATCTTATATTCAAATTTTTTTTGAGTAAAACTTATTCTTTTAAATTATTATTGGTAAATTATTAAACAAATGTATAGTTAATATGATCAAAAAAATATTCGGTTTTTTTTATGACAAAAAAATTTAAATCACATCTTCTTGTAAATTCTGAAACATATCAGATTAATCAAAAGAATAATCTTAAACTCATTAAAATGATGAAAGACCTTGAGCAAAAAGCTTCATTTGAATCAGAAAAAAGAAGAGATCGTTTTAAAGAACGAAATCAATTATCACCAAGAGAAAGGTTATCAGCGCTTGTTGATCCTGGAATGCCTTTTTTACAACTTTTTAATATGACTGGTTATTTGGCTGATGATTCAAAACCAAAAACTTCAATCCCTGGTGCTAGTATAATCTCAGGGATAGGTTATATTTCTGGAGTTCGTTGTTTTATTTGGATTGACGATAGTGGTATCAATGCCGGAGCTATTACAAAGATGTCTGTCGAAAAAGGCTTGGCATGCATAGAAATAGCCAAAAAGCATAAACTTCCTTTAGTACATTTAGTCGAAAGTGCAGGTGTAAATTTAATGGCCTATTCAGTTGAATTATGGTCAAGGGCTGGTGGTTTATTTGGAGGGTTAGCTGAATTAAGTAAATTAGGCATACCTGTAATAACAGTATTGCATGGCCCATCTACAGCTGGAGGTGCTTATCAACCGGGATTGAGTGATTATGTCATTGGTATTAAAAATAATGGTATGGCCGCACTGGCTGGAGCAGCACTAGTAAAAGCGGCCACTGGTGAGGTATCGGATGATCAAACATTAGGTGGTGCAGAAATGCATTCCAAAGTTACTGGTCTAGTAGAATATTTAGCTGAAAGCGACGAAGAAGGCATTCAAATAGCGAGGGATGTCGTTGATGACTTGGGTTGGGAAAAATCCAAAATTTCTCCAATAGAAAATATCCAAGAACCTCTTTATTCTGCTGATGAAATACTGGGTTTAATTCCACTAGATTTTAAAAATTCATATGATGTTAAGGAGTTAATCTTAAGATTAGTAGATGGATCATCATTTAGGGAATTTAAACCTAATTATGGCATTTCAACTGTTTGTTCAATTGGTTACTTCTTTGGTTTTAGTTGTGGAATAATTGGTAATAATGGACCAATTGACCCTGATGGTGCTACAAAAGCCGCTCAATTTATTCAGTTGTGTGATCAAGCTAATAGACCAATAATATTTTTAAGTAATACAACAGGTTTTTTGGTTGGAAAAAAATATGAACATGCTGGAATGATCAAACATGGTTCGAAAATGATACAAGCTGTAATGAATGTTAGGGTTCCAAAACTTTCTTTTTATATTGGTGCGAGTTTTGGAGCTGGAAATTATGGAATGTGTGGTTTTGAATTTAATCCCGATTTTCTTTTTACGTGGCCTAATGCACAAATTGGAGTTATGGGAGGGCAGCAGGCAGCCTTAACGATGGAAAATGTAATGTCGCGAGCAGCAATACGAAAAGGAAATAAAATTAATAAAAAAGACTTAATAAAGCAACTTGATCAAGTCAAAATTCATTTTGATAAACAATGTAATGCTTTTTATACATCAGGCAGACTACTTGATCATGGAATGATTGATCCAAGAGATACTAGGAAAGTTATTGGAATTTGTCTTTCAGTTTGCTTAGACTCAAAAACCAGGACTCTTTACCCAAATACATTTGGAGTTGCTAGACCCTAATGGAATTCTTAAAAAATCAAAGATTTGAAACTATAGAGCTAGAGGCCAATAATGACTGGTTACATGTAAAGTTGAATCGTCCTAAAAGCAAAAATGCATTATCCAGTGTAATGATAAATGAGTTAACCAATTTGATAAGTTTGGCTGAATCACAACAATTCTTAAGAGGTATATTCTTAAGTGGTAAAGAGGGGTCTTTTTGTTCAGGAGCAGATTTGAAAGAATTTAAAAGTTTTTTTTCAAGTGGAAATCCTGAGAAAAATGAAATTATTTCTTCAAGTTTGAATGTTGCAAAACTACTCAAATCTTTTTATCATTTTCCTAAGTATGTCATAGCTTGTATTGATGGACCTGCATATGCTGGTGGTTTTGGTTTGGCATGTTGCTCAGATTTTATTTTTGCTACAAAAAATTCTAAATTCGGAATAACTGAAATCAAAATTGGTCTCACTCCCGCACAAATTGCACCTTATGTTATAAATCGATTAGGTATAAAAAATGCAAAAAATCTAATGCTTAGTGGGGAAGTAATTGATGCTGAAAGAGCCTTGCATCTTGGTTTATTAGATGAGGTGTTTGGTAATGAGCAGGATATGTTTTCTTTTGCCAAAAATTTTTCTAATAATCTTAAACCTTGTGCACCTAATGCTGTTGCAATAACAAAATCTATTATTTCTGATCTAGATAATTCATCTAATTTTTCAAAAAGAGCCGCAGACAAGTTTGCAGAATGTATGTTAGGAGAAGAAACTCCTGAGGGTCTTCTAGCATTCATCGAAAAAAGAAAACCACGTTGGAACCTTTAAGTGAAAAAAAATTCTAAATTAGTTAAAAATTTTAAAAAGATCTTAATAGCTAATAGGGGTGAGATTGCAGTAAGAATTATTAAAACTGCAAAAAATTTAGGTTTAAAAACAGTTGCTGTTTATTCTGATGAGGACTCAGATTCTCTACATGTTAAGTTAGCAGATGAAAAAATCAATATAGGTAAAGGAGCTTCTTCTGAAAGTTATCTTTCAATTAAAAATATTATCTATGCAGCTAAAAATACAAAATCGGACGCAATTCATCCTGGTTATGGATTTTTATCCGAAAATGCTGATTTTGCTAAAAAATGTAAGAAAGAAAAGCTTATTTTTATAGGTCCTGACTATAAAACTATAGACGCAATGGGAAATAAAAAAATAGCAAAAAGTATCGCTATGAAAGCAGGTATACCATGTCTGGATGATTATAGCATTTTATCTAACGAAAAAATGTTTAAAATTAATCAAAAGGCAAAAAATATAGGATACCCTATTATGCTTAAAGCCACAAATGGTGGTGGTGGAAAGGGAATGCGTCTTGTATTAGAGCAAAAGGATCTAAAAAGTTCATTAAATTTAGCAAAAGCTGAAAGTATGTCTGCTTTTGGTTCTGATGAAATTATTATTGAAAAAGCTCTTGTTAAACCAAGACATATTGAAGTTCAGATTTTTGGAGATAACTTTGGAAATTTTATTCATTTAGGTGAAAGAGATTGCTCTGTTCAAAGAAGGCACCAAAAGATTATTGAAGAGGCTCCGGCAAAGGATATATCGAATGAAGTTAGATATCAACTTGGAGAGCAGGCAATCAATTTAGCAAAAGCTATTAATTATAGAGGTGCAGGAACTGTTGAATTCATAATGGATCAAAATAAAAACTTCTTTTTTTTAGAAATGAATACTCGATTACAGGTTGAACATCCAGTTACTGAGATGATAACGGGTCTTGATTTGGTTGAATTACAACTTATCATAGCTGATGGACAGCAACTTCCTATTCATCAAGAGAATGTTAATTTTAATGGTCATGCTATTGAGGTTCGTTTATATGCAGAAGACCCTTTAAATGATTTTTTTCCTAGTTTTGGTAAGATTTATGACTTTAGTTTTGCAAATTCAAAAAATATTCGTATAGACAGAGGTATTGAAAAAAATCAAACTGTTTCTTCTTTTTATGATCCTATGATAGCTAAGATTATATCTTATTCTGAAACAAGAAATAAATCCATTAAACAGCTATTATCTTTTTTATCTAATCTTTCTCTTATTGGTATCAAAAATAACAGAGATTTTCTGATTGATATCTTGTCTCATAAAGAATTAATGAAAGGACAAATCAATACTTCTTTTATTGAGGAATTCTATCCTGATGGATTTATTTCGCAAAATCCTCAAATAAAAGATTTTATAGCTTTTGCATACATGATTTTTATGAATGAATTCAATTTTAACTTAAAAAAAACATCTGGTATTCCAGAAGAATTAAAGTATTGGTCTAATTTCCCTAATATCCAAAAATCATATATCATTAACTGCTTAGGAAAAGTAAAAAATGTACATGTGAAATGTAATTCATTAGATAGCTTTGAATTAATAATTGATAACAAGATTCATAGATTGGATTTTCTTAATGAGAATATAATGATAAATAACATTCATTATGACTATAATAAATTACATGTAGTGAATGACACTTATTATCTCATAAAAGATAAAGTTATTTTTGAATTTAGTAAAACACTTGTATCTACCAATGAAATTCGCAACCTATCTTCTGGTGAAATATTATCACCAATGCATGGTGTTATTTCTAAAGTTAATGTCACAAACAATAAAAAAGTATCAAAAGGTGAAACATTATTTATTTTGGAAGCTATGAAAATGCAGCATGAAATAAAAGCGGATATTGATGGTTTACCTACTGATTTAAGAGTAAAGGAAAATTCTCAAGTATCTACGGGAGACCTATTAGTGAAAATTTTACCTTAACCATAGGATTAATTATGCAGCAAGCTCATGATTTTTTAAAAGAAAGTAAATTACTATATGAACTATTATTAGAAAGAAATGAAGCTGACTTAGAATTGATTACACAATTCAAAAATTGGAGTATTCAAGATGTTATTGGTCATCTATATTTATTTAATGTAGCCGCGATAAAAACAGTCGATGGTCCAAAATCTTTTGAAGAGTTTTTTATTCCTTTCTTACAGCAATTGCAAAAAGGTAAAACTATGGTGGAAGCACAAGTTCCGTGGTTGAATGGATTGTCTGGTAAAGTTCTGTTAAATAAATGGTGGGATAGTTGCCTGGAATTAGAAAAAATTTATTCCAATACAGACCCTAAATTAAGGGTTAAATGGGCTGGACCAGAAATGAGTGCAAGGTCTTCAATTACGGCAAGACAAATGGAAACTTGGTCTCATGGACATGAGGTTTTTGACCGATTAGGACTAAAAAGAAAAGAAGGGGATCATATAAAAAATATTGTACACCTCGGTGTCTCAACTTTTGAATGGACTTTTTTAAATAGAAATATTCAACTGCCTGAAATTAAACCATTTGTTTTATTAATCTTACCTTCTGAAACTACTATTTCTTACAATGAGAAGGGCAATGATAATTTTATCAAAGGTAGTGCTGTAGAGTTCTGCCAAGTAGTAACTCAGGTAAGAAACATAGATGATACTAATCTTATAGTAGTTGGTGATGTTGCAACAACTTGGATGAAATATGCTCAATGTTTTGCTGGTAAATCTGAAGATCCACCTAAAAAAGGATCAAGGTTTAAGCAATAAAAAAGGCTTACCTAAGGTAAGCCTTTAAGATTTAATTCAATTTCAATTTAGAAATTAATTGTTGTACCAATAGTAACTCTTGAACTTTTATTATCAGCATATGTTCCGTCACCACCAACACCTGTTGATAAAGGTACGGTAGCAGTAGCATCTCCAAGGGTAATAAGAGAATATCCACCATTAATTTCAACATTGTCACTAATTTTAAAAGTTGCTCCAATAAAATTAGCTGTATTACCTTTAAATGGTGCAAGGGCACTTTCATTAGCCCCTGTGTCGGTAGCCTGACCCTTTGCTGTGCCTACTAGAACATTCAATGAATCATTAACTTTTAAAGCAACTCCTAAGGTATAATCAGTGCCAGATTCAGGATCGTATATTACACCTTGTCCAGCTGCAGTGTGCACAGGTCCGCTCAATATAAGTTTTTTATACTGAGAGGATCTCCAATTTGCAAATGCAAGCATTCTAGGAGAAAGAGCAGATCTTAATTTTATAATCATTGAACTTGGAGAAATAACATCATCGGGTGAACTAGCAGTTGCAGCACCTCCTAACGTTTCAGTAATTTTCGCATTACTATGTTTGATTTCACTATTGTATTGAATTGAGGCTCTTAACATAATTTGTGGCACTTCATATGCAGCTCCTAAAGCAAAACCAGTACTAGTACCTGTATCTAATTCATATTGATACCCACCTGCAACTGAAAAGGTAGGGTTTCCAGCCCCTCCTAAATAAGGTTTATTTACAGTAGCTTTAACTTGGTTAAGTCTAATTCCGCCAAAAACTTTAAAACCACTTGCAACACTTCTGGATGCAACAATAGCTGTTTCATTACTACTAATTTTGGCACCAGCATTCGTAAGTATACCGTCTTTATAAGTTAAGTCAGTAATGTAAGGTGTTCCTGTACTTATACCAATGACAGTACCACTGTAATCCCATTTTGCAGATATGGAAGTGCCAGAATAAGATTTATAACCATTAGTAATAGCGTAACCCTCTGGATGAGTACCGGTAACTTTTGGAGAATTAGTAAAACGACTAATTGAAATTGAGTTGCCACTATCTAGAATGTAAGAATAATCCTGAGTGCTAGATCCGCTACTATCAGGACCTACTGCAAAAATAGAACCTGCTGAAAGTGATGCGATTGATAAAACCGCTGCAAAGATGTTTTTTTTCATAATTATGGGCCTCTTTTTTATAAAAAATTAAAACTTATTTATCAGAGAAAATTATTATTTCCAATGAAAAAAACCAAATTGTTTGATTTTGTAATAAAAATGAACTTTAAAAGTGTCAGAAATGTAACACGAGTATTTTAATCAATATCCCACTCTCTTAAGATTTGGTTGCAAGTTTTTAATTCAGAAACATGTTTTAAAGGGTTTTGTGGCATACTTCTAGAAAATTTAGGAGCAACATTAGCTTGTAAAATATTGTTTTTGCGAAAAAAAATATCCCGTGATTGGTTTTGCAAATTACTTTCAACTTCATTAAAATTAAGCACTGGTTCTACACAAGCATCAGTATCAAAAAATATATCAGCCCATTCGTTTCTTGTTTTAGTTAAGAACTTTGCAGAAATTTCATGGGTTAAATGTTCCCATTTAGATCTATCCTCCTGATTTTTTATCCAATTTGGATCTAATTCTAGCTTTTCTATAAGTATAGCAAAAAATTTATTTTCTAATGCTCCCACTGATATATAGAGATTATCTTTTGTTTTATAACATTTGTAATAAGGACACCCGCCATCTAAAAGATTTGAACTTCTATCATTATTCCAATTATCTTGAGCCATAAAAGTGTGGATTAAACTCATTAAAGCAGGTACACCTTCAATCATTGCAGCATCAACGACTTGGCCTCTATTTGAAGTATTCCTTTCCCATAAAGCACTTAAAATACCCATGATTAAAAACATTGTACCTCCTGCATAATCTCCTAAAAGATTAAGTGGAGGTATTGGTTCAGAATCTTTTAACCCAATTGCATTTAATGCTCCAGTAACAGCTAAATAATTGATATCATGACCTGCTTTTTTAGCATAAGGTCCATCTTGTCCCCATCCAGTAATTCTTCCAAAGACTAGTTTTGGATTTATTTTTTTACAATCTTTAGGACCTAATCCCAATCTTTCCATTACACCAGGTCTAAATCCTTCAATTAAAACGTCTGCTTTAGTAATTAGTTTTTTAACTATTGCTTTGTCATTAATATTTTTTAGGTTTAAGGGAATTGTTTTTTTATTCCTATCCAGAATGGGTTCTTTATTTATCTTTGTATGTTTTCTTAAAATTTTTATAATATCCGCTCCTAAATCTGAAAGTAGTTGACCAGCTAATGGTGCAGGACCTATTCCTTCAAATTCAATAATTTTTAACCCATTTAGGGGACCTGAATGCATTGGTTTGTTCAAGCTAATCGAATTCCTCCGTCTAATCGCAAAAGTGAACCATTGATATATTGATTTTCAACAATCTGTAAGGCATATTGTGCAAATTCTTCTGCATTACCCAGTCTTTTTGGAAAAATAACATCTTTCGCTAAAGTTTCACAAACTTCTTCACCAAGTCCTTCAAACATAGGAGTCATGAAAAGGCCAGGAGCAATACATCCACATCGTATATGATCTCTCGCTAGATCTCTTGCAATTGGTAAAGTCATGGCTGCAACACCTCCTTTTGAGGCTGCGTAAGCAACTTGCCCTTTCTGACCTTCAAGTGCTGCAACAGAAGCAGTATTTATAATTATTCCTCTTTCTTGAATATTATCTGTGGGGTTTTTAGCCATTTGTTCAGCACATAATCTTAAAATATTAAATGTGCCTGTAAGATTTACATCAATGATTTTTTTAAACCTTGTTAGGTCATGAGGGCCGTCTTTCCCTAGGGTTTTTTCTGCTAGAGCTATTCCTGCACAATTAACATTTATATTAATTTTATTAAATTGCTTAATTACTGAATTTATAGCTTCTTTTATGTTGGCTTCATGGCAAACATCTACTGAGAAATAAGCACAATTTTCACCCAACTCTCTTTCTAGCTTTTTGCCTCTTTCATTATCTAAATCAAAAATACAGACTTTACTTCCTTGAGAATGAAACTTTCTCACAGTTGCTTCTCCTAGTCCAGAGGAACCACCGGTTATAATTGATACACTATTTTTTAACTCCATTTAAAAAAATCATCTCCTAATTTTTTCTTTAAACTATCCTCTTCCAATATAGGGCATATTAGTAGCCATCACGGTCATAAATTGAATATTCGCATCTAATGGTAATTCAGCAATATTGTATACATTGTTTGCAATGTGTATTGGATCCATTGTTGCTTCAGATTTTATAGATCCGTCAGCCTGATTTATACCTGATTTCATTTTTTGTACCATTTCAGTAAGTGCATTTCCAATGTCAATTTGGCTACACGCTATATTGAATGGTCTGCCATCTAATGAAATGGATTTTGTTAAGCCAGTTATAGCATGTTTACTTGCAGTATAAGGAGATGAACCAGGTCTTGGAACATGTGCTGATACTGATCCATTATTTATTATTCTCCCACCTTTTGGATTTTGATACTTCATTATTTTAAAAGCAATCTTTGCACAAATAAAGGAACCATTTAGATTTATATCAATAACCTTCTTCCAATCTTCATAAGAAATCTTATCAGGTGTGTTTGCTCTAACCCCAATTCCTGCATTATTAAATAAAACATCTAATCTCCCCCATTTTTTTATAATTATTTTAAAAGATTTTTTTACTAGGTCATAGTTAGACACATCACAGGGCAAAATCAAAGCATTCTTAAAGTTTTTAAATTTACTCTCAAGTTTCTTCTTGTTTCTCGCTATTAAGCCAACATTATATCCTTCATTTAAAAATTTTATGGCTGAAGTTTCTCCAATTCCTTGACTTGCACCAGTAATTAAAATGGTTTTTTTTGTTATTTTTGTTTTTTTTGCCATTTTGAATTGATTAATGATTATCTCTTGGTAAATGTTTAGCTATTCTTTTATAGGCTGTAGCTAGTTCTAAACACCCTCCATCTGCCAATTGTCCTACGTTGGTTCTATAAATTTCTTGCCAAGGTGTTTGATTTTCTATTTTTGGTTCTTTCCATTTCTTCATTCTATTAGACCATTCTTTTTCATCAATGTCAGCATTTAATGTTCCTTTGTTTAAGTCTAAGATAACAGGATCTCCTGTTTTCAAATAAGCTAAACCACCACCAACAACTGATTCAGGTGAGGCGTTTAATATAGAGGGACTTTCTGATGTTCCTGATTGTCTTCCGTCTCCAACTGTTGGAAGATGTGTGATCCCTTTCTTAAGTAATTTGTCAGGTGGTTGCATATTTACCACTTCAGCTGATCCAGGATACCCAACACAACCAACGCCTCTAATAAAAAGGATAGTTTTTTCGTCAATATTTAAATCAGTGTCATTTAAGCGATTGTGATAGTCTTCTGGTCCTTCAAAAACTACAGCCTTTGCCCTTAATATATTTTCTTCGCCAGAATTAGAGAGAAACCTATTTCTAAAATCCTCTGAAATGACTGAAGTTTTCATTAAAGCGCTATCAAAAAGATTTCCAGATAAGACAATAAAACCAGCATTTTTCATTATTGGATTTGTTACCTTTTTTATCACATTTGTATCTTTGCTTTTATATTTCTCGATGTTTTCACCAGTGGATTTGCCATTTACTGTTATTGTATCTGTATGCAAAAGTTTAGCTTCAAAAAGCTCACCCATAACTGCTGGCACTCCTCCACTTCTAAAAAAAGCTTCACCCAAAAAATCTCCTGCAGGTTGCATGTTTAATAAAAGTGGGATTTCAAAACCAACATTCTGCCAATCATTTACCGACAATGATACACCTGCATGCCGGGCAATAGCTTGAAGATGTGGCGGTGCGTTGGTAGATCCTCCAATTGCAGAGTTGACTATAATAGCATTTTCAAACGATTTTCTTGTCAAAATGTCAGAAGGTTTAAGATCTTCATATACCATTTCAACTATTCTTTTTCCTGTTGAATAAGCCATAGCCATTCTTTCTCTAAATGGAGCTGGTATTGCCGAACATCCAGGGAGGCTCATACCCAAAGCTTCAGCCAAGGCATTCATTGTTGATGCAGTCCCCATGGTGTTACAATGCCCTAGACTTGGAGCTGATGCACATACTCTTGAAATAAACTCCTCATAGTCAATTTTACCTTCTGCTAAAAGCCTTCTTCCTTCCCACACAATCATTCCAGATCCTGCTAATTTTCCTTTCCACCAACCATCCAGCATTGGACCACCTGATAAAACTATTGAAGGAATATCAACTGTAGCAGCTCCCATTAGCATGGCTGGGGTTGTTTTATCGCATCCCGTTGTAAGGACGGCACCATCAATTGGATAACCATGTAAAATCTCAACTAAACTTAAATAAGCTAAATTTCTATCCAATGCAGCTGTTGGTCTTTTTCCCGTTTCTTGAATAGGATGAACAGGAAAAGCCATTGGTATACCTCCACCGTCTCTTATACCTGCTTTAATTCTATCCATAAGGAAAACATGGATTTTATTACAGGGTGTTAAATCTGAACCAGTTTGAGCGATACCAATGATTGGACGATCAGATTGCAGTTCTTCTCTTGTAAATTCTTGATTTTGATATCTTTCAATGTAAAGAGCGGTCATACCGGGATTATTAGGGTTATCAAACCATTCTTGAGATCTGAATTTTTTTTTGGCTTTAGTACACTTCATACTGGCTCTCCGATATTTTTAAATGAATTTTTTCAGATTTCTCTTAATTAAAATATAGACCACTAATAATATTTTATAAATCATAAATTTTTTATTTTATAACTAATAATTTTTTTTTAAACTTTAAGCAGCACGATATCTTAATCCATTAAAAAATAGATTATAACATGAAAAAAAGAGCCATTTTGTTAATAGGAAAATATGCTAAGGAAGAATGTAACTTATCAGTGTATGAACAAAATTTTTTTGTAAATAAAATTGATGAATTAAGGGATTTAAAAAAAATTAAAAAAAATGATTTAGAGAAAATAGAGGCAATAGCATTTAAAGGTCATTCCGCAATTGATTTAGAAATAATGAAAAAATTTCCATCCTTAAGACTTATATCAAATTTTGGTGTTGGGTATGACACAATTAATATAAATGATGCAAAAAAACTTAATATTTTAGTATCGTTTACCCCTGATATACTAAGTGATGATGTTGCAGATATGGCATTAGCTCTTTATCTGGGAGTTTCTAGAAAATTAAAAAATGGATATGATTGGATCAAATCCGGGAATTGGGCATTGCATGGTGAAATGCCGCTTAATAAAAAAATTTCTGGTTCTAAATGTGGAATTTTGGGGCTAGGTAGAATTGGTTTTGAAATAGCAAAAAGATTAGAGGCATTCAAAACTGAAATACATTATTTTTCTAGAAAACCAAAAAAAGTTTCTAGTAAATGGATATACCATAATGACCCTCTTAAATTATGTCTTAATGTTGAAAATTTATTTGTAGCTTTAAAAGGTGGAGTTTCAACCAATGGCTTTGTTTCTGCAGATTTTCTTAAGGCTCTTGGGAAAGATGGAATAGTCATTAATATTTCTAGAGGTTCAGTAATAGATGAAAACTCCTTATTATATGCTTTAGAGAATGATAAAATATATGGAGCAGGATTAGATGTTTTCTTAAATGAGCCAAAAATAAATAATCGTTTTTTTGAATTAAATAATGTCTTTATGCAACCACACCAAGCATCTGCTACCATAAAAACAAGAAAAGCAATGGGGGAATTACAATTTCAAAATATTTTAAATTACTTTGAAAATGGTACCCCCTTAACTTTAGTGCCAGAATTAAAATAATTATTTGTAATCAATAACTTTTTGTTTTTGTGATCCAAGGAAGTCAATTTCAAGTTCCATAATATCGCCATCTTTTAAAAAAACAGGTGGCTTCATACCAATTCCTACTCCTTCTGGTGTACCAGTTGCTATTATATCACCAGGACGAAGAACCATAAAATGAGATAAATGTGATATGATCTGACTGACAGTAAAAATCATATCTGATGTATTTGATTTCTGAACAACTTTTTTATTTAGTTTAAGTTGTAAATTTAAATTTTGGGGATTTTCAATTTCTTCAGCAGTCACCAAAAAAGGACCAATAGGGGCAAATGTTTGTGCCGACTTCCCTTTTATCCATTGCCCACCTCTATCAAATTGGTATGATCTTTCGGAAACATCATTAACAATACAATATCCTGAAACAACTGAAAGAGCGTCTTTTTCAGAAAGATATTGGCAATGTTCACCTATAACTACTCCAAGTTCTACTTCCCAGTCAGTTTTCACTGAACCCTTTGGTATAATCACATTGTCATTTGGCCCGTTTATTGATGAAGTTGCTTTGGAAAAAACAATTGGCTCTTTAGGAATATCTGCATTAGTTTCTTTTGCATGATTTGCATAATTTAATCCAATACAGTAAAAATTAGGAGTATCAGCTAAGCAACTTCCTAATCGAGAAGTTCTAGGAACTTTTGGAAGTTTGTTATAGTCAACATTTTTAATTTTTTCCAATGTTGTTAATGATACACTTTCATGAGTAAAATCAGAAAAGTAATCAGATAAATCTCTCATATTACCGTCTGGATCAATTAATCCTGGTTTTTCGTTGTCTATATCACCAAAACGAACTAACTTCATAATTTAAAACTCTCTAAAAATCAGCTATTGATCTAAATATATTCCAATTAGAATACTTTTTACATAACTGGTTCATTCAAGCAATAAAAAAAATGTCATGTGCAAATTTTATTTTTAAAATATATGAGATCCTTATTGTTCTAGTTGATAATAATTAAAATTTAGAATATTTTAATTTTTTTAAATTTAGAGATTATGAAAAATTTTGTTTTAAAACTGTCTAACGATGACAATGTGGCTGTAGCAAGGAAAAATCTACAAAAGGGTGATTTGGGGGCTCTTTCTCAAATTCCATTTGGTCACAAAATGTCAATAAGAATTATTTTGGAAGGAGAACCTATAATTAAGTATGGCCAGATAATTGGATATGCAAAACATAATATAAATTTGGGTGAACATCTACATACTCACAATGTAGATTACAGAGAAGTGAACAAAAACTATGAATTCTCTGAGAATTATGTTCCTAAAAATGTAAATTCAGATAATACAAAGTCAAATTTTATGGGTTTTAAGCGATCCAGTGGATTAGTTGGAACTAGAAATACTATTGCTATTCTTACATCGGTAAATTGTTCTGCTACCGCAGCGAGAATGATAGCTGAGCATTTTTCTGATGACAAAATTAAGGCCTATCCTAATGTAGATAATGTGACTGCCTTTGTTCACGCAACTGGATGTGGAATGGCTGATAATGGTGATGGGTTTGAGGCATTACAAAGAGTTCTGTGGGGGTATGCCAAAAACCCAAATGTTGCTGGAGTTCTTTTAGTAGGATTAGGTTGTGAGATTAATCAAATTGATTGGTTGCTAGAGAGTTACCAAATAAAACAAGGTCCACAATTTCAAGTTTTAAATATCCAAAATTTATGTGGTTTAAGAAAAACAGTTGAAAAAGGCATTGAGAAAATTTATCAGATGTTACCAATAGTTAATAAAATGAATAGAAGCATCTGCTCTGTTTCCAATTTAACACTCGGTTTGCAATGTGGTGGATCAGATGCATGGTCAGGAATTACTGCTAATCCAGCTTTAGGTTATGCATGTGACTTATTAATTTCAAAGGGTGGAACGGGTGTGTTGGCTGAAACACCAGAAATTTATGGAGCTGAACATCTCTTAATTAAACGTGCTGCAAATAAGAATATTGGTAAAAAGTTAGTGGAAAGAATTGAATGGTGGGAAAGATATACAAAAAGGAACTTAGGTACAATGGATAACAATCCATCACCAGGAAATAAGATAGGTGGAATAACCACGATACTTGAAAAATCGTTGGGGGCAATATCAAAAGCTGGGACATCAAAATTAAATGGTGTTTATAAATATGGTGAGATTATTAAAGATAAAGGGTTTGTTTTCATGGATAGCCCAGGTTATGATCCTGCATCTGTTACTGGACAAATAGCAAGCGGTTGCAATATTATAGCTTTCACTACTGGTAGAGGTTCTGCTTTTGGTTCAAAGCCATCACCTTGTATAAAAATTGCTTCAAATTCTAAAATGTTTGATAAGATGCATGAAGACATGGATATCAATGCAGGAGTAATTCTTACAGAAAATCAATCAATAAAAGAGGTTGGAGAAAACATCTACAATTTGTTATTAAATATTGCTTCGGGTGATAAAACAAAATCAGAAATTGAAGGGTTAGGTGATTTTGAATTTGTCCCATGGCAAATTGGAGCAGTTATGTAAGTATCAAATGAAGGTGCTGCTTTTTAAATTTAGTTTTTATATAAGAGGAGGTACTTATGTTATTAAGTAGTAAGAAAATCTTTATTACTGCAGCAGGTCAAGGAATTGGTAGAGCAATAACAGAAAGATTTATTAAAGAAGGAGGTTCAGTTCTGGCTACGGATATTAATTATGAATTGATAAAAGATATTGAAACCGAAAAAAAACAATTAGATGTTTTAAATAAAACTGAATTACAAAAAACAATATCTAATTTTAATCCAGATATACTCATAAATTGTGCCGGTTTTGTTCATTCAGGAACTATTTTAGATGCTAATGATGAGGAATTTGAGTTTGCAGTTTCTCTTAATATAAAATCGATGTTTCATTCTATTCAAGCAGCAATACCGTTAATGATACAAAAGGGAGGAGGATCTATTATCAACATATCCTCTGTAGTTTCATCAATTATTGGTGCCCCTAATCGATTTATATACGGTACAACCAAGGCTGGAGTTATTGGTTTAACTAAATCTGTTGCTGTTGAATATGTAAAAGAGGGAATAAGGTGTAATGCTATTTGTCCAGGTACAGTTGATACACCATCTTTACATTCTAGATTAAAAGATACGGGGGATTACGAAAAAGCCAAAAAGGATTTTATAGCCAGACAGCCTCTTGGAAGGGTAGGAAAATCTGATGAAATTGCTAGCTTGGCTTTGTATTTATCATCCGACGAAAGTATGTTCACAACGGGACAAACTCATATTATCGATGGGGGATGGTCAGTAGGTTAAAGTATGTTTTTTTTTAAAATATTTATTTATCAATTGACCTGGCAATCAATTCTTTCATTATCTCATTAGATCCACCGTATATTTTCTGTACTCTTGCATCTGCATACATTCTAGAAATTGGATAATCTAGGATATACCCATAACCACCATGTAATTGCAAACATTCATCCATAATTTCATTTTGGATTTGAGATCCCCAATATTTGGCCATTGAAGCGGTTGCTGCATCTAATTTACCTTTTATAAGACGGGCTATACATTCATTTACAAATGATCTAAACACTTCTGTTTTGGTCTTTGCTTCTGCAAGTTTAAATCTTGTATTTTGTAAGTCCATAATTCGTTTTCCAAATGCTTTTCTATCTTGTACATATTTAATGGTTTCCTGTAACGCGAAATCAATGGCTCCTAATGCGGTAATTCCTATGAGCAACCTTTCCCAAGGTAATTGGTTCATCATTTGGTAAAATCCTTGACCTTCTTCATTTCCAATCAAATTAGTGAGAGGAATTTTAACATTATCAAAAAATAACTCTGCAGTATCATTTCCTTTTAAGCCAAGTTTTTTTAGTGGTTTTCCTCGGCTAAAACCATCTGCATTTTTTGTATCTAATAGAACCAGTGATATACCTTTTGCTCCTGCTGATTGGTCAGTTTTAGCTGCAACAACTATTAAATCTGCTGAACCGCCATTAGTTATGAAAATTTTCGAACCATTCAATGTATACTGATTTCCATCTTTTTTAGCAGTAGTTTTTATAGCTTGTAAATCCGAGCCAGCACCTGGTTCTGTCATAGCAAGAGATGCTATACTTTTACCTTCAATTAATTTTGGCAACCACTCACTTTTCTGCTCATTAGTTCCATATTCGTTCAAATAGTGAATAACTATAGATTGAATTCCATAACCCCAGCTGGAGTCTCCAGTTTTGGATTGCTCATATACTGTGATTGAGTCAAAGCCCATATCGCCCCCAACTCCACCATATTCTTCTGAAACAGATCCTGACATAATTCCAGCATAACCAGCTTTTTCCCAAAAGGTTTTTGAAACTACACCCTTATTAACCCAGTCCTCAATGTTAGGACTCATTTCGTCATTATAAAATTTTTGCACACTATCAGTGAAAAGTTTATGTTCATCGGTTACCCATTTGTTGAAAGGCGTGTATAGTGACATTTAAAATTCCTTATTATAATTGCATTTTTGTTTCTACCAATTCAGCCCAATATGAAGAACCAATAGGTAAAATTTCATCATTAAAAACGTATGTTGGACTGTGAACACTTGGAGTATCCCCGTTACCGATTAAGATATATGCTCCTTTTGCAGAATTCAACATATAAGAGAAATCTTCTGCGCCCATTATCTTTTCGGCATTTATTGTTTTTTTACCAGTTACTTTTTCTGCAACACTCATTGCAATCTCTGTATCATCTACGGAATTTTTCATTACAGGATAACCATAATTAAATTCAATTTCAGCTTTGCCACCATATGCCTCAGCAATAGATTTTGATAATGAAAAAATCTTATCCTTTGCATTATTTTGAACCTCTTTATCAAAAGTCCTCAAGGTTCCTCTAAGGGTAACTATTTCTGGTATGACATTGAACGAAATAGTATCTGTTAGAAAAGTACATACAGAAACCACTACATCCTTGGTGGGGTTTATATTTCTTGACGCAATGCTTTGTAATGACATTACTAAATTACTACTTATTACAATTGGGTCTATTGTTTCTTGAGGTTTGGCGGCATGTCCACCTTTACCAACTATTTTTATTGTAAAGGTATCTGCGGCAGCAAAAAAATCCCCAGATTTTATAGAAAATCTACCTAATTCTAAGCCTGGCATATTATGCATACCAAAGAATTCTTGAATATTAAATTTTTCTACCAATCCGTCATCAATCATTTCTTTAGCTCCACCACCTCCTTCTTCTGCAGGTTGGAAGATAAGAGCTACTTTTCCATTAAAGTTCCTAGTATCAGCAAGATATTTGGCAGCTCCTAATAGCATTGCAGTATGACCGTCATGTCCGCATGCATGCATAACTCCTGGATTATTTGAGGAATAATCCAAATTTGTTTGCTCTTGTATCGGAAGGGCATCCATATCGGCTCTTAAACCAATGACTTTCCCAGACATATTCTTTTTTCCTTCAATTAACGCAACTACACCGGTTCTGCCAATTCCAGTAAGTACTTCATCACACCCAAATTCTTTTAATTTAGTTTCAACAAATTTTGATGTTTCTATTGTATCATACATCAGTTCAGGATTTTGATGGATATGATGCCGCCAAGACCTTATATGCTCAAATAATTCAGAAAACTGGTTTTTAATTGGCATTTAATTTAGTCCTAATTTGCATACTCATTTACAATAGACCTGATAAACTCTGTTCCTTTATTGAGTTGATCTCTTGATAAAAATTCATTTGCCTGGTGTGCTTGTTCAATTGAACCTGGACCACAAATCACGGTACTATATCCTTCTTCTTGAAATTGACCAGCTTCAGTTCCATAAGAAACTTTTCCTGTGGAGTTATCTCCAGTAAGTTTTCTGACTAAACTTTCTGCAACTCCATCATTTTCTGGTTTAAGACCGGGTACCCAGTGATGTCTAGTAATAGCTATATTTGATTCTGGTCTTATCTTTTTATTTTGAGAATCGATCATTTCTGCATATTTCTCATATGCTTTTATAATTTTCTCGCCATCATCAAGAGGCAAACACCTTATATCTGTAGTAAAACTACATTTTTTAGCTGTAATATTAGATGCTGTTCCTCCATTGATCTTTCCAACATGTAACGTAGTAAATGGTGGATAAAATAATTTATCCAAATCTCTAGGAGTTTTATTTTGATTTTCTTCTGTTTTATTTGAAATCCAATTTACTAATTTTGAAGCAGTCATAATAGCTGAAACACCACTTGGTAAAAGGCTTGAATGTACTTCGTATCCTGTAACTTCTGTATCAAGCCCTATAGATGCTTTATGTCCATCTACTAGTTTTAGTAAGGTTGGTTCTCCAACAATTGCACAACTGGCTTTTGGTAAATTTTTACTCATTTCCTTAATCATAAAAGGGGCACCGATACAACCAACTTCTTCATCATAACTGAAGGCTAATTGGATTGGTCTATTTAATTTGGCGTCAAGCATATCAGGAACTAGCGCAAGACAAATTGCTATAAAGCCTTTCATATCGCATGTTCCTCTCCCATAAATTTTTCCATTAATTTCTTTTATTTTGAAAGGATCTGAATTCCAATTTTGCCCATCAACAGGTACAACATCGGTATGTCCAGATAGGATAACACCTCCTACCTCAGAAGGTCCTACATTAGCGTATAAATTAGATTTTGTTTTATCAGAATTATAAACAAGATGTGACTCAACCCCAAAACTATGTAAATAATCTTTGATAAATTCAATAATTGGTAAGTTGCTATTTCTTGAAACAGTATCAAAAGATATTAATTTATCCAACATTTCTATAGGAGAAAATTTTTCTGACATAAAAACCTCAATTTTTAAATTAAATGATAATGTAGATGAAAATCAATGACAAGAATACAAATTTTTATTAATCATTTTACATGATTGAATTTATACCTAATTACTGTAAATTTATATAACTAATTATAGTAAATTTAAGACTCTTGATGGTTCAGTTATTATGAAAAGTAAAACTAAAAAAAACGTACCTGTTCTTGATGTGAAGAAACTTAAAGTCAATTTTCAGACAAAAACTGGTAAAGTAACAGGAGTTAATGATTTATCATTTTCAATTTTTCCTGGAGAAACAGTATGTTTAGTTGGTGAGTCTGGATCTGGAAAATCTGTTTCCTCACTTGCAATCATGAGGTTGGTTGAATTTGGTGGAGGTAAAATAGATGCTGGGACTATAATGTTTGCTTCTAATTCTTATGTTCAATCAGATTTAATCAATTCAGACCAAAATAAAATGAGGGAAATAAGAGGCAATCAGATAGGAATGGTTTTTCAAGAACCAATGACTGCTTTAAACCCTGTTTTTACAATAAAAAGACAATTAACTGAGGGTTTGCGTGTTCATAAACAAATGAGCAAAAATAAGGCTGATTTAGAGGCTCTAAATCTTTTAAAAAGTGTAAGGATACCTGAACCTGAAAGAAGATTACTTCAATATCCCCATGAGCTTTCAGGTGGAATGAGACAAAGAATTGTTATTGCAATGGCTTTGGCCTGTAAGCCTAAAATTTTAATTGCTGATGAACCAACTACTGCTTTGGATGTTACGATACAGGCAGAAATTTTGACCTTATTAAACAGATTAAAAAAGGAAACGGGAACTTCTATTCTATTTATTACACATGATATGGCTGTTGTTGCACAGATTGCTGATAGAGTTGTTGTAATGTACCATGGAGAAAAAGTTGAAGAAGGTAATGTGAATGAAATATTTAATAATCCTAAAAAAGATTATACAAAAAAATTAATTTCTTCTGTGCCAAAGTTGGGGGCTATGTTAGGAAAGAAATATCCAGAGCCTTTAAAACTGGATTCTAAAAATAATGTAAAATCCATAAAAATTGTTGGAACAACTAAGCCTCTTTTAGAAGTTAAAAATTTAGTTACAAGATTTCCAGTAACGGGTGGGATGTTTAGAAAAAAAATTGCAAATTTACACGCTGTTGAAGATGTATCTTTTACGATTAATAGGGGACAAACATTCTCACTTGTTGGCGAGTCTGGGTGTGGAAAGACCACTATCGCTAGATCTGTTCTTAGACTTGAGGAATCGGAGTCTGGAGAGGTTTGTATGGAAGGTGTTGATATCTTAAAACAAAATAAAAAAGATCTGCTGAGGCAAAGATTAAATATGCAAATGGTTTTTCAGGACCCTTATGGTTCTTTAAATCCTGTAATGAAGTTATTTGATCAAGTGGCAGAACCATTAATCAACTACAAAATTGTGATTGGTCATAATCTAAACAAAAAAATATCTGAATTATTTGACAAAGTAAGGTTACCAAGATCTTTTTTAAATAGATATCCACATGAATTATCAGGAGGACAGAGACAAAGAGTAGCAATAGCAAGGGCATTAGCCCTTAATCCAAAACTCTTAATTCTTGATGAGGCGGTTTCAGCATTAGATGTTTCGGTTCAGGCTAGTGTTATAAATCTGTTATTAGACTTGCAGGAAGAATTAGGTCTTTCCTATCTCTTTGTAAGCCACGATATGGCTGTAGTAGAAAGAGTTAGCCATTATGTCGGTGTTATGTATTTGGGTAGAATGGTTGAAATAGGAGATCGCCAAACTATTTTCAGTAATCCAACTCATCCTTACACTAGAGCATTAATGAAAGCTGTTCCAATAGCCGATCCTAAGAAAAGATTTAATAGAGATGATATTAATTTTAAGCCAATCTCTTCACCAATAAGAGATTTAGGTTTTGTACCAGAACCCTCAAGCTATAATATGATAAAAAAGGGTCATTATGTTTTAAAAAATAATATTGGTTACAACTAACAATAACAACTATTTGCTTAAGAATAATCGAAAAATAAATTTACTTTACCTAGCGTAATATTAGACTATTATCCATTAAAAAAGTTATTTTCTTGGGTTGCTTCATTCTTAAAAATAATATTAATGTTAATTATCGAGGTTTATCGAAAAACTCGTCAAATAAGGGAGAAATATTATGAAACTAAAAATTACCCTGTTGATTGCAGCTTTTGTATCTTTGTTTGCAAATGCAATTTTTGCGGGAAGAGCTTCAGATGGAAATGCCAAGATTATTTATTGGCAAGCTCCATCCATTTTAAATCCATATTTATCCAGTGGAACAAAAGACATAGAGTCTGCTTCTCTTGTTATTGAACCACTAGGTAGATATGATGAAACAGGAGGACTAGTTCCTTGGTTAGCTGAGGAAATTCCTACTGTAGGAAATGGTGGAGTGTCCTCTGATTTAACTACTATTACTTGGAAACTTAAGAAGGGATTATTATGGTCTGACGGATCGGCTGTAACTTCAGCTGATGTTAAATTTACGGCTGACTATTGTATGGATCCCGATGGTGGTTGCGCACAATTAAATAAATTTGATGGAATTAAATCAATTGATACGCCTGATGAACGTACTATTATTATTACTTTCACAGCACCAAAACCAAATCCATATGGTCCATTTATGGGAGGTCAAACACCCATACTTCAAAAGGCTCAATTTGAGAATTGTAAAGGGGCTAAAGCTTCTCAGTGTACTGAGCAAAACTTTAACCCTATTGGTACTGGGCCATTTGTTGTAACAGAATTCAGGCCAAATGATGTTATTCAGTATAAAGCAAATGAAAACTATAGAGATCCTAATAAGCCAGCATTTGCAACTATTACTTTTAAAGGTGGAGGTGACGCAACTGCAGCAGGAAGATCTGTACTAGAAACAGGTGAATTTGACTATGCTTGGAATCTTCAGTTAGCACCAGAAGTTATTGCTAATATGGAAAAAGCAGGAAAAGGTGTTGCTATTGCTGGATTTGGTCCTTTGGTTGAAAGACTTGAAATGAATATGACAAATCCATCTCCATCCTTAGATGCTGATACAAGATCCACAGTAAAAGCACCTCATCCCTTCTTAACAGATATAAATGTGAGAAAAGCTTTATCAATGGCTATTGACAGGCCTCTTTTAGTAGAAATTGGATATGGTAAAGCAGGTGATGTGACTTGTGATTTGGTGCCGGCACCAGACAATTATGCAGCTAAAAATGATTATTGTATTAAACAAGATATAGCTGGAGCTAATGCACTTCTTGAATCTGCAGGGTGGAAAAAAGGTGGAGATGGCATTAGACAAAAAGATGGGGTAAGGTTATCAATACTGTATCAAACATCCACTAATGCTGTTCGCCAGGACTTTCAAGCAATAATCAAGGATTCGTGGTCTCAAATTGGAGTTGAAACAGAATTACGAAATCTCAATGCTTCAGTTTTCTTTGGAGGTGATCCAGGTTCTCCAGATACATTTCAGAAATTTTATGCTGATGTAGAGATGTATGCTAATACCTTTGATGGTACTGACCCTGAAAATTACTTAGGAATGTATCGATGTGGAAACGAGCCTAAGCCTGAGACTCAGTGGCAAGGAGAAAATATTAATCGTTATTGTGATCCAAAGTACGATGCTTTATTAGATGAACTTTCACAAACTGGTGACTTAGCAAAACGTGGTGAAATTGCTATCAAGTTAAATAATATGTTAACAAAAGATAGTTATACTATTGTACCTTTAGTGCATCGTGGTAGAGTTTCAGCTCACTCAAATACTTTGGGGGGGGTAATTCTTAATACATGGGATTCCGAGTTATGGAATACAGCAGACTGGTATAGAAAATAATAATAATCTGCCCCAGAGTTCTGGGGCAGTTTTTTTTTCTCAATAATTATTTAAAGGCGACAAATGTTTGAATATACAGTAAGACGTTTGCTCATTGCTGTTCCTACTCTTGTAATAATAAGCTTAGTGATTTTTTTAGTTCTAAGTCTGGCACCAAATGATCCTATGGCGCAAGTTCCGCTAACTGTTCCGCCAGAAGTTAAAGAAAAAATGAGAGAAGCGCTAGGGTTAGGACAACCTTTATATGTTCAGTTCTGGAAATGGTTAGTCCAATTTTTTTGGATTGAGCCACAGGTACTTATTGATTATTTTTTTGGTACTAATTATTCTGAAGATAAACTTAGAGTGATAAGTTGGCAAACACGTGCTCCAGTTATGGACACAGTAATGCAAAGATTACCACAAACTCTCTGGGTTGTTGGAATGTCTTATGTAGTAGCTATTGCTATATCAATTCCTATTGGTATTTACTCCGCTTATAAACAATATTCAATTTTTGATCAGACTGGAACTTTTATTACTATGGTAGGATATTCAATTCCCCCATTTTTTACAGGTCCACTTGTTATTGTAATTTTTGCTGTATATTTGGAATGGTTCCCATCTACTTATGATACCTTACATGAAGTTAATAATTGGGAAAGTTTTATTATCCAACTTAAGCAAATGTTTCTACCTGTAATGGTTTTAGCAATACAAGGTACTGCACAAATAAGCCGTTATATGAGATCTGCTATATTAGATAATTTAAATCAAGATTATGTAAGGACAGCTAGAGCTAAAGGCTTAAGTGAATCAATTGTGATTTTAGTGCATGTTCTTAGAAATTCGATGATACCAGTTATTACTGTAATAGCATTAAACTTACCTCTTATTTTTGGTGGAGCAATAATTACAGAACAAGTTTTTAAAGTAAATGGTATCGGGCAGCAGTTAATTTTAGCAATATATGCTAATGATCTGCCTACTATTCAAACTTTAACATTTATTTTTGCTTTTTTAATTGTTTTTTTCAATTTAGTGGCTGATGTTCTATATGCTTTGTTAGACCCGAGGATTAGATATGAGTAATAAGATAAAAAATCAAGAAATTTTATTTTCTCCAGGTTCTACCTATTGGGGTGATGTATGGTTGCAATTTAAAAAACATAAAGGTGCTTTGTTAGGTGCTATTATTTTTTTTGGTATTTTAATCACAGTTATGCTTGGGCCCTATTTATGGCCTTTTGAACCTAATGCAATAGATATAAGGTCCCGCAATCAAGGTCCAAGTCTATTACATCCATTTGGGACAGATCAACTAGGAAGAGATACTTTTTCAAGAATGATTGCTGGTGGCCAAACATCAATTACTGTTGGCTTGGCAGCTATGTTTTTATCATTAGTTTTAGGAACTTGTATTGGAGTAATTGCAGGTTATTATAAAAGATTAGATGGAGTATTAATGAGGTTTACCGATCTCTTTCTCTCATTGCCATTATTACCTTTATTATTATTGATGATGTTTCTTTTTCGTGAACCATTGAGTGTTTCATATGGACCAGAAAAGGGTATGTTTATCTTGATTGTTTTTGCTATTGGAGTTACGAGCTGGATGCCAACTGCTAGAATTGTAAGAGGGGATGTTTTAGCTCTTAAGCAAAGAGAATTTGTTATAGCTGCAAGATCTATTGGTTCACCAGATCAAAAAATAATAATAAGGCATATTTTGCCAAATATTTTGTCACCTATTCTGGTATCAGCGACCCTTGGTATAGCTAATGCAATAATTACAGAGAGTGCACTTTCATTTTTAGGATTGGGCTTCCCGCCTGATTTTCCAACATGGGGTCGTCTTTTAAATGATGCGGTAGATTATTTACAGCTTCATCCAGAAAGGGTTATGTGGCCTGGCCTAGCTATATCACTAACAGTTTTAAGTATTAATTTCCTTGGTGATGGGTTGAGGGATGCTTTAGATCCTAGGATTAGAGGACGATAATTAACTATTTTTAATTCTCTTAATTGAGCCTTCATATATTGCACCATCTTCTATTGCTATTACTTGGTGATAAGTATCACCTTCAATTCTTGATGAAGAAGCAAGTCTTACTTTATTTCCTTTTAAAGTTCCTTTAATCTTACCAAGAATAACAGCTTCATCTGCTTCTACTTTTCCATCTATAAATCCATTATGTCCAACGTATAAGGATTTGGATACTAACGAACCTTTTATACTACCATTAAAACTAATTTTTCCAGTTGAGTATAACGTACCTGTGATATGCAAATTTTCACTTATAGTTGAGATTTTATTTTCAGATTTTATTTCACTGGATTGTAAATTGATTTTGTTATCACTCTCATTAAATTCAGGAGTAGTTGGTTTTTCTGTATTATTTTTTTTGTTTTTTCTAAAAAACATAATTTAAAAAAATTCCTTCAAGTTAATTTGTATTTAATACCATAAAAAAGTTATTTAGATATATTGATATGTGTAATAGTATAAACTATCATAAATTATGGTGCTTAATTGTTTCACTATTTCATATTTAATCAAAATCTTATTTTTATAATAAATGCATGATTGACTATTTCTGTACGTAGTTTATTTTATCACAATATTTATTAATTCCAATGAGGATAATTATGAAAAAGTATCTTATTTTAGCAGCTTTGTCTTCAATTTTTATTATAAGTGGTTGTGCAGAGACTGCTGTTACAGTTCCTTCTGACGCTATTGTATGTTCTAAAGCTTCAGGCTGTTCATAAATAATATTTATTCTGGGACTATTCCTTAGTCCCAGAATTTATTTCCATCTGTTGTGAACCCAATACCATTGATTTGGATATTTACTTACAATATTTTCTAAGCTTTTATTTAATTTTTGTATAATCTTGAATGGCTCTCTGACATTTATACTAGGCTCAAATATAACTTGAATTGGTTCGTTATTTTCTTTTCTAATTGCGTAAGCAGGTATTATTAGCGCATTGTATTTAATAGCTATATTAGCTATTGCAAAGGATGTTTTTGCTGGAATTCCCATAAAATCCATATATTTCCCTTCACTAACTGCTTGATCTATCATTACACAAACTACACCGCCTTTTTTCAAAAACCTTATCATTTCAGAAGTCCCTTTTCTTCCAACTTGAAATATTGGTTTTCCACCTGCTTCAATAGTTTTATGGTGATACGGTTGGTAAAATACGTTTTTACTTTTTCTGTATATTGCAGCAGTTTCTACACCATTTCTCCTTAATAAAGCACGAACTGCTTCCCAAGGACCAATATGACCAGACACTATTAAAACTGGCCTATTAATTTTAATGGCTTCTAAAATTTCTGATATTTCAGATTGGTTTTCAAAATTAATATTTTGATATTTATGGTATTCTTCATTAAATAAAAACTCTGAAAAAGTAAGTCCAAGGTTTTGGGAGAATTTTTTTAAAAAACTTTTTCTTTCAAGGTCTGACATTTTTGGATAAATGAGTTTTAGATTTTTTAAAACTCTTTTTTTATATTTTGGTGTATTTCTAATTATAAAACTAATAACTTTTGCGCTTATAAATATTCTTGTATTAAAGTTTAAAAACTTCATTATGCGAATAAATAACCAAAATGGGATATATTCCAAAAAGCTTGTAAAATAAATCACTTTAGTTTTATCCAGTAATATTTGTTTATAATTTCTATTTCAAAGGACTAATCATCATAGTCATTTGTCTCCCTTCCATTTTTGGAATAGAGTCTATTTTTCCGATATCGGCAGTGTCTTCAGCTACCCTTTCTAAGAGATCTTTTCCAAGTTCCTGGTGAGCCATTTCCCTACCTCTAAATCTCATGGTAATTTTTACTTTATCACCATGGTCAAGAAATTTTGTAACGGATCGCATTTTCACTTCGTAGTCATGTACATCTGTATTAGGTCTAAATTTGATTTCCTTAACATCGATTGTTTTTTGCTTTTTCCTCGCTTCTGCTTCTTTTTTTTGTTGTTCATATTTATATTTACCATAATCCATTATTTTGCAGACGGGGGGGCTTGCATTTGGTGAAATTTCAACTAAATCGAGATCTTCTTGGGTTGCTAAGTCTATTCCTTTATTTGGGGTAACTATACCTATATTTTCACCTTTTGACCCAATTAATCGAATTTCATTTGAATCTATAGAATGATTTATTCGAATACCTTGTTCTCTAGAAACTTGAGGATTTTCATTTGGTCTTCTTACTATGATTAACTCTCCTTTATGTTTGTAAACTAAAAAATTTATGTTTGTTTGTATACCTTAATGTAAAGCAATAGTCAAAAAATGGTGAAAATTCCTATATCTCATTTCGGAATCTCACAATTAGGTATAAGCCCTTCAATTTCTTCTAATAGGTCTACGGTTGATGTTTTGTTAGAGCCTAGTTTTCTTACAGTAACAGTTTTATTTTCTACTTCACGAAGTCCAACAGCATATATTATAGGTATTTTTTTTAAAGAATGTTCTCTGATTTTATAATTAATTTTTTCATTCCTTATATCAAGTTTAACACGAATATTTTTAGAAATTAAATTTTTATATATCTCTTTTGCATAATTATTTGCTCCAGAAACTACTGAAGCGATTACTACTTGTGTGGGGGTCAACCATAATGGGAGTTTGCCAGAATTTTCTTCTATTAAGATACCAATAAACCGCTCAAATGAACCTAAAATTGCTCTATGCAACATAACAACATTTTTTTTATTTCCATCCATAGCTATATAATTTGCATTAAGTCTTTCAGGTAAAACAAAATCAACCTGAAGAGTTCCACATTGCCAATCTCTCCCAATAGCATCTGTTAATACAAATTCTAATTTAGGACCATAAAAAGCTCCTTCTCCAGGATTTAATTCAAATGAATAACCAGCTGTATTAGTGGCATTTTTGAGTGCTTCTTCTGCTTTAAACCAGGTTTCATCGGAGCCCGCTCTCTTTTCTGGTCTATCTGAAAATTTGATTTTATAATCCGCAAATCCTAAATCTGAATAAATTTTTGATAGAAGTTCAATAAATTTTTTTGTTTCGCTTTCTATTTGCTCTTCTGTACAGAAGATATGTGCATCATCTTGTACAAAACCTCTTACACGCATTATTCCATGCATAGCACCTGATGGTTCATATCTGTGACATGAGCCAAACTCTGACATTCTAAATGGTAAATCTCTATATGATTTAACACCTTGATTATAAATTTGAATGTGACAAGGACAATTCATTGGTTTAAGTGCATTTATCCTTTTTTCTTTGGATCCCTCTTCGTCTACTTCAACTATGAACATGTGTTCTTGAAATTTTTCCCAATGTCCAGAGTCTTCCCATAGTTTTCTTCCTACTACTTGAGGTGTTTTTACCTCTGAGTAGCCTCCTTTTTCTAATTCCTTTTGCATATAGTTTTGTAGGATTTGATATATTCGCCAACCGTTAGGATGCCAAAAAACCATACCTGGAGCTTCCTCTTGCATGTGGAAAAGTTCCATTTCTTTACCAATTTTCCTATGGTCTCTTTTTTGTGCTTCTTCTAAGAAATTAAGATATTTTTTTAATTCTTCCTTATTTCTAAATGCTACTCCATAAATTCGTTGTAACATTTTATTATTACTGTCACCTCTCCAATAGGCTCCGGCTATTTTCATCAGTTTGAAACAATCACCAGGGATTTGGCCTGTATTAGCTAGATGTGGACCTCTACAAAGGTCCTGCCAATAACCATGCCAATACATTAAAATTTTTTCATTTTCAGGGATATCATTAATCAGTTGAACTTTATAAGATTCTTTTTTTTCTGAATAATATTTGATTGCTTTTTTTCTTTCCCAAACTTCAAATTTAACGGAATCTTTCAAGTTAATAATTTCCCGCATTTTTTTTTCAATAGTTAACAAATTTTCAGGAGTAAATGGCTCTTCTCTATCGAAATCGTAAAACCAACCATTTTCAATAACAGGACCAATTGTGACTTTTGTATCTGGCCAAATTTCTTGAACAGCTCTAGCCATAATATGGGCACAGTCATGTCTTATGAGTTCTAGAGCTACATTTTCATTTTTAATTGTATATATCTCTAATTTGCAATTTTCATTAATTTCTTTTGAAAGATCACTTAAAACTCCATTCAATGAACAAGCAATAGCTGCTTTTTTTAAAGAATTTGAAATACTCTCAGCCACATCAACTGCAGTAATACCTTTTTGAAAGTTTTTAATTGTTCCATCAGGAAATTCTATTGATACATCTGTCATTCTAAAAATAAACCTATAATTACTTAATAACTTATTGTTTGAAGATACTATTTTGTCAAAGATTATTTTTATAATACCTATTAAATTCTATTTACTTTTAGATAATTATAGAAAATAGTGATTTTGACCATAATTAAATTTATTCATCATTAAATAAGTGCCTCAATGAATAAAGTAAGTTTGAATTTTCATTTAACAAAAAATAATAGAAAAATTGCCTTCAAAAAACTAGAAGGTAAATCAACTCAAGAACCAGGGATAATATTTTTAGGAGGTTTAGCTTCTGACATGGAGGGCACTAAGGCAAAATACTTGGAGGATTGGTGTAGATCTAAGGGAAATACATTTATTAGATTTGATTATTCTGGTCATGGACGCTCAGAGGGTGTTTTTACTGATGGATCAATTTTAACGTGGTCTGAAGACGCTCTTTCTGTATTGGATAATTTAACAAATAAAAAACAAATTTTGATAGGTTCTTCAATGGGTGGGTGGATAGCGCTCATTTTAGCAAAAAAACGACCTCAAAAAATTCATTCGATGATAGGAATTGCAGCGGCTCCAGATTTTACTGAGGACTTGATGTGGGAAAATTTTAGCGAAGATGAAAAGATAAAAATTATACAACATGGCTTAATAAAACAAGATTCTGAATACTCTGACGAACCTTATAAAATTTCTAAAAACCTTATATTTGAATCAAGAAATTGTTTTGTTTTACGTGATAAAATTGAATTAAATTTTCCTGTAAGGCTTCTACAGGGTACATTGGATAATGATGTCCCCTTAAATACAGCTATAAAGCTTATTAATCACATAACTTGTGAAGACGCTAAATTAGAAATTATTAAAAATGCTGATCATTCTTTTTCTACTGAAGAATGCCTAAAATTAATAAGTAGTAATTTACTAAATTTGTTAGAAAAGAAATAGTAATAGAGTTTTTTTTGTTTTTAATCTTATCCACTTCTTTTATTTTAATTTTTATTTTTCTGATTAGGAAAAAAAAACTTAATTTTGATAAGAAATTCAATCCTAACTTAATAGGTAATAACATAGAGAATTATTTGAATATGTCAGAATCTAATATAAAAGGCATTTTGCCTTGGACAAAAAAAAGAATTATATGGCATAATCCTAATTTAAAATCTAAATCAAAAATTGCCATTATTTACATCCACGGATTTTCTGCAAGTTTAGGAGAGATTAGACCAGTTCCTGATATTTTGGCTGAAAATTATAATGCCAATCTTTTTTTTACTAGATTATCAGGACATGGGATTAATGACTTTCGACCTCTTAAAGATGTTGATGGAATGGATTGGTATCTGGATGTCCAAGAGGCATTTGAAATAGGAAAGAGGATAGGTGATAAAATTATTGTAGTAGCTACATCTTTTGGGTGTACTTTAGTATCTGAATATTTATCTAAAAATAGAATTGATGACATAGTTTTAGGGAATATCTTTATTTCTCCTTGTTATGGTATCCCAGATTGGCGGCTTAAATTATCAAGTTTTTATTGGTCAAAAATTATTTATAAATTTTTTTTAGGGGAAAAAAGGGTAGCAACACATCGAAAAATTGAAGAAAAAAAATGGTGGAGTAATGAACTTCCAATTGAGTCTATTATAAATTTAGAATTAAGTGTTGAAAAAATATGGCAATCAGATTTTAGCAAAATTATGTCGCCTGTCATTTTTATTTTTTGTCCTAAAGATCAATGGATAAGCATAAAAAGAATAAAAAAAGCATCTAAACGTTGGGGTGGAGATTCAAGCATGGTAAGTCTTGATGTTTCCAATAATGTTGATAATAAAAACTATCATGTAATACTAGGTGATATAAAAGCTCCAGGAGAAACAGAATTCGGTATTGAAATTATAGTAGGTTGGTTAAAAAATATTTTGAATTCAAGATAATATAAAAAAAAGAATTAAAATCATCATCCCAATAAATGATAGAAACAACCCTACTAAGTTTAGGGGTAGTAGTTTTTGAAGTCTCAGATTATTTTTTTGATTTTGATTTTGATTTTCATTAATCATTTTCTTTATTTTAAATGCATTATAAATTACAAAGAATATTAAAGAAATGCCTATGAAAATTAATATTATTCCAGAAATAAAAAAATAGTGCATTATTAATTATTTATTTAATCGGATTTTGTATATAACTTAATATATATTTTTTTAATAAAAGCTTGCAATATCCTTCTTTAAAATTTAAGAAAATATTGTGCCTCTATAGCTCAGCTGGTAGAGCAACTGATTTGTAATCAGTGGGTCGGGAGTTCGAGTCTCTCTGGAGGCACCATGTTTTCAATAACTTAGCAGTTTTAACTTAAAAAAACCTCTTTTTATAAGAGTTCTGGTGGCACTGTGGTGGCACATTACCCTTCGCTAGGCGCTCAAATTTATGATCTAGAAGTTCTTTTTTAATCACTAATTCTTGATATTATTATAATTTTATTTACTCCATTTCTCCAAATACTGACCCATACCCCAGGGTATCCCCCACTTTAGTATTTGGGACTTCTTATATTATCTAGTAATATAAATTGAGACGTATGAATCTGATTGAAAGACCTACTTGCAATTAATTCAAAGATTTGGCTAAGTTATATTAATATTCAGAATAATTTGTCTGGAATTGTGTCAATGGTCTCTTCTGAAAACCTTAATAGTGGATTTAAACAGTTCTCTGCTGGTTTTTTTGATCAAGAATGTTGTTTTGTAGTTCAAAACCTACCCTCCTGTCAAAACGCTCCTCCTATACCACTTTCAGTTAGTGTGGCCGAAAAAATGATACTTCGAGGCCTTCCTACTAAACCATCAACTTATTTAGCTGAAGAGTTAGAAAAATACTTTCCAGGTCAAATACATAAGGATGCGCAAGTACCAGCTTTTACTTGTAATAAGGCTCCAGTTTGGATATCTACAATCAAAGGAAGCCCTGAAAATTCAGATAATAATCCAGCTAAATATTTTTTTGATAAACTTATATCAGAATATTTTAGTGAATTTAAATTTATCAAACAATTGATCCTTCCTGAATGTAATTCTGAGTGGGTCATAGTAAATAAACTTAATTCTGAAAAATTTCCAACTAATCAAAAATTTGATTTCTTCCTTGATGCTGCTGACCTTGTAATTGAGATAGATGGGGCGGGTCATGAAAGGGATGTGAGCCAAAAACAAAAGGATCAATTAAGAGATAATATTCTGAAAAATAGGGGGATTGAAACTGTACGTATATCAACAGATGCTATCAAAAAAAGTGATAGCCGTTTTATTACTAGCGTCAAAAAAATACTTGATATGCTAAGTAAAAATGAAATTTTAAATCGGTACAAAACCTCTTTTGAAGAAAAGCATTTCCTACAAGAACGCTATGAATACACAGTTACAGCAATTATAAGATTTCAGATCCTATTGATTCAGTTCATTCGTTCAGGATTACTAGATATTAATTCGCCAGTTTGGGAATTAAATATAGAGACAGATGTTAATTCCAAATTTAATTGGGCAGAGTTGGCATGTGAGGATTTATTTCACTGGATTTTACCAGTTTCTAAAATTTACTGTGAAGAAATTAAGAAACCTAAATTCAAAATGAGATTATTAAATGTTGAATCAAACATCCGGAAGGATCTGAATAAGGAAAAGTCAATAGATTTTAGGTTATTTGAGCGATGGGACGACAATCAGCCGTTAAGTAAGATATGTGTTCGTAGTGATTATATTAACAAAGAAAGATATTTTAGATCTCCTAAAGAAGGGATCATTATTTCAATAAGAGATCATAGTGAAATCAAACCTTTTGAAAAAAAAGCACTTGCCTCACCCTTGATGAAAAATGGTTTAAAAGAATTTAATAAACAGCTGTTTGGATTTAATAAATTTAAAGAAGGACAGCTTGAAATAATTGAAAAAATTCTTGGATCTGGGAAAACACTAGGTCTTCTTCCAACGGGAGGAGGGAAATCATTGTGCTTCCATTTGAGTGCGAGCCTTTTTCAAGGCTGTTGTATAGTAGTAGCTCCAATCAAGGCACTCATGCGTGATCAAGTGGCAGAATTAAGTAGCATGGGGTTTGAAGGAAGAGCAGTTAGGATTGACAGCTCACAGGAAAGAACAGAAAACGATCAAATAATAGGGAAAATTCAGCAAAAAAGGGTACAATTCCTTTTTGTTTCTCCTGAAAGATTTCAGCAAAATGAATTTAGAGAACTATTAACTGCATTAAACTCCAGTAGGCTTATTGGTTCTTTGGTTGTGGATGAAGTTCATTGTCTTTCGGAATGGGGGCATGATTTTAGATTATCCTATCTTAATTTAGCACATACAGTTTTTCGTTTTTTACCAAAAGTTCCGATCATATGTTTAACTGCAACAGCTTCTTTAAATGTATTAAGAGATATTTCCATAGAATTTGGATTAGATAAGCAAGATGTTGTTTATAAAATGCATAATAGCAGAGAGGAGTTGGGTTTCAATATTCTTAATCCCAATCCAGCACATAGAGAGGAATTAGAGTTTAAAATCTTAGATTTAGTAAAAGAAAACAATAACAAAAAATATGAATTAGATAAAAAGTCTGATGTTGAAAAATTTGCTGCACTTCTTTCATTGCTTGAAAAGCTCAAGAAAAAAGGATGGGTTAATTCAAATAAAGCAGGAATTATTTTTTCTCCACACCTCAATGGCAAATTAGGCTGTAATACCATAAGAGACGATTTAAAAAGTTTTCACAGTACCAAAGAGATTAAAACAGGACTATTTTGTGGGGAGAGACCTAAATATTTTATACCAGATGGCATTTTGGGCTGGAATTCTGAAGAGGTAGTAGAAAAAGATTCAGAACAGGAGTTTGAGGATTACAAAGAGGCTTATCAAACGGCATTTAAAGAAAACAAATTAGATCTAATGTGCGTTACCAAAGCTTTTGGTATGGGAATTAATAAACCAAATATACGTTTTACTATCCATTATGGAATGCCATCTTCACTGGAAGCCCTTTATCAGGAAGGTGGAAGAGCAGGTAGAGACGGAGATAAGGCTGAGTGTTATGTTCTGTTTAGTCGTGAAAAGAAACCAATACCTGACAAGATACACAAGCCAAATGTCAGACCTAGTGTTTTAAAATCTTACTCTGATGGGTTTTATGGAGGCGATTTCAAAACTCAACTATGGCTTAGTATGGGTGAACAAAATGAAATTGAGTACGATTTTGCAATTTGTTGGAGGATATTTGAGCAGATAGAAGAGGATGGCTTTGCTAATAGTAAAATAATTAAAAGAGAACTAAAGATTAAAGAATATCTAAAGAAGAAATTTAAAAAACATGATATTGAAGGATTATTAAAGGATAGAAAGCTTAAAATTAACGTCCAAAGAGCGATATTTAGATTATTCCAATTAGGAATAGTTACTGACTGGGTTGTCGTTAACCCAATAACAGAACAATATGATGTCAAAGCTAAAAATCTTTCTGATGATCAGATAGTTGGAGTACTTAAAGAAAATATTGGTAGATATGAGATATCAAAGTCAGAGCAAATTATTACTGATGAGAAAATTGAAGACATTAAAGCCGAGCATACTGGTGTCGATCTTAAGCGTCATTTAATCTGGTATTTACTCAATTGGAATTACCAAAAGTTTGTATATAACCGCCGACAATCCTTAAAGAACTTATATGAAGCCTGTATGGGTTTTGAAGTAACTGGCCCCAAAAAATTTAAAGAAATCATTGATTTCTATTTCAAAATTGATGATATGGCGGAGGATATTGCAAGTTTAGTTGAGCTTCAATCTGGTTGTGAAATTGTAAGATTTATTAAAAATACTTTAGCTCCAGATGATAAATTGCTTAGCCAGAATAAAATAGAAAAGATAGTATTCAGTTTAGCCCGTTATTTGGAAACCTACCAAAACAATCCTGCATATGACCTAATGAGTGGTATTTGTCGTTTAATAACTGATGAATTTAATAATGCAGACGGAGCTCCCAGATTAGTCAATTTTGTTCAGATATCTCAGAAGGATACTAATGATTGGAGCACAGCTTTTGAAGATTTGTTGAGTTTTGTGAGTATGCTTCAACCAAAGTATAAGGACCAATTTTCTGCAGAAGTTTGTCCAAATCTTGAAAATAGAATGGATTTAGTTAAAGTACATGAGTATCTCGATGATGATTTTTCTGCGATAACGTATCTAGAGCAATATAATAAGCAATTAGAAAAAGTAGTTTAGGACAAAATATGGATCTATCAAAAGCAGAAAAAACTTTAAATAAATTAGAGGAAAATAGCTCAAAAATCGAGAAAATTTCTGCTGCAGTAGAGGATCTAGTTGCTCTTCAAGAAAAATTAGAAACCTTACCCAGTGATATTAAAAAACCACTAAAAAAAGCTATTGAAGATTTCGAAAACCTCAAAGAAGAATTAAAGTCCTTACCTGATGATATCAAAAAAGAAAGTTCAATTATTGAAACTAGTCTTAGATCTAAAATAGTTGAACTTGAAAATTCTTTGCTCAAAAAAATTGATCAAGTGGGGGAAGGGATCTCAACTTTAATAAAAAATAATATAAAAGATGCTAAAGAGGATACTACAAAACAGTTTTCAGCCCTAAAAGATGAGTTTAATGTAGTCAAAACCGAAAATGCCAACCATTTAAAAGCTCTTAAGGACGAATTAAATCATTCGATTGATGAAAAACTTAGATCCACAAATAGAAATACTATTTTCTTAATGGTAATGGGAATTATAATGATAGGGCTGCTTTCCTGGTATATATTTTCCAGTACAAATTTATTTTAGCTATTAGAAATATTAAAAAGGTATTTCGTCATCAATGATTTCAGAAGACAAATCAGAAATACTATCCTGTTTAGTATTCATATCCTCTTCAGAAACCTTATTCAAATTATCAGACATTTCAGACTTTCTATCAACTAAGACTATCTGACCTCTATTTGCTCTTAGTACAATTTCAGTACTATAACGATCTGCGCCAGAACTATCTTGCCACTTCCTAGTTTCAACTTGTCCTTCTAAATAAATCTTAGAACCCTTCTTTAAAAAACTTTCAGCAATATTTACAAGAGGCTCAGAAAGTATTGATATATTATGCCACTGCGTTCTTTCTTGTTTTTCACCCGAATTTCTATCTTTCCAAGTTTCAGAAGTGGCTACTGGAAAATTACAAACCTTCCCACCGTTTTGAAAATTTCTTACCTCTGGATCCTTTCCAAGATTACCCAATATTATTACTTTGTTAATACTTCCTGCCATATTATTATAATTTTAACATAAACAAATAATTAAACAAGAATACCATACCCCGGGGGTACCCCCAATTTAGTATTTGGTACTCCTGATATTATCTATTAATATGAATGAGGATGAAGGAATTTGGGCAAAATGCCATTTAAGCTAATCAAATTTATTACACACTGCTCTTAAGGCTATTTCTCTAGCATCGTTTGGTTGTAATTTGCTCCATTCTTTATCTTCTTTGTTATTTTCTTTTTTCAACTCCTCTCCCCAAAGCTTGTTAAATGATTTAGTATTGACAAATTTATATCGTAACAATTCACAATCTACTTTAATAGTAGAAATAAATGATCTAGTACCAGATTTAAGAGGTTTTTTTGTATAGTTACTTAAGCTCTCATAGAAAACGAACTTACCTTTAGTTTCTATACTTTTAGCATTTATATAAAAATCATCACCGATCTCGGTTGATAAGTATTTAATCCATTCTGCATAACTAGCATTACTAAAAATAAAGAATAATGAAGAGATAAGGATAGTTTTTTTTATAAAGTAGATCAAAGGAATTAGCCTAAATTAATATTTTTTAAAGTGAGATTTAAAAAAAGCATACTCATTTATAAGTGAAAGTTGAAATTTAATTTGATTACAGTACCATATTTAAATGAACCAATTAAGCTCCATCATTTTATTTTTTTCAATTTTAATTACTGGATTTTCTGTTTTGTCTGAAACAGTTGGTTGGAAAGATTTAGTAGAAAGAGAGGGTCTTCATTTTAAAAAGTTCTCTAATAAACCATACACAGGCGATATTAAAGAAAGCGGATCATATAATTTCAGTGGAAAATTTAAGGATGGAAAAAGAGACGGTTTATGGCTCTATTTTTTTGATAATGGGCAATTAAAAGAGGAATTCAATTATAAAGATGGGCTTCTTAATGGTTCTACAAAAATTTATGATGAAGGTGGTCTATTAAAAGAAAAAGGGTTTTATAAAAATGGATCTAAAGATGGATTTTGGAAACGATATGCAGAACCTTTTTCGAGTATCCCATCCATATATAACATGCTTGATGATTATGGTTCCAATAGTGATGAAAATGATGAAGAAGAAAAAAAATATAAAGGAGAAATAGTTTTAAAAGAAAAAGGATCGTATCAAAAAGGTCAAAAGCACGGTGAGTGGTATTATTATGAGGGTAGAGATAAATATTCCAACCCTCTATGGTTCAAAAAAACCTATAATCAAGGAATAGAAGATGGTCCATGGGTTGAATATTTAAGAGATGGAAGACCTCACAAAAAAGGAATCATGAAAAATGGAGAAAAAGAGGGTATTTGGGAAATTTTTATGGGTGATCGTTCAATCGCATCACGGGAAAATTATAAGAACGGTAAACCACATGGACTTCAAGTTTCCTTTAACCCGGATGGAACTATAAATAAAAAAAGAACATATAAAAATGGATTTATTATTAGTAATAAAACTTCGGAAAAAAAATTTATTGGGGGATTTAAAGACGGAAAAAAGAATGGACTATGGATAACATACTTTGATGATGGTCAATTAAGGGAAAAAGGAGCTTACAAAGCAGGTGTCAAGGATGGTTTTTGGAAGTATTTTAATGCTAAAGGTGAAGTCATAGCTGAGGGAAATTATCTTGACGGGATTAAAGATGGTACTTGGTTAGCATATGATGCTTGGGGATATCTTAGTGATAAAGAAAATTATCAAGATGGTATAGGTGAAGGTATTTGGGAAAAATTCTATCCAACTGGAAGTTTATGGCAAAAAAAGCATCTCAAAAATGGTAAACTCAATGGTATTTTTGAAAAATATAAACCTGAAGGCCAGATTATTGAAAAATTAAGTTTCAAAAATGACATTTTAGATGGTCCAGCGGAATACTACAATTCTTTAAATGGAAAACTAGGTAAAAAGGGTAACTACAAAAACGGTAAAAAGGACGGTTATTGGGAAAAATATTATTATACAGATCCTGACGATTGCAATCATTGTGTTAAAACAACTTATGGAGAAGATGGTATTATTAGTTGGGATGTAAAAGAACCGATAGTTTATGATCACTATTTCTCATTTAGTAGAGGTCTATACAGGAAAGATTTAATGGAAGGTCTCTGGGAGAGTTATTATTTTAATGGTGAACTCGAATGGTCAGGCTATTTCAAAAAAGGAGAGGCTGAGGGTGTTCATAAAATCTATTGTAAGGATGGAATATTAAAAGAAACACAAACCTGGCAGGCAGGCGTTGGAACAAGTTTTGAAAATCCTTTGTCTACTTGTTAAAATTACCTTTGAAAACTGACCTTTAGCATATCCCACTCCGATTGTGTTCCAACTCTTACTGGAAATACAGTTGTCCCAGCACCCGAGGTAGTGAATACTATTCTTTGATTATCCTGATAGAGCCCACATGTAGCTTCTTTTGGAGCAGATGTTGGCACCCATAACGCTCCATAAAAGGGGAGCCTAACCTGACCACAATGGGTATGACCTGCTAACACTAATCCCTCTACTCTTGGGTCAAATGCCCCAGCAGGATCATGAGTAACAGAGAATTTAACCTTATTATTACATTCATCTGGAAAGTCTATGTAAGTAAATTTCCTTGTATAATAATCACCAAAGCCTCTAATACAAATAGTTTGGTCATTAAGTCTAAATTGATAAACTTCATTTTCTAATAAAGTAGCATCTCTCTGCTTAAATTCTTCAATCCAAGCTTCAGGATTTGACCAGCTTTCATAGTTACCAAGAACAAAAACTTTTTTATTGAGTTGATCTTTGGTTAATAATTCAACAATTCTAGATCGGTGTTTGTCCATGCTATCTACTTTTTTTGGAGAACTGGTATAATCTCCAGCAAAAATAATAATATCTGGATTTTCAATATCTATATCTTCTAAAAGTGTATTTAGAATTTGGTAGTCTTTCTCAGTATCAGGAAGATGAATGTCTCCAACCAAAGCAATCTTAATTGAAGTGTTAGGAAATTCGTCTGTACTTTCTACATTAATTTCAGATGTACTCATTTCTATTTTTAGATTGAGCCAAAAAAAATTAACAGCAAAGTAAATAGCAACAATAATAACTATGACGTAAAAATGAAATGATCTTATTTTAAACAAATTTTTTTCTCTATTTTTTTACTATATTACATTCAATTTTTTCAGATTAAAGGATGGTCAAGAATTAGAAAGAATAAAGTTTATAGTACCTATCCCCAGGGCACCCCAAAAACCATAGCCTATTGTTAGCAAGTACGACTGCCAAAACATTTTGTTTTCGGAAGGTAAGATACAAAATTCTTTTCTGAAAATGAATATAGTGTATATTTAGCCTCATGAACAAAATGTTACCAATTCTGATTGTTACTTTATTGTTTGCTCAAGGTATAGGTAAACCTGTCGGTATTAGAGACTTACAACTAAAAGTAGATGGACTTTTTTATTCTCCATATACAGGATCACCCTTTACTGGAATAGTTTCTGGTCCATACACTGAAGTTATCCATCATTATCAGGAACACAAATTTATAAAACGAAATATACAAGGAAAAATAATTGATGGTAAAAGAGAGGGTATTTGGACTACTTACTCTGAAATGGGTAATTTGAAGTTGAGATTACACTATAAAAACGGAAACATTGAATTTAGTGAAGATTATCATGACAATGGTAATTTAAAAACCAGAGGTTACTATATAAACTCTGAACCCGCTGGTTTTTGGGAAAGTTTTGATGAAGATGGTAAGTTAATCGATTATGCAGAATTTCATTAAGAAATATTAAATTTTATTTCCTTCCAAAAACAATTTTCTAACACTTTCCAATTCAGCTTTATATTCATCAACTGAAATTTCTTCACATTGACGTGTTGATTCATCTTCCAGTAAAGAGCCAACGTATTTTTTAAACTCTCGTTGTAGATTTTTTCTATTATAAGAAACTATTTCTTCTCCATTTTCCAATTCTTTTTCAGTGATGTAATAATCTCTCGTTATTTTTACATCTTTGGGCTGCCATTCAAATCCGTAACTTTCTTTCCAATCACTAAAATTATCACTTGTTATTACCGATTTTGGGATAAGTTCTACTAATTTCAAAATTTCTTTATTTTTTCTTGTTCCTCTGAATGAAATGATTTTCTCTTGGTTAAATTTTGAGGGATCTACAATATTAGGACCACATTTAATAGCTACTAGAATAACCAATTCATTATTCCAGGAATTATATTTTTTATATGCAAAAAAACCACCAATAAACAGTAATATTAAAGCAAAACCAATTATTCCAAGTCGTATAACCCAACCTAGTATCCATCTTATTGTATCAATTATCAGGTTTTCTGGAAATTTTTCTTTTGACATTTTTTTAAGAGCTATATCAATAAAACTAATAAAAAAAATTATCATGATTTTTAAAAACTAGAAACTTTTAAATTTTTCATTTTTAGTGCAAACTTTATATATGTTTAATTCATTGGTAACTATTTCTTTTTTTCTAGTTTTATCTATGAATGCTTTATTTGCATCTGAAAAAGATTATGGAAACCTAACTGAAATTACTCTCGAAAAAGGTCTCAATGAAAAACAGCCGCGAGAGGTGGTTATCGGATTAGAAGCAGAGCTTTTAAGCCAATTTCTTGCTAACTTTAGACAGCTCAAAATAGAGAACACAAGTGTTTACAGCATCCTCAGATAAAAGTAGAAAAAGATGAGTGAAATAGGTGATATTATTAAAATAGGTGATATTATTAATAGCAAAGCAAAGACCTATTTTTTGAAAGATTATTGTTTTTAATTTGTTTTCTAGGAATAAGTATTATTTATATAAAGTACCGCACCATTTAACAAGAGCACCATTTTTCCCACATTGATTGATAAGTTCTCTCTAGTTCTTGTACAAAACCTTTATGATCCATAATAGGCGATGTCTGCAGATCTTTTCTTAAAGAGCTTCGGATAGTGGCAAGTTTTTCTGTATTAGTTGATAATGCTACTACTTTATCTACATACTCTTTTTCAGAGTGCGCAATCCAATCTTCTCGACGTAATGCAGTTAGTATACTAGCTCCAATTTTTCCTACACTTGAGCGGTTAGCATAGGTTATAAAAGGGTTACCCATGTAAAGATGTTCAATCAATGTTGTGCCACAATTATGTGGGAAACAATCCAATGCAATATCAATTTCTCTCATCGTATCCCAAGGAGGTGATTTATAATATAAATTAAGACGTTTTGTATTTATTCCCTTTTTTTTAAACCTTTTTTTGAAATCTTCTACGACAATTAAATTTTTGAAACTTTTACTATTAATAATCAACTTAGAGTGTTTGACCCTTTTCAAGATTTCAGACCATACTTTAATGACTCTATCATTGATCCTAATTGCCCTGGTGAGTGTTCCAAAAGTAATATGATCTTTTTCTAAAGCAGGTAAGGGACCAACGACCCCCATGTCTTTTTTAGCTTGATAACAACAAAAACTATAATTATTAAGTCGCCAAATTTTTTCTGAGAACAGATGTTCAATTCCTTTTGGAGCTATTACCCTATCAGAAAGAAAATAATCAATAGCAGTTAGACCTGTTGTATAACCATACCCTAACCAGGTTATAGAAACGGGAGCAGGTTTTCGGGCAAATACACCCATACGATTTCCATTTGTATGTCCTGCGAGATCCACTAAAACATCAATTTCCAGATTTCGGATTTTCTCATTCATCTCCTGATCGGTTAAGCCTTTAGTTGGTATCCAATAATCGACAAAAGATTGGTATTGTTCGGTGACAAGATCCTCTTTCGATATTTCGGCAAAAGCATATATCTTAAATTTTTGATGGTCATGATGTGCTAGAGTAGGTAATAAAAAATTCTGCACAGAGTGTTTCTTGAAATCAGGGGATACATAACCTATTTTCAGTTTCTTTTTTGCTTCTTTAAAATGAGGGAAGGGTTTCCACTCTTTTTGCAAAGGCAGCCCAAACTTTTTATTATATTCTTTATAAAATTCATAAATCTCTTCTGCATTCATTTTGGGAGAGTAGTTTGAGTTATATAATATATAATCAGGGTCTTTACTAAAAAGATTAGGATCTAAATCTTTAGCAATTTCAAGGTATTCAGAGGATAGATTGTGATTGCCAAATTCATCATAAATAAGAGCTAGATTTCTGTATGCATCAGAAAAATTTGGTTTTAATTCAATTGCCCTTTTAATTTTCATTATTGCTTTCTCAAAATTTTCACTTTTTATTAAGAAAGTAGCTTGAGTATTAAAAGCATCAGAAAATTGTGGATTTATAGATATTGCTTTAGCTATTGATTTTTTTGCCTCTTCAAATTGTTCATTTTTTCCTAAAACGATACCTAAATTGTTATAGGCTTGATAGTATTCAGGATTGAGAATAATTGCTTTTTTATATTCTTTAATGGCCTGTTCATATTGATTAATTTCGTTGTAAACATTTCCTAGGTTATTATATGCTTCGGCATAGTTTGGTTTCAGTTTTATTGCTTTTTTGAGTGCTTTTTGAGCCTTTTTATATTCATTTAGATCAAGTAGTGTTGCTCCTAAATTATTATAAGCCTGTGAGTTTTTTGGGAAAAGTTTAATAAGTATACTAAAATGTTTAAGAGCTTCTTCTTTATAACCTTTTTTAAAAGTGATAGCCCCTAAGATATTATGAAGTTCAAAAGTATTAGGGTATTGTTTAACTAATTTAGATGAACAAGATAAGATATCTTCAAATTTCCCTTGATTATAAAGCGTAATTAGAGCATTAACCAATTCTAGAGGAGCTTTTTTATAATTATTAGTTTTGTCAAGCATTAGGGTCTATATGATGGTATATCGATCCTTATTATTCGCAATTATCATACCACTTAGCATTTCACTAATACTAATGTTATACTTATAATTTAATCAACTCCTGCTTTCTAGTTGAGTAAATAGACATGATAACAAACCTTAGTAATCAACCTAAAATCATAATCATTCAAGACCGCAAAGCCTTATTTTAAATAAGGTGATTTTTATAAGGAAAAGGGTTAATAGTAAATCTTTGTATTAATTAAAAGTATCCAAACTCCAAAATCCATGGCTTAACATGCTCTAAATATTGCCTAAGGTATTTTTGGTAGTTGAGCCACCTATACATTGAATCTTTATATATTGGTTGTACAACCTGGGAATAACTGGGCGTATTAATTCGCCCTCTCTTTAAAGCTGTATCCTGATAATTTTCCATTTCAGGTTCCCACTTTAAATTTAAAAACTGCAAAATAGTTTTAGCTTCCTTTTGGAAGTTTTTTATTAAGTCTTCATACCGAATCTCATAGACATTCAAATTATAATTGATTCTGCAAATTTTAAAGGTTTCCATCGCAACGCAATAAAAGTCTACAATGCGATCTAAATCCACCATATTTGCCATGGCTGGATTAAGTTTGAAATTCTGCATCCAGCAACTTAAAATAGTATCCATTGGATGACGCAGAGCTAATATAAATTTAGCATCAGGATATATTTGATGTATCAAAGGAACCTCTAAAAGATTGAGAGGTAACTTATCTACATATTCTTTTTCTATTGAGGTTGTATCGATGTACTTGTTAAATTCTTGTCTATAGATTTTTTGAGCTTCTATATTAACGTATTTAGGTATAGATTTGTCAATGAAGTTAAAGTACCCACTTTTTTTGAGAAAATTTTCTGTATTATATAGTAAAGGTTTTTCTTCAACCACTTTTATCTTAGAATGAGATCGAAGTATTGTATCTAGTAGTGTAGTACCTGATCTAGGAAATCCTACTAAAAATGTTGGTAAAAATTCAGGATATTCTTCAGATTTAACCTCTATGTTTTTCTTTAAACTTGATCTAATTTTGGCTAAATTATTTTTTTTATTTTGAAAGTAATCTTCAGGACTATAACTTTTATATTCTTTTGATACTTTTACTATTGAATTAACTTGAGCAAAGCATTTAAAAGCTTCTTCAAAATTTTTGGATTTTTCAAAGCATTTTGCTTTTAGATTAAGAAAATCTTTCTTTCGAATTTCTGAAATATTTTCAAACTTAATATCTGAAATTAAATAAGATGTTTCAACAAACTTCTTGTTTCTCCAGAGGAATTTAGATTTCATAAACCGCAAATCAGCAGGCACAGTATCAAATGAATTGAAAGCATTATCTAACCATATTTTAAGCTCATTAAGTTTATTCCATTTTTCAAGAGCTTCTGCACCATTTATCCAAGCTTCAGCAAAGTCAGGTTTAAGAGAAATCGCTTTATTGTATGCCTTTATTGCTTCTTCGAGCCTAAATTGTTCTAGCAGGGTAATGCCAATGTTATTATAAATCTCAGCATCATCAGGTTTATGAGAGAGTGCTTTTTTGTAAGCCTTTATTGCTTCATCAAGCCTGCCTTGCTCTTTAAAAGTAATCCCAATGTTATAGTAGACCTCAGCATCATCAGGTTTGAGAGAGAGCGCTTTTTTGTAAGCCTTTATTGCTTCATCAAGCCTGTCGTTCTCTTTGAGGGCAATACCCATGTTGTAATAAGCATCAGCATAATCAGGCTTGAGTGAAAGAGCTTTTTTGTAAGCCTTTATAGCTTCATCTAGCCTGCCTTTATCTTTTAGGGTAATTCCCATGTTGTTGTAAGCTTCAGCAAAGTCAGGCTTGAATGATATAGCTTTTTTGTAAGCCTCTATGGCTTCTTCTAGCTT
>CACOBR010000008.1 GCA_902625475.1 uncultured Alphaproteobacteria bacterium
AAAAACTGAATAATGAAACCGAAAATTGGAATAACAATGGGTGATCCTGCAGGTGTAGGGCCCGAATTAATAGCCAAACTTTTACAAAATAAAAATTTCGATTTATCTGATTTTATTATTTTTGGCTCTTATAAAATTCTCAAAAATGAGCTAAAAAAATACAAAATTGATATTCCTTTAAAAAAAATTACAGCTGAAAAATCAGTTGATTGTACTACTAATACTATAAAAGTTTTTGAGACAAGGGAAATTAACTTCAATTATAATATGGGAGAGATAAATGCAAATTGTGGAAAATTGGCTTATGAATCTATATTGAATGCAATAGATTTCGCACAAAATGGTATTATAAAAGGGATAGTAACTGCACCTATTAATAAAGAATCTTTAAAATTAGCTTCAATTGATTTAATAGGTCATACAGAAATTTTATCCCAGAAAACTAAATCTAAGGATGTTTTTATGCTTATGGTTAATGACGATATAAAAGTTATCCTTTGCACAATACACGTACCGTTGCTCAAAGCTATATTATCACTTAATGAAAGCTTAATTTATAAAACTATCAATGGTGCGAATATAGCTTGTCAGCATTTTGGTATAAGAAGACCTAAAATTGGTGTTTCTGGATTAAACCCACACGCAGGTGAAAACGGAACAATGGGTGAAGAGGAAGAAATTTTTATTAAGCCTGCAATCGCAAATGCTATAGATTCTGGATTAAATGTTCTTGGTCCAATTTCACCAGATGTCATTTATTCGATGGCTAGAGAAAAAAAAATTGATATTGTTGTTTCTCTTTATCATGATCAAGGCTTAATACCATTTAAATATTTAGGTATTGGAAATGGTGTAAATATCACTGTAGGTTTACCTTTTGTTAGAACAAGTCCAGATCATGGTACAGCTTTTGATATTGCAGGAAAGAGTATTGCTAAACCAGATAGCTTTTTCAGAGCAGTAAAGTGTGCCCAAAAGATGATAGTTTAGTGATATTTGAAATTTAGTTTAACGTTAAACTAAATTTTTGTTTTTAAAATATTTTATTTTTTTTCTTGATATTTTGTGTTTGGTTTATCATTTATATAGAAATTTAATTTTCTAAAGATGAGGTTTAATAATGAGCAAACAACCGTTTGAAGCTGATACAGGTCGCGTTTTAAATATTGTAATAAATTCTTTATATTCGGACAAAGATATATTTTTGAGAGAATTAATTTCAAACAGTTCTGATGCTATCGATAAACGTAGGTTTGAAAGATTATCTAACAAATCTTCTATAAACGAAAAAATTGATTATGAAATTAAGATTGATGTTTCCTCAAAAGAAAACACTATAAGTATTAGTGATAATGGCATTGGCATGGACAAGGATGATTTGGTCAATTCTTTGGGAACAATTGCTAAATCTGGTACGACGGAATTTCTGGCTAAATTAGAAGCAGCAAAGGATGAAGATAAATCCAAATCATTGAATCTAATAGGCCAATTTGGTGTCGGTTTTTATGCTGCCTTTATGGTCTCCGAAAGTGTTGAAGTAATATCAAAAAAAGATGGTTCAAATAATGCGTTTTCTTGGTCATCTGATGGTGTAACTGGGTTTGAAATAAAAGATTCTAGTCGTGATAATGTTGGCACAACTGTTAAGTTATACTTAAAAAAAAGTGAAAAAAATTATACTAAAAGAGAAAAATTAGTAGAGATCGTAAAAAAATACTCTGATCATATACAGTTTCCAATAATTTTCCTTGATGGTAAATCTAAAGATAAAGATACATTGAATGACGCTTCTGCTATTTGGATGAAGTCCAAAAGTGATATTACTGACGAACAATACAATGAATTCTTCTCACAATCTGGTGGTGGTTTTGGAAAACCTTTAATTACTCTTCACAACAAAGCAGAAGGTATGATTAGTTACACCAGTCTTTTGTTTATTCCCGAAATGAAACCCTTTGATTTGTTTCATGTAGATAGATCACCAAAAGTAAAACTTTATGCAAATAGAGTTTTTATTACTGATACTTTAGATAACGTTCTCCCGAGATGGTTAAGATTTATGAATGGGGTATTAGATACTTCAGATTTAAATTTAAATGTCAGTAGGGAAATGTTACAGCATAGCCCAGCCCTTAAGAGGATTTCAAAAGCTCTTAAGAAGAAAATAATAAATGAATTAAAGAGATTAAAAGATAAAGACACAGACAAATTTAACAAATTCTGGAACGAATTTGGGGCCGTTTTTAAAGAAGGTATTTATGAGGATACGGACCATAAGACAGATATTTTAAAACTTTCAAAATTTAAATCAAGTAATAGTAAAGATGAAATTTACCTTTCTGATTATGTTGAAAGTATGCATAAAAAACAGGAAAACATTTTCTATATTGCTGTGGATAATATTGATCAAGCAATGAATAGCCCGCATCTTGAAGCATTTAAATCAAAAAAAATTGATGTTTTATTTTTAACAGATCCTATAGATACATTTTGGCTATCTACGCAGGATAACTATGACGGTAAGAAATTTGTTTCCATCACACAAGGATCTATTGACTTGTCAAATTTTAATGAAAAGAAAGATGACAAAGGCACCAAAGAAGATGTTTCAAAGAAATTTAAAGATTTAACTGAGGGTATTAAAAAGTCACTAGGAGATAATGTAACAGATGTAAAAATATCTGATAAATTAATTGATAGTGCTTGTTGTCTAGTTGCTCCAGATAGTGGGATGGATGTTCAAATGGAAAAAATAATGAAAATGCAAAATAAAGATTTTAAGGGAATGCCTAGGATTCTAGAGGTGAATCCTAATCATTCTCTGATGAATCATATGTCTAAAATTTTAAAATCAAACCAAAATGAATTTGATGATTTGTCAAAAATTTTACTTGATCAGGCAAGGTTATTGGAGGGTCATTTACCAAATGATGTAAGTTTTTATTGTAAAAAAATTAATGAGCTCATTACATCAAAAGTTTAAGTTTTATAACATTTATAAAATCATAAACTCCAGGCTTTTTTCAAGGCAGGTCTTGCAAGTAACCGTTTTATGTACGATTCAAGAAATGGCTTATTGGTGAAATCAATTCTTAAATTTTTTGACATTATTACTGCATGGCCAGTCATCATATCAGCTGCAGAGAATTCACCTGTAAGATAATTTTTATTTTCCATATTTTTTTCTACAACATCTAGCATTTTTGACAGAAGTTTGGTTGCTCTAGCAAGATTTACCTCACTTCTTTTTTCTGGAGGTAGAAAAATTGTTTCAACTACTATTATATTCATTTGTGGCATAATCATACCTTCTGCATAATGAAACCACTGTAAATAGGACGGAAATTCTTTACTATTTATTTCTGGAATAAATTGATTATTTCCATATTTACTAATAATATATTGAATGATAGCTCCAGATTCTGAAATTATTAATTCATCATCTTCTAGTGTTGGTACTCTTCCAAGTGGATTTAATTTTTTATAGCGCTCTTCCCTCATTTCTTTGTCGCCTAGTTTGTATTTTTTAATTGTGTAAGGTAAGTTTAATTCTTCTAATAACCAAGCCACTCTTACTGCTCTGCTATTTTGTGCATAGTGTAATAACATCTTTTATCTCTCCAGCTTTTTCACTTAATTTTACAAGGCCAAAACTTACTAAAAATATTCCATAAATGATCAATTGCATTACCGTCTTTTATCGTAGTATTTTTTTGAGAATAAATTTCTAGTGCTTTGATGATTTGATCAAACTTAACTCCTCTAGTATTTAATTTGTGTAGTTGGTCTGGAAATGAATCAAATTGACAATTATGATTAGCAATTTCTAAATATCCCCTTATAAAAAAATGGCATGCTTCTTTATTATGATTATTTGCCTTTAGGTTTGTATCAAATGAACAAAACTCTTTGAGGTAATTAAATTTTAAACTTTCTGCAGTGCTTGATGTTGAAATTAAATAAATAGAAAAAAAAGAAATTATTGCAATAAGCCCTAATTTATTGAAATAAAGGTATATTTTTTTAACCTTTAAAGTTTTTCAGTTTTTTCATTAACTGCTCATCATCATTTTTAGGCTGAAAATATTTACCCATTACCTTCATTCTTTTCTTAAGAATATGTAATTTAGCAATTTGAACGTAATATTCTATTATATCGTCAAGATTTTTTCTTGCTCTACCAGCTTCGGCTACTTCAATATACTCATTTTCTAGGCCAGCTTTTAGTCTTTGGCTAGAATTTGCTTTCACACGAGTTAAGTTTGATACTGTACTTCTTGCCACTCGATCTAAATCATCTTCTATTCTCTCTAGATCTTCTAATGTAGGTGCTGGAACGATGATTGTTACGCGCTGAAGCTCTATATCACTTGTAACATTTTTAAAGCCTGCTAACTTTATTTCCTCTACTACCAATGGTATTAATTCTCTACTATATACCATAAGGTCAAGTGATCTTGGCTTTAAACCAGGTTCTACATTTGCTACATCAGTAATTCTTCTTGGCCTTTTATCAACCATAATTTTTAAACCAAATAGGGCGTTTTTGTATGCATCTGAAGAACCTATTTGTTCTAAGTCAGTTCTTAGTTTTTCTATAGCAACTTTCATATTCTCATTCGCTTCTTGAGAATAAGAGTCAGTTAAATCTTCTTCATTCATTAGTTAACCTGTTTAGAAATTAAATATTTTATAATTTATCATAAAATAGCTTTTTAGTCTACTTTCAAGATATAAATATGATATATGGTTTTAATTATTAACTTTATTTTTATAAAATATGTTTTTAAGATTAAAGACTAAAGTAAATATATCTTTTAAAAATGTTTGGATTAATAGGATACGCATTATTATCAATTATAACTACGTTAGTTTTAAGTCCTGTAATAAAGTTTGGAAAAGGATTTTCCACATATATTTGTGTATTTGGAATGGTATATTTGGTAGTTCTATTTATTTCTCCTAATACTCATTTTGAGCCAGGTTGGTTTAAATTTATAGGTTATTTTTTTGGTTTTTTATGCATTTTTATTTTTATATATTTGGTTTGGAAAAAAATGAAAAAGCAACAGCAGTTAGCTGATATTATGGAAGAAAATGAGCAAAATTAACTTTTTATTTTTTTGGCATTAATTCAATTTTATTTTCTAATAAAAATTTTTTGAACATCAGTACATCTGGATCTAGATTTGTTTCTTGCAAATTTACAAGAAACCATTGTCTAACTATAGGTAAGTTTGCCAAATTTACAGCTTCAATTTTTCCCTCATTAAGTTCATTTAGTGCTGTGGATGCCGATATCATTGCAATCCCTAAACCGGCTAAAACACCCTGTTTAATAGCTTCATTAGATGAAAACTCCTTTTTATCATATTGTCTTCCTTTGCCTATTGTATCAAGGAAACGTTCCAATAAAATTCTAGTTCCGGATCCTTCTTCTCTTACAAGGAATGTTTCTTTACTTAAAATTTTATATATTTGTTCATTTTTAAGAGTTTTATAATTTTGTAATGAATTGAGTATTTTATGGTCCTTTTTGGTTATAATGATATGAGGATTATCACCTAAAATTTCAGCTTTTACTTTAGGGACTATCGGTGGTCTGCCGGTTATTGCTAAATCTACATTTCCTTCTCTTAAGGATTTTATAATCTCATTACGGTTTCCTATTACTAAATCAATTAATAAGTCAGGAAATTCTTTCTGAGCTTTAGCTATAATCCATGGGCAAAAGTATTGAGCTGTAGTAACTGCTCCAAGCTTTACATATCCAGTTTTACCAATTTTCAATTGTTCAATTCTTTGAAAGCTTCTTGAGATTTGATTATCTATTTGTTTATGAAGCTTAAGTAACTCATATCCAACATTTGATATTTTGATGAAACCGTTAGGTCCTCTTTCAAGTATTTTAACGTTCAGGTATTCTTCTAACTGATTTAATTGAATTGTAATTGCAGGAGGAGATAGATTCAAAAGATTAGCAGCATTTGCGAGCGATCCTGCTTCTGAAATAGTATGTAGTGTTCTTAAATGTTTAATTGTAATAAGTTTCTTCCAGTCCATTAAATAATTCTTAACAGATATTAATAATAATTCAATTCTATTAAATAAAAAAATATATTAACAGAAATACGAACTCTGGGAGAATCAAAATGGCATATTCTATTAGCAACTTTGACATTTTACCAAAAAATTTGGATTCAGATCTTGTTGAAACAGTTGATAAAATAGCTAAAGTAGCTTGTCATTTATCTTACCTTATTTCTATTGGATCTCTATCTTCAATTAGTATAAATCAAAAAACTTCCACAAATTCTGATGGTGATGAACAAAAAGCACTAGATGTCTATGCGGACGAAGCCTATTTAGCTGAATTTAAAAATTCACCAGTAAAACTTTATGCCTCTGAAGAACAGGACCATGTAATTGACCTTGAAAACGGTGGAAGATTAGCATTAGCAATAGACCCATTAGATGGATCATCCAATATTGACACAAATGTTTCAATTGGTTCAATTTTCTCAATTCGTAGCATTCCAGAAAACCGAACTCTAAATAAAAATAATATCTTTTTGGCTGCTGGATCGAAACAAATTGCTGCTGGTTACATTATTTTTGGTCCCCAAACAATGTTTGTTGTAACGTTTGGAAATGGCGTAAAGTATTACATACTTGATAGAAATAAAAATTTGTTTATCGATGCAAAAATAGAAACTACTATACCTGCAGATACTAGAGAGTATGCTGTAAACGCTTCTAATGCTAGGCATTGGGAGAAAAGAATGAAAAATTATATTGACGATAGCATAGCAGGAAAGTCTGGCCCAAGAGGCACCGATTTTAATATGAGATGGGTGGCATCCCTTGTTGCTGAAACTCATAGAATTTTATCTAGAGGTGGTATTTTTATTTATCCAGCAGATTCAAGAAAAGGATATGAAAAAGGAAGATTAAGAATGGTTTATGAATGTGCCCCAATTGCTTTTTTAATTGAGCAAGCTGGAGGTGCAGCAACTGATAGTTTCAATAGAATTCTAGATTTAGAAGTTGATGAGCTTCATCAACGAACACCTTTTGCTTTTGGTTCAAGAAATGAGATTGCACGATTGCAGGCTTATAACGATTTACCTGAGGCTGAAGTTTCACCGTTATTTAGAAAACGTGGATTATTTAGTAATTAATTAGAGGGTTTTTTTATGAGTACTAAACATCCTATTATTTCAGTAGTTGGTTCTTCAGGAGCAGGAACTTCAACAGTTAAAGATACCTTTGAAAAAATTTTTTTAAGAGAAAATGTATCAGCTGCAATGATTGAAGGGGATGCATTTCATAAATTTAATAGAATTGAAATGAAAGCAGAATTGGAGCGAAGGTATTCTCTTGGAGATCAAACATTCTCTCACTTTTCTTACGATGCAAATTTGTTAAGTAAATTAGAAGATACTTTTAAAAACTACGGTGAGACAGGTAATGCAAAAACACGTACCTATGTTCATAATTTTGATGAAAGTAAGTTCTATAATGTTCCTGCTGGTGAATTTACCGATTGGCGTGATTTGCCTTATGATACTGACCTCCTTTTTTATGAGGGATTACATGGTGCAGCTAAATTTGAAAATATCAACATTTCCAAATATACAGATTTAAAGATAGGTGTTGTTCCTGTAATTAATTTAGAATGGATACAAAAGATCCATAGAGATACTGACGCAAGAGGTTATACTACTGAAGCTGTAACTGATACTATTCTTAGAAGGATGCATGACTATGTACATTGCATTTGCCCTCAATTTACTGAAACTGATATTAATTTTCAAAGGGTTCCTGTTGTTGATACGTCGAATCCATTTATTGCAAGGTGGATACCTACTGCTGATGAAAGTATAGTTGTTATTAGATTTAGAGACCCTCATGGTATTGATTTCCCTTATTTAGTTTCTATGATACATGACAGTTGGATGAGTAGGGCTAACTCCATTGTTATTCCTGGAGGTAAATTGGATCTCGCAATGCAACTTATTCTTACTCCACTTATTAAAAGATTAATAGAAAGATCAAAAAAATCAGGTTAATAATTTTGTATAATTAATGGGTAATTTAGGAGGACTTTATGGCTTTAATAACTTTACGCCAACTTTTGGATCATGCTGCTGAATATTCTTACGCTGTTCCTGCTTTTAACATAAATAATATGGAGCAAGGTCTTTCAATTTTAAAAGCGGCTAAAACTGTTGATGCCCCAGTAATAATTCAAGCCAGTAGAGGTGCTCGATCATATGCTGGTGATATTATGTTAGGTCATATGGTTAAAGCACTTTCAGAGATGTATCCTTCTATACCTATATGTATGCATCAAGACCATGGAAATAATGAAGCAACTTGTTTTTCTGCTATCAAATATGGGTTTACTTCAGTAATGATGGATGGATCATTGATGTCTGATATGAAAACACCTTCAACCTATCAATATAACGTTGAAATTACATCCAAAGTAACTGAAACTGCTCATAATGTAGGAGCTTCTGTAGAAGGGGAGTTAGGAGTGTTAGGTAGCTTAGAAACTGGTGAAGCTGGTGAAGAAGATGGATCTGGTGCTAAAGGCAAACTTAATCATGATCAATTGCTTACAGATCCAGACCAAGCTGCAGATTTTGTATCAAAAACAAAAGTTGATGCTTTGGCTATTGCTTGTGGAACAAGTCATGGAGCATATAAATTTAGCAGAAAACCAGACGGTGATATTTTAGCAATGAATGTAATAGAAGAAATTCATTCAAAAATACCAGATACCCATTTAGTTATGCATGGTTCATCTTCTGTTCCTCAGTATCTACAGGATTTGATTAATCAAAATGGAGGAGAAATGCCTCAAACTTATGGAGTTCCAGTAGAAGAAATTGAAAGGGGTATAAAATCGGGTGTTCGAAAGGTTAATATCGATACAGATTGCAGAATGGCTATGACAGGTCAATTTAGAAAAATAGCAAGTGATACTCCAAAAGAATTTGATCCAAGAAAATTTCTAATCCCGGCAATGAAAGAAATGGAGAATTTATGTAAAGATCGTTTTGAACGATTTGGTACAAGCGGAAATGCTTCAAAGATTACTGTAAGGTCAATGGATGAGATGGCTAAACAGTATAATTCTGGGGAGTTGAATCCCAAAACTTATAATTAATCATATTATTAACTACTATAGGAGAAAAATAATGCCAGATGGATCTGAAAAGCTAACAGGAAAAGCAAGGTATTCAGCAGGGGTTCTTGAATATAAAAAAATGGGTTATTGGGAACCTGACTATGAACCAAAAGATACTGACATAATTTCTCTTTTTAGAATTACACCTCAAGATGGAGTTGATCCTATAGAAGCAGCAGCGGCGGTAGCAGGCGAAAGTTCTACAGCTACATGGACAGTCGTTTGGACTGATAGATTAACTGCATGTGAGAAATATAGAGCTAAAGCATATAGGGTAGATCCAGTACCAAACTCACCTGGTCAATATTTCGCATACATTGCTTATGATTTAGATCTTTTTGAGCCAGGTTCAATAGCAAATCTTACAGCTTCTATTATTGGAAATGTGTTTGGTTTTAAACCGTTAAAAGCTTTAAGATTAGAAGATATGAGACTACCTGTAGCTTATATTAAAACATATAATGGCCCTGCTACTGGAATAGTGGTAGAAAGAGAAAGATTAAATTGTTTTGGAAGACCCTTACTGGGCGCAACTGTAAAACCAAAGCTTGGTTTATCAGGAAGAAATTATGGTAGAGTTGTTTATGAAGCTTTAAAAGGTGGGTTAGATTTTACAAAAGATGATGAAAATATAAATTCACAACCATTTATGCACTGGCGTGATAGATTTCTATATTGTATGGAAGCTGTTAATAGAGCATCTGCAGCAACTGGGGAAGTTAAAGGTACTTATTTAAATGTTACTGCAGGAACTATGGAAGAAATGTACAAAAGAGCAGAATTTGCTAAGGATTTAGGTTCTGTAATAATCATGATTGACCTTGTTATTGGGTATACAGCTATTCAATCAATGGCTAATTGGGCAAGAGATAATGATATGATTTTACATTTACATAGAGCTGGTCACTCAACTTATACAAGACAAAGATCACACGGAGTTTCTTTTAGAGTAATAGCCAAGTGGATGCGTTTAGCTGGCGTTGATCACATTCATGCAGGCACCGTAGTAGGAAAACTTGAAGGAGATCCGGCAACTACTAAAGGATTTTATGATGTAATGAGAGAGGAGTATAATCCTCAGTCTTTAGAAACTGGAATTTTCTTTGATCAACATTGGGCTTCTTTAAATAAGATGATGCCAGTTGCATCAGGTGGCATTCATGCAGGTCAAATGCACCAACTCATACATTACCTTGGAGAGGACGTTGTGTTGCAATTTGGTGGAGGTACAATTGGTCACCCACAAGGAATACAAGCAGGTGCTGAAGCAAATAGAGTGGCCTTAGAAGCTATGATTTTTGCAAGAAATGCAGGAGACGACTACTTGCAAAATGGTCCTGAAATTCTTGCTAGAGCGGCAAAAAATTGCACACCGCTAAAACAAGCTTTAGACGTTTGGAAAGGAGTTACATTTAATTATGAATCTACTGATGCTCCTGATTTTGTTGTAACACCAACTACATCTTAAGGAGAATAAATTATGAAATTAAGACAAGGGACTTTTTCTTTTTTACCTGATCTGACTGATGCTGAAATACACACTCAAGTACAATATTGTATAGATAATGATTGGGCGGTAAGCGTTGAATATACAGATGATCCACATCCGAGAAATACTTATTGGGAAATGTGGGGACATCCAATGTTTGATAATCCAGATGCTGCAGCTGTTGTTTTTGAATTGAATGAGTGCAGAAAACAATTTGGTGACTACTATATCAGAGTAATTGCATTTGATTCTTCCCATGGCTGGGAAAGTATTAAACTATCATTTATAGTTAATAGGCCAAAAGATGAACCAGGGTTTCATGTTTCAAGAGACGAAGTTAAGGGAAGATCTATGAGGTATTCAATCAAATCGTATGCTACAGATAAACCTGAGGGTAGACGATATTAATTAAAAATAATCGTATATTATAAGGTAGTTTAAATTGACAAAAGATAGTATAACCGAAGAAAAAAAAGTTATAAATAAAATTGATCTCCACGCTGAATTAAATGAAACTGGTGTGGAACAAGTTTTATTTGATTTAGACAAAAGCTTAATTGGTTTAGATCCGGTAAAAACTAGAATAAGAGAAACAGCAGCATTATTGCTAGTCGAAAAAGCTCGAGAGAAACTTGGTTTAGCTCATGAAACACCAACCTTACACATGAGTTTTTCAGGAAATCCTGGAACTGGTAAAACTACTGTGGCACTGAGAATGGCTGAATTATTACATAAACTTGGCTATGTTAGAAAAGGCCACCTGGTTACTGTTACAAGAGATGATTTAGTGGGACAATATATAGGCCATACAGCACCAAAAACTAAAGAAGTACTAAAAAAAGCAATGGGTGGTGTTCTTTTTATTGATGAAGCTTATTATTTATATAGACCCGAAAATGAAAGGGATTATGGACAGGAAGCAATTGAAATTTTACTTCAAGTAATGGAAAATAATCGTGATGATTTAGTAGTGATATTAGCTGGTTATAAAAATAGAATGAATACATTTTTTGAAAGTAATCCAGGTTTCAGGTCTAGGATAGCCCATCATATTGAATTTCCAGATTACACAACTCCAGAACTTCTAGATATTGGCTCAGCTATGTTGGACCAATTAAATTATTATTTTACAAAATCAGCTAAGAATGCATTTACTGAGTATATAAACTTAAGAAAAAAGCAACCCCATTTTGCTAACGCTAGATCAATTAGAAATGCCCTTGATAGGGTAAGATTAAGGCAAGCAAATAGACTATTTAAACAAAATGATGGTCCTATTGATGCGGAAAAGCTGAGTACATTAGAAGAAGTAGATATCAGAGAAAGTAGAGTTTTCAGTGGTGGTATCGATAATTGATTTATTTAAACTCACTGAGAGTTCAATTTTTAAAAATCTTCATAAGGATCGAATAAATCTAAGTTATCTTCCATGGGTTCCGGTGGTTCGTTAATCCTTGTTTGAAGATATGTAGATCTAGTTGAGTAATAGCTATCTAAGCTATTATAAAGTATTGTATCGACCATTGTACCAAATTCATGTCGTTTATTTAGAATATTTAAAGCACTAAATGTAATCAGACTAGCACCTTCAGCTGGTCCTGATAATAAACTCATTGGATTTAATGTATAATCCACTAACATTGATAGAGACCCTCTTATAGAGCTGGGTCCTACAAATGGTAATTCTAAATATGGACCTACAGGAAATCCCCAATACGCAGATGTCTCATCAAATTCAGTATCATCTGAGAATAAACTAATTCTTGAAGCAACATCAAAAATACCAAAAATACCAACTGAAGAGTTAATAACAAAACGGGTGACATCCGTAGTAGCCTTAATAAATTCTGCTTGACCAAGGTGGTTTACAAATCTTTTTGGTTCTTGCAAGTTTTCATGAAAGTTTGCTGCACCTAATCTTATTGGCCTAGGTATCACATTCCCATAGACCTTTGAAGCAGGTTGAAGAGTTGTTTTATCAATGTGTTTATTGAAAGCGTGAACTTTTCTATTTGTTTCTTCAAAAGGGTCGTTAGGATTAGAACTATAATTTTTAAGATTTGTAGTATTACAAGCTGATAAAAAAAGCATACAAAATATCGTAATAATATTTTTTATAAAAAAATTCTTAATATAAAAAATGTAGATTGGTGATTTTAATTTCATTATAAACTATATACTAAGTGTAAATTAGTATAACACTTTAATTTAATAATAGGAAATCCTTTAATAATAAAATTACTATTTTTAAAGTTTTTGGTTATATTAGTTTTATTTTTTAAAATTATGAATTTTTTATTTTTTTCTATTGGTCGTACTTTATTTGAAATCATTAAAACTTTGTTGGTAAAAAATTGAAACTTAAGATTTATAATACAAAATCAAAGAATAAAGAAATTTTTAAACCATTAGATTTAAATAATATTAGGATGTATGTGTGTGGCCCAACTGTTTACGATAGAGCTCATATAGGTAATGCAAGGCCAGTAGTTTTTTTTGATATTTTATATAGATTGCTAAAATATTTATATGGTGAAAAATCAGTTACTTACGTAAGAAATATTACTGATGTTGATGATAAAATAATTGCTAGGTCATCTGCAGAAAATAAGCCAGTTAATGAAATTACTTCAGAGGCAATAAAATGGTTTATTGAAGATAATAATTATTTGAATGTTAATAAGCCAACACATGAACCAAAAGCGACGCAGTACATTTCGCAAATGATTGCTATGATTGAAATACTCATTTTAAATAAAAATGCATATGTTTTAGAGGATGGTGAAGTTCTTTTTTCAGTAAATACCTTTAAAAGTTATGGTTCTCTATCAAAGCAAAATTTGGAATCAATGATTGTTGGTAGTAGAATTAATATTGATAGAAGAAAAAAAAATCCTCTTGATTTTGTACTCTGGAAACCAACATCAAGAAATTATATCGGTTGGAATAGTCCTTGGGGTTATGGTAGGCCTGGATGGCATATCGAGTGTTCAGCTATGAGTAAGGAAATATTAGGTGAAACTTTTGACATTCATGGTGGAGGTATTGACCTTATATTTCCTCATCATGAGAATGAAACCGCTCAAAGTATTTGTGCTAATAACAAAAATTCACTAGCTAATTATTGGATGCATAATGGGTTTGTAAATATTGAGGGACAAAAAATGTCAAAATCTTTGGGTAACTATCTAACAGTAGAAGATTTAAGGAAAAAAAATATTGATGGAGCAGTTATCCGTTTTGTTTTATTATCTACTCACTATAGACAGCCTTTGGATTGGACAAACAGAAAAGTAACAGAGGCGCAAAATATTATAAATAAATGGTCAAATGTAACAAATAACAGAGATTTAAATATCAACGGAATTCCAACAAATAAAATTTTGGAAGCTCTTTGTGATGATCTAAATATACCATTAGCTATTACTGAAATGCATAAACTATTGAAAGAAGAAGATTATGATGGATTTGCAAATTCTTTCTTTTTTTTAGGCTTAAATTCAAACAATAGTATTAATTCAAAAAATAACCTTGATAAGCAAACTATTAATGAAATGATAAATCTATTAATAGTAGAGAGGCAAACTGCAAGAAAAAATAAGGACTATAGAAAATCTGATCTAATAAGAATTAAGCTTGAAAAAGCTGGAGTAACCATTAATGATCTTGGCGATAAAACAAACTGGACTTTAAAACCAAATTTTAACCCTAGTAGTTTACTAACGGAAAATTGATGGATCAAATTTTTTTATATGATACTACCCTTAGAGATGGTCAACAAACTCAAGGAGTTCAGTTTACTTATGAAGATAAGTTCCGAATTGTTAATGCTTTAGATAACCTTGGATTGGACTATATAGAAGGGGGGTGGCCTGGTGCTAATCCAACTGACACAGATTTTTTCCAAAATCCACCAAAAATCAAAAACTCAGTTCTTACTGCTTTTGGTATGACAAAAAGAGTAGGGATTTCTGCAAATAATGATACTATTTTAGCATCGGTTGTAAATTCTGGAACAAACGCAGTGTGCCTAGTAGGCAAATCTTACGATTACCATGTAAAGAAGGTTTTAGGTATTTCTAATCAAGAGAACCTAATCAATATTGAAGAATCAATAAATCATCTAGTAAAATCAGGTAAGGAAGCCATTTTTGATGCAGAACATTTTTTTGATGGCTTCAAATCTGATCCAAAATATGCTTTTGATTGTTTATTGTCAGCTTATAAATCTCATGCAGATTGGATTATATTGTGTGATACAAATGGTGGCACTCTTCCTAATGAAATTTATGAGATTGTTAAAAGTGTTATAAAAATGGGGATACCTGGTAACAAACTAGGTATTCATGCTCACAATGATACTGAAAATGCTGTTGCAAATTCCTTTGCTGCAATAGATGCAGGAGTAAGACAAATACAAGGAACAATAAATGGTTTGGGAGAAAGATGTGGTAACGCAAACCTTATATCTATTATCCCAAGCCTTATTTTAAAAAAACATTTTAATAAACGATTTAAAATTAACATTGATAAAACAAAACTAAAGGAAATCACAAAGTTATCGAGAATATTGGATGAAATTTTGAATAGAGTACCCAATAAAGCTTCTCCTTATGTTGGTGCAGCCGCTTTCACTCATAAGGCAGGATTACATGCTAGTGCTATTTTGAAAGATCCAAAAACTTATGAGCATATTAACCCTAGTGAAGTTGGAAATGTAAGAGTTATACCTGCATCAAATCAAGCAGGTAAATCAAACCTTATAAAAATATTGAATGAATCAGGTGTAGAAATTGAAAAGAGTGATGATCGTATTTTTAGAATTCTCCAAGAAATAAAAGAAAAAGAGGATAAAGGATATACATTTGATGTTGCAAGTGCTTCATTTGAGATCTTTGCAAGAAAAAAATTAGGACTTATGCCACACTATTTTTCTGTTAATAGGTATAAAGTAACAATGGAAAAACGACAAAAAATTGGAAATCAATATTCAATCATATCGGAGGCTGTTGTTTCCATAAATTTAGGTAATCAAGAACAAGTTTCTATTGCAGAAAGTTTAGATCATAATGGGGAAGATCAAGGACCTGTTCATGCATTATCTGCAGCACTAAAAAAAGATCTTGGACCTTATCAATCTTTTATTGAGGATATAAAACTTGTTGATTTTAAAGTACGAATCATGAATGGAGGTACTGAGGCCATTACTAGGGTTTTGATTGACAGTGAAGACAAAAATGGCTTGAGGTGGTCGACTATTGGTGTTTCAGCTAATATCATTGATGCAAGTTATGATGCAATACTAGATTCCATCAATTGGAAGCTATTAAGAGAAAATGCAACTCCTTTTCAATAGTTTATATGATAGAAATATCTCTATACTCAAAACATAATATTCAAGAAGGATTTACTTTTCTATCTAGAAAAGATGAAAAATTAGCAAAACTAATTATTTCAAACCCTAATTTTTCCTTATCAAAAAGATGTACGGGTTTTAAAGCATTGTTGAAAACTATCATTAGTCAGCAGCTTTCTACTTCAGCTGCAAACAGCATCTGGATAAGAATTACTAAAAATAATCTGACTTCTCGTCTTAATATTTTAAAAGCAGATCAGCAATTATTATTATCTCTTGGATTATCAAGACAAAAATGCACATATGTTAAAGAGTTGGCTAAACAAGATATTAATTATAGGGATTTAAATTTAAGTTCCTCTGAAGAAGTTATTAACAGACTTACCAAAATAAAAGGAATAGGGAAGTGGACAGCTGAAATTTATTGTTTGTTTTCATTGGGGCATGCTAATGTTTTTCCTTCAGGTGATTTAGCTTTGCAAGAATCAATAAAGGTGCTTTTTAATTTTCAGGTTAGACCCACAGAAAAAGAAGTAGTTAAAATATCTGAAAACTGGGATCCATGGAAATCTTTAGCCGCACATTTACTTTGGGATCATTATAGAAACATAAAAAAAAAGGATTGAAATGACTGATATTTTAAAAGGCCCTGTAAAGAAATCTATTTCAGGTATAAATAATCAAATCGTTATTTTTTTTCATGGTTATGGGGCGGATGGAAGTGACTTAATTTCATTATCTGATGCCTTTTCAAAAATATTGCCCAATGCAGTTTTTTATTCTCCAAATGCACCACAAAAATGTGAAATGGGAGGTTTAGGTTATCAATGGTTCCCTATTAAACAAAAAAATGATGGTAGCTTAGATTTAAATGCTAAAAATGAAATACTTAATTCTGTAAAGCTAATTAACCAGTATATTGATCAAATTGAATCAGAAACTGGTATTAGTTCAAAAAACTTTATTTTGGTAGGATTTTCACAGGGAACAATGATGGTATTGGAAACATTATTATCAAGAGAAAAAAAAATTAGTGCAGTTGTTGGTTTTTCAGGAGGTTTTTTAAATGTAAAAAACAAAGTTTCCAAAATAAATTTGGAGACTCCAATTTTACTTGTTCATGGAGATGAAGATAATGTAGTGCCAATGGAAATGACAAAGATGGCAAAGAAAAACTTAAATATTTTAGGGTATTTTGTTAATACATATTTTTCAAAAGGGGTTGGTCATGGCATTTCATTAGATGGACTTGCAGAGTCTTCAAAATTTTTAAAAAAATTAAATATATAAGTTCAGATTTTTAAAGACTTTTTAATGTTAAAATTTTTACTTTAAATTACTTATAAAAAAAAATATTCTTATTATATGTCTACTGGAACACACAGTTATTATTTTAAATCAGCAGGAAAAAATCCTTCTTTAGTATTGAATGCCGATTATCGACCATTATCATATTTACCCTTGTCGATATGGTCGTGGAAAGACACAATAAAAGGTGTATTCATGGATAGAATAAGTGTTGTTGCTGAATATGATAAGTATGTTAATTCACCATCAATGAAAATAAAAATACCTTCTGTTGTAGTGTTAAAAGAATACATCAAACCTGTCAGGTCTAACGCCTTTACTAGATTTAACCTATTTTTGAGAGATGAATTTCGGTGTCAATATTGTGGATCAAAAGATGATCTTACATTTGATCACGTACTTCCACGTGCTCAAGGTGGGAAGACAACATGGGAAAATGTTGTAGCTGCTTGCAGTAACTGCAATTTGAAAAAAGGATCAAAATCTTTAAAAAAATCTAGATTAAAACTGTTAAAAAAACCAGTAAGACCTTCAACTGAGGAATTATTAAATAAAGGAAGAAAATTCCCACCTAACTATTTGCATGATAGTTGGACAGATTTCCTTTATTGGGATGCCGAATTACTTTCATAACTTCTTTTTTGATAATAAAATAACAAGAACCATATCAATAACATAAAGAATGTTAATATCAAATTCCAACCAGTCAATGATAAGTTTAGAAAATTCCAGGACTCTATTTCACAGTTCTTGATTGGAGTATTATTCAAATTTTTTAAGATTTCCGCAGTACTTAAATCATTAAATTCAATTTCAGCACTGCATGAAAAAACATTTTCCCATAGATTATTTTCTAACCCATAATGATATGAAGCTAAAATAAATGCTAAAAACATATTTATTAACCCAAATAAAAAAATAAAATTATTTGTTAAGGATGAAGAAAGAATTATTAAAACTAAAATGATATTGAATACATGTGGCCATCTTTGCCAAATACAGATTTTACAAGGAAGTATTCCATATTCATATTGTAAAATAAAAACAAATACTAATGAAAATAATGAAAGAATCAAAACTGTATTTATTAAAAAATATGATTTCATAAAAATTTAAAGCCTATTATAATAACTAGGAAAATGATGGAAATAATGATTACAGCTCTAGAAAAATAATTTTTTATAACATGAATAGCAGTATCTTTAAAAAAATATATTAAAAATGCCAATAGGAAAAATCTTAAACCTCTAGATAAGGTTGAAACCCAAAGAAAATCAAAAATAGGCATATAAGTGGTTCCTGAAATTATAGCAATTAACTTGTAAGGTATGGGTGAAAACCCACCTAATAAAACAGCGAGAATTCCATTTTTATTGTAACTATTTGAAAAATCTGAATAATGATTTTTTAAATCCAAAAAATTTAATATTGGCAGTCCTATTTGTTCAAAAAACATTAGGCCAATCAAATACCCAAAAAAACCTCCTAATACAGAAAAAAATGTAGTTAAAAAAGCAAGAATAAAAACTTTCTTAAAATGTATTATTGCTAGAGGTATAAACAAAAAATCTGGAGGAATAGGAAAAAATATAGCCTCTATAAAAGCAATAAAGCATAAAATGTAGATGGAATAATTAGATTTTGACAGGTTGATAATAAAAAGTTTTGTACTTTTTAGGGCCATATTTTATAGTTTTACTTAATTTTGGTTTTAAATATAAGATGTAATTAATTTATGAGTATTTATTTTATTAATTGATCTATTTCAAGTTTGTAGGTAAATAAATAGGATTATCATGAAAATAGTTTGGGGACTTTATATATATTCAGTTCTAAATGGTATAGGTTTTGAAACATCTCACTCTATAACTAGTTTAGACACTTATTTTGTTTCAAAAAAGGAATGTATAAATTCTGCCAGATTAATGAACTCGGGATCTGCCAAAGATCGTGAAATTGGTTTAGATCCAGGAATAAAAATCAGATATATTTGTTTAGCTAAACCAAAGATTGGATTAAATACTTGATATAAAATTATAAGTCTTGTTATATTTATTATAGATTTTAATTTAGATTGCCCGAGTGGCGGAATGGTAGACGCAGCGGATTCAAAATCCGCCGCCTTTACGGGTGTGAGAGTTCGAGTCTCTCCTCGGGCACCATTAAAAATAATATTTTTGAATAATGATTGGAAATAATATTTTTAAATTTATGTAATAAATATATGGGGAAAAGTCATGAATATTTTAATAGATATTTAGACTTAGAAATTAAAAAATTAAAATCTATTTTTTGAATTGTAAAAGATAAACACCACCACAAATATTTTTTGCATCATCTTTTCTTAGTGTTATTTTTTTGAACATGAGTAACTCATAATCAAATTTTTTACAAAGAGACTTTATGTAATCGATGGAATGGCAATATCTCCCCTTTTTAGTTATAAAATATCCTTTTCTATTTGTATGTTCAGTAGAAAAAATTAACTTACCATTATGCTTATTTCTTTCTTTAATTAATTTAAATATATGTGAAAGGTTTCCAATATAAACAAAAACATCAGCTGCTATGAAATAATCATATTCAAAATTTCTTGTGGTAAGATAACTCTCTATATCATTATGAAATAAATTATTATAAATATTTTTTTCATTAGCTTTTTCTAGCATTAATTTCGATAAATCAACTCCATCAATATTTTCTGAAAAAGATTTTAGCTCAAGACCAACAAGTCCCGTACCACACCCAAGGTCCAAAACTGAACCTAAATTGTCCATATTATCATTTATTATCATTTCTTTAATGATTTTAGGTGTTTTATATTTGAGATTTTTGACTAAGGATTTTTCAAAGTTTATAGCATAATTATCAAAAAGTTTTTCAACATATTTTTTTGGAGCTGATTTTGTAGTTTTGCCTGACAAAGAATTTAGTATGTGCTTTGCTTCACAAAAGGAAGGATCTAATTTTATGGTTTTTTCATAACATCTTTTAGCTAATTCAATTTTCTCTTGAATATGATAAAGTATCCCTAGATTGTAATAGGCCTCGACATAGTTTGAATTTACTTTAATAGCCTTTTTAAAATGAAATTCAGCTTTACATAATTTTTTCTTTTTATAGTAAATGTTACCTAAATTAAAGTTAGTGATTTCGTTATTTGAATCAATTTTAAAAGCTTTTCCAAAAAAAAATTTTGATTTTTTGATCTCATTTGTTTCAAAATAAATTAATCCTAGATTATTACAGGCCTCTATATAGCCTGGCTTTAAATTTATTGCTTTTATGTAGCTTATAATGGCTAAATTGAATTCACCCAGTTTTTTTAATAAAACTGCCAAATTATTAAAGGCTTGCGCATAATTTGGTTTGATTTTTATTGCATATAGATAACTGTAAATTGCATTTGTAAAGTCACTCTTGCCAACATTAATTGCTCCAAGAATATTATATAATAACGGTGAATTTGGATATTTAATAAATAAGTTCTTGCATGCCTCTAAAGCATCTTCGTAATTTCCAACATTTTGGTGTAACATTATTGAATTAACTTCAATGGTTGTTGGATTAATTTTGTTTTGTATATCAGACATAATTTTAACGTAAACCGATTCATTATAAACGTCTTTTTTTTTAAAAATGTTACTAATTAAGTAAAAATTTGTATTTAAACAAAAAAGTTATTTATTTGGTAATTTTAAAAATAAAATTTAAGTTTTGTTGACTTTAAAGAGTTAGTATAACAGTATTAAACACTTTGTTAGAGACAATCAAATTTACTAAGCACGTTGCCAGGTTGCAAATTTTTATGTAGCAACCAAGCATTTATTTTTTTAAAATTTAAAAATTATTCTTTACTAAGCTTTTATTTTTTTATATCAGCTTAAAAATGTTTTTATTACTTAGGGAGGCAAATGTATGTTTTTAAAAACTTTCAAGAATTTCATAGTAGCTCTCACAGCTATTTTAACTTTCTTGTCCACTTTTTTTGTTTCAAATATTTCAATAGCTGAAGAAAAACAGTATTTCCCAATTGCAAGTAGTAGGGTTGGACCTTATTCAGCAATGGGCACTGGATATTATGGTGCTCAAATTGACTATATGAACTATGTAAACATGAACGGCGGTGTTAACGGTGTAATGTTGACATGGCAAGAGTGTGAAACAGAATATAATGCAGTTAAAACAGTTGAATGTTATCAACGTTTATTAGAAAAAGACGGACAAAGGATTGTGGTATTTGATACGCTAGGAACACCTGGTGCCTATGCTGTTATAAATAGAATGGCAGAAGATAATGTAGTTTTAGCTCAATACGGATACGGAAGAACTGATGGAGCGGACGGTCGTGTTTGGCCATGGGTTTTTAATGCTGCTAGTCATTACTGGTCACAAATAGCCGTAAAAATGAAATTTATGGCAGAACAAGAGGGCGGTATTGATAAAATGAAAGGCAAAAAGATTGTGCATCTCCATATTGATTCCGCTTACGGTCGTGAACCACTTCCTGCTATGAGGAAAATTGCAAGCGATTGGGGCGTTAAACTGGTTGAAATTTCGATCCCTCCACCTGGTTTAGAGCAACAATCTCAGTGGTTGCAAATTAGAAAAGAAAGACCAGATTGGGTAACATTTTGGGGCGCTGGTTCAGGAATGAACTCCACTGCTATGACAAATGCAGCTCGTGTTGCTTTTCCAAGAGACAGAATGATGTACGTTACATTTGGTGCTGCTGAAGAAGATATGTATCCTGCAGGTGACGCAGCTAAAGGTACTTATGCAGTTGCCAATGCATTACCTGGTGACAATTATCCATTAGTAGCTGCTATAAAGGAGCAAGTTTATGGATCTGGAAAAGGAAATCTTGCTGACGAAAGTCGTGTAGGAACTGTCTATTGGAATAGAGGTTTGGGTGCTGCAGTAATGTGGATAGAAGCTCTCAAAAATGCTCAACAAATGCATGGTAAAGTTGGAAAAGCAGTAACTGGAGCTGAATTCAGAGACGGATATGAAGCCCTCAAGATGACAGAAGACCGTTTAGAAGAAATTGGCATAAAGGGCATGGTTGCACCATTTTCTATATCATGCGCAAATCACGAAGGTGCTGGTAAATTTGCTGTAATGCAATGGGATGGAGATAAATTTGTACAGGTTACAGGTTGGGAAGCTCCATTAGACCCTGCTTTTATCAGAAAGTTGGTAGAAGATTCTGCTGCAAAATTTGCAAAAGAAAATAATATTACTCCAAAATCTTGTGGGTAAATTTATTTAAATACTAGTTGGATCAAAGAAGTGTTTTATTTGTCTTTGATCCAACTATCCTAAAATATTTTATTAGGTTATTTATAATCAAAACTCATATATAGAGAAATAAGAGAAGTGACTAGTAATTCAGAAGATATATTAAAAATTGAGAATATTGAGGTTATGTATGATAGTGTAATATCTGCACTTCATGATGTTTCTTTATCAGTGCCGCGTGGCAAAATTGTTGCTTTACTTGGTGGTAACGGGGCAGGGAAAAGCACCACCTTGAAAGCCATATCTACAATGTTAGCTTCAGAACGAGGTAAAGTAACAAAAGGCAAAATAATATATGATGGAACCTCTGTTATTAATCAAAACCCAACTGAAATGGTTGGATTGGGAATGGTTCAAGTTTTAGAAGGCAGAAGATGCTTTGGTCATCTTACAGTTGAAGAAAATATCATTACTGGAGCTTACTCTAGAAAACTTACTAATTCTGAAATGAAAGATGAATTGGACAAGATCTATTCCTATTTTAATCGATTAAAAGATAGAAGGAAAAGCCAAGCAGGTTTTACTTCAGGTGGAGAACAACAAATGTTAGCAGTTGCTAGAGCAATGATGGCTAAACCAAAAATGTTGTTACTGGATGAGCCATCCATGGGATTAGCTCCACAGTTAGTTTCAGAAATTTTTAAGATCGTTAAAGAGTTAAACGAAAAAGAAGGAGTAAGTATTTTGTTAGCAGAGCAAAATACAAACATTGCACTAAGAAATTCAGACTATGGTTATATCATTGAAACTGGAAACGTAAAACTTCATGGAACAGCAGATATGCTTTTGAATAATGATGAAGTTAAAGAGCTTTACCTTGGTATTTCAAAAGAAGGCAGAAAAAATTTTCGTGATGCTCTTCGAGAAGAAGGTAGCACCAAAAAAGAGAACAAATTTTCTAAAACTATTTAATTTTTAAGGTAAATTTAAGAGAGTAATATGGCACAAGAAAGAAGATTTCCAATAGGATCTCCTATTTTAGAAGTTAAAAATGTCTCATTAAGCTTTGGGGGTGTAAAAGCTATAACTAATGCATCTTTTTCTATTCTTACGCATGAAATAAAAGCTATTATTGGTCCTAATGGTGCTGGAAAAAGTTCTATGCTAAATTGTATTAATGGTATTTATCAACCACAACAAGGAAGCATAATTTTTAAAAATGAACTTTTATCAAAAGTAAACCCAAACTTGATTGCAAAAAAAGGTATTTCTAGAACATTTCAAAATCTTGCACTGTTTAAAAGAATGTCTGTCCTAGATAATATTCTTATTGGAAGGCGCCTTCATATGAATGCTAATTTTGTTCAAGTCGCTTTTCAAACTAACAAAGCTCGAAGAGAAGAATTAGAAAATAGAAAAAAATGTGAAGAAATAATAGAGTTTCTTGAAATAGATGATATTAAAAATACACCAGTAGGTAAATTACCTTACGGATTACAAAAAAAAGTTGAATTAGGCAGAGCCTTGGCAACGGAAGCAGAAGTGCTTTTGTTAGATGAACCAATGGCAGGAATGAATGTAGAAGAAAAACGAGAAATGTGTAGATTTATACTAAAAGTAAACGATGAAATTGGAACTACCATGGTTTTAATTGAACATGATATGGGAGTTGTAATGGACATTTCAGATAATGTTGTTGTTTTAGATTATGGGAAAACTCTTGCTGACGGTCCACCTAGTGAAATTAGGGCTAATCAAGACGTTATTGATGCTTATTTAGGAGTTGCACATGACTGAAATATTATTTTTTGTAGAAGTTGTAGTTGCAGGGCTTTTAGCCGGTACTATGTATTCTCTAGTAGCACTTGGATTTGTGTTAATCTATAAAGCATCCTCGACTTTTAACTTTGCTCAAGGTGCTATGGTTTTTTTTGCAGTTCTTGCTTTTGTAGGTTTTATGGAATTGGGGCTTCCATTTTTTCTCGCTTTTATTGTAACTATTCTATTAATGGGTGTAGTCGGCTTTTGTACTGAGCGCTTGGTTTTGAAACCATTAATGAACCAGAGTGAAGATACATTATTGATGGCAACAATTGGACTCGGTTTTGTTTTAGAGGGATTAGCACAGGCTGCTTGGGGAGTTGAAGTAAGACGTTTAGATCTTGGCATAGGCGATTTTCCAATACAGTGGATAATTGATACTTTTGGACTTTTTGTTAGTGCTCTTGATTTGACTGCAGGCTTAGTAGCTGCGGTTTTAATTTTAGGATTATCAATTTTGTTTAAATATACTAAAATGGGTTTAGGATTGAGAGCAGTTGCTGATGATCCTGGAGCTGCAAGTTCTATTGGTATCCCATTAAATAATATTATGCTTCTAGTTTGGACCGCTGCTGGTGTTGTTGCATTAGTGGCTGGAATGATGTGGGGCGCAAGAGCAGGTGTTCAATTTGCTTTGGTTGATCTAGCATTAAAGGCTCTACCAGTATTAATTATTGGGGGTTTTTCCTCTATTCCAGGAGCTATAGTTGGGGGACTAATAATCGGGGCTACTGAAAAAGTATTGGAAGTATATATTGGGCCTTACTTTGGGGGGGCAATCGAAGGTTGGGCTCCTTATGTTCTTGCAATTTTCTTTCTTCTTTACAGGCCAGAAGGTCTTTTTGGCGAAAAAATTATTAGAAGAGTTTAGTATAGGAGTTTTCTGTGAAAAGTAATAACATATTTATGGAATATACAAAAAATGATATAATTAACTTTTTGTTGTTGATGTTTGTAGCATTATTAATAATTCCAATTACAATTGAATCTGGATATTGGTACTCTTCTATCCTTATCCCTTGGTTATGTCTTGCGCTTGCTTCCATTGGTCAACAAATTGTTATGGGTTATGCTGGGCAGCTAGCACTAGGAGCTGCCGGATTTATGGCTGCAGGTGCATTTGCTTGTTACAACTTGATTTTACGTGTTCCTGATATCCCTTTTTTTGTTGCATTGGTCCTATCAGGATTAATTGCTGCTGCCTTTGGAATTCTTTTTGGATTACCAAGTTTACGGGTTAGAGGTATTTATTTAATGGTGGCAACTTTGGCATCACAGTTTTTTATTGTTTGGATGATTGATAAATTTGGCTGGTTTAAAAATTACGATTCTTCGGGAATTATTACTGCTCAAGATATTGTAATTATGGGTAAGAGTTTTACATCACCATTAGAAATGTATTTGGTGATTGTATTTGTGGTTACTGTACTTACATTGTTAGCGGTAAATATGGCTAGAGGCAGTACAGGTCGCAATTGGATGGCAGTTCGTGATATGGATATTGCAGCAGAATCTATGGGAATTTCACTTTTAAGGACTAAATTGCAAGCTTTTGCCATAAGTGCTTTTTATTGTGGTGTCGCTGGTGCTTTATTTGCATTTACATATTTAAAATCTTTAGAACCTGTAGCTTTTGACATAAAATTGTCTTTCAAAATTCTATTTATGGTAATTTTAGGTGGACTTGGAACAATAAGTGGTGCTTTTATTGGCGCTGCTTTCATATTGTTGTTTCCCGTTTTGCTAAATAGTGTAGGAAATAACATTTTTCACGGAGCCATTGACGCAACGATTATTTCTTCAATTGAACAAGTTGTTTTTGGAGTCTTAATAATTATCTTCATGATTTACGAACCATTAGGCATGGCTAAACTTTGGGATAACATAATATTAAAGTTTAAAAAAAATAATTAGATAAATTTATTGGACTAGAATTTTGACTTGTTTTTGTTGGTAAGTTTAAGATAGATAAATAAGTTAATTTTTTAGTAAATATTTGGTACATATTTGCTTTTTTTTAATACACTTTAAGTTTTAAATATGTTTTAATCGAATTAATTATTAAGGGGGGAGGTAGCCTTTGTTGCAACCTAAATTTAAAAAAAGTGTTAAAAGGGATCCAAGCCTGCCTAAAGGAAGGCAATCTGATGATGTTTCTGAAAAAGAAGTAAAAGAATTAGTAGGAAATTTACCTCTTAATCGTAGCCAGTTGATTGAAGCCTTACACCTTATTCAAGACGAGTTTAATTGTTTAAGCCAGCGACATCTGAAATCTTTATCTGAATTATTTAAATTGAGCCAAGCTGAAGTTTTTGAAGTTGCATCCTTTTATCATCATTTTGATATTGTTAAAGATGGTGAAAGTTTAGGTCACGAGTTGACAATAAGAATATGTGATGGACTATCTTGTGAAATGGCTGGTGCTCAACAACTTATAAAAAATGTTAAAGAAATTATTGATGAGAAAAGAATCAGAATACAAAAAGTTCCATGTATTGGACGATGTGCAAATGCACCAGCTGCTCAGGTAGGAAAAAAAGCAGTCAATAATGCCACCCCTTTGAAGTTAGTAAAGTTTTCAAAAGAGGATGTAGCTCCTGAAATCCCTGATTATCAAAATTTAACTGATTATCTTAACACAGGTGGTTATAAGTGTTTAAAAAAAGTAATAGCTAAAAAGTTAAATTTAGAAACTGCTATTTCAATTTTGGCTAAATCAGGATTAAGAGGATTAGGTGGTGCAGGTTTTCCAGCTGATAAAAAATGGCAAATTGTCAATTCCTATAATGGTATAAGATATATGACAATCAATGGAGACGAAGGAGAGCCTGGTACATTTAAGGATAGATTTTGGTTGGAGAGTGAACCACATAAAATGTTGGAAGGTGCACAAATAGCAGCACTTTTAGTTGGTTGTAATAAAATTTATTTATATATGAGAGATGAATACCCTGCGGTTTTGGAAATATTGAAAGCTGAAATTGAGAAACTAGAAAAAACTAATTTCTGGTTAGTACCTTTGGAAATACGAAGAGGTGCAGGAGCATATATATGTGGTGAGGAAAGTGCTATGATAGAGTCTATCGAAGGCAAAAGAGGATTGCCTAGGCATAGGCCGCCTTATATTGCCGAAAATGGTTTATTTGGAAGACCCACTTTGAATCACAATATTGAAACTTTATTTTGGATTCCAGAAATCTTGTCAAAAGGTGCTGAGTGGTTTGCAGGTTTAGGTTTTAATGAAAATCATAAGGGTGTTAGATCCTATAGTGTGTCTGGTAGGGTATTAAACCCTGGTGTTAAAGTAGCACCAGCAGGTATACCTGTAAGAAAACTTATTGATGATTATTGTGGAGGAATGTTGCCTGGTCATAAGTTTAAAGCGTTTTTTCCTGGGGGAGCTTCAGGAGGTATTTTTCCTGCCCAAATGTGTGATATGGGGTTGGATTTTGGGATATTTGAGCCACATGGTGGATTTGTAGGTTCTCATGCTGTTATAATTTTGTCTAACCAAGATAGCATTTTAGACGCTGTAATTAACACTATTAAATTTTTTAAGCATGAGAGTTGTGGCCAGTGTACTCCATGTAGAAATGGGACAGAAAAGTTGATTTCATTACTAACTAATAGTAACAAAGATGTTGAACTTTATAAAGACTTAATGATGGTAATGCGCGATAGTTCAATTTGTGGTTTAGGGCAAGCTGCTACAAATTGTTTAAATCATTTTTTAAAATATTTTTCAGAGGAATTAAATGGCACTTGATGATAAAGATACAATTATCAAAACAATAGAATTTAGTTTAGATGGTAAAATTGTTTCTGCTTCTAATCATGAAACTATTTGGCAAGTAGCTAAGAGGTTAAGTCTTGAGATACCCCATTTATGTTGGAAAGATAGTCCTGGGTATCGGGCAGATGGAAATTGTAGAGCCTGTATGGTCGAAATAGAAGGTGAAAGGACCTTAGCTGCTTCATGTTTGAGAAAGCCCACTACAGGAATGAAAGTAGTTACTTCAGGAAAAAGAGTAAAAAAGAATAGAGAGTTAGTCTTTGAGCTTTTGAAATCTGACATGCCAAAGCGTGAAGAAAGTCCTGATCCAGATTCACACTTTTGGGAACAAACCAGCAAAGTTTTAGGTGAGAAAAGCTCTCGTTTTCCAAGTTCTCGGCCTGGTGCTTCTAAAGAAATTCCTGTTGATAGTATCTTTCACGACGACTCACATCCTTCTATTGCTGTAAATTTGGATGCATGTATATCTTGTGGTCTTTGTGAAAGAGCTTGTAAAGAAATACAAGTCAATGATGTTATTGGTATGGGAAATAGAGGTGAGTCCTCAAAACCTATTTTTGATTTAGAAGACCCTATGGGATTAAGCTCATGTGTTGCATGTGGTGAATGTGTACAGGCATGTCCAACTGGTGCCTTAATGGAAAAAAGTCTTTTAAATAAAGATTCTACTAAAAGAGAAATTTATCCTGATAAAGTTGTTGATAGTGTTTGTCCATTTTGTGGTGTTGGTTGTCAAACCTCTGTAAGCATAAAAGGAAATGACATTGTAAAAGTAGATGGGAGGCAGGGTCCTGCTAATCGTGGTAAACTCTGCGTAAAAGGTCGTTTTGGGATGGATTATGTTATGTCTCCAGAGAGGTTAACAAAACCTCTAATAAGACTGCAAAAAGCAAAAAAATACCCTGAAGCAAACTTGAGTTTCAATGATATACATAAAACATTTAGAGAAGCTACATGGGAGGAAGCCTTACATGTTGCTGCAGATGGATTTTTAAAGATTTTAAATAAACACGGTGGGGACTTTTTGTGTGGATTTGGTTCAGCTAAAGGAACAAATGAGGAAGCTTATTTATTCCAAAAATTTATAAGACAGGCTTTTGGAACAAATAATGTAGATCATTGTACCAGGTTATGCCATGCGTCCTCTGTTGCAGCTTTGATGGAAGGTATTGGTAGTGGTGCTGTATCAGCTCCATTTACTGCTGCTGATGATAGTGACTGTATAATGGTAATAGGTGCAAGACCTGAGCAAAATCATCCAGTGGCTGCTACCTATCTTAAACAAGCTGCTAAGCGTGGCGCTAAACTTTTAGTCTTTGACCCTAGAAAACAAAATTTGATGCGTCATGCCTCTCATCCAGTAGTTTTTAGGCCAGGTTGTGATGTTGCACTACTTAATTCAATGATACATGTCATTATTGAAGAAAAACTCTATGATCAGCAATATATTCAGGCGAACGTTGAGGGATTTGAAGCTCTTGAAAAAAAAGTTAAGGACTTTTCACCTGAAGCAATGGAAGATATTTCCGGAGTTCCTGCCGATTACGTACGTGAGTTTTCTAGAATTTATGCTACTTCAGAAAATTCAATAATTTTTTGGGGTATGGGTGTTTCTCAACATGTTCATGGTACAGACAATTCTAGGTGTTTGATTGCTTTGTCTTTGATAACGGGCCATGTAGGAAGACCTGGTACAGGTTTACACCCATTAAGAGGCCAGAATAATGTACAGGGCGCATCTGATGCAGGTTTGATACCGATGGTGTATCCAAATTATCAATCAGTTGAAGATGTAGATATTAGAAACTTTTTTGAAGATAAATGGGGTCGCTCTTTGGATCCGACAAAGGGTCTTACAGTAGTGGAAATAATGAATCGTATTGTTAGCAGTCAAATGTTTGGAATGTACGTAATGGGAGAAAATCCTGCTATGTCTGACCCTGATCAAAATCATGCTCGATTAGCTTTATCAAAATTGCAACATTTAGTAGTTCAGGACATATTTTTTACTGAAACTGCTTGGTTTGCAGATGTTATTTTCCCGGCATCTGCTCAACCTGAAAAAGCAGGGACTTATACCAACTCCAATCGTCAAGTTCAGATTGGGTTCCCTGTAAGAAAAATACCTGGTGAAGCCAAACAAGACTGGAAATTAATAGTTGATTTGGCTAAGAGGTGTGGGCTCAATTGGGATTACAAAAATGTTTCGGCTGTTTATGAAGAAATGGCTTCTACAATGTCTAGTTTAAATAATATATCCTGGCAAAGATTAGAAAAAGAGGGTGCGGTATGTTATCCAGTAGATGACGAAACAAGTTTTGGCAATGAAATATTATTCTCTGAAGGATTTCCAACATCAAATGGAAAAGCCAAGATTGTTCCTGCAGATTTAATGCCACCAGATGAAAGACCTAATAAAAAATATCCTTTTATTTTAACTACTGGTCGATTATTAGAACATTGGCATACTGGTGCAATGACAAGAAGATCTTCTATGTTAGAAGCTCAAGAACCAACACCTACAGTATCCATGCATCCATATGATATCAGAAAGTTAGGTCTTAAAAGAGGAGAAAATGTTTTGGTAGAAACTCAAAGAGGAATAATAGAAATTCTTTTAAGAGAAGATAGGGATGTTAGTAAAGGTATGCTTTTCATACCTTTTTGTTTTACAGAGTCCCCTGCCAATAAGTTGACTAATCCTCACTTAGATCCTTATGGTAAAATTCCTGAATTCAAGTATGCAGCAGCTAGAGTTTATAAAGTTAATTAACTTAATTTTCTCTATTAGAAAATCCTCTTTCTTTAAAAGGTGTAATCTCAAACTCTAGTTTATAGCATTTGGAAAAATGAGATGAAGAAGTAAAACCGGTAGCCATTGCAATCTGTAAAACATTCATTTCTGTTTGTAATAATAAGTGTCTAGCCTTTTGAAGTCTTATTTTCATATAATAATTTTTAGGTGACAATTTAAAAAAACGCTGGAAAAGTCTTTCAAGTTGTCTCAAAGAGATACCCAAATTCAAAGCAATATCAGAGGGTTTCAAGGGTTCTTCTATATTTAACTCCATTATTTGAATAGCAGTTAATATCCTTGGATTTCTTACACCAACTCTATTGGGAATAAGTGGAAGCTGTTTATCAAATTCTGTTCTTATTGAATCATGTAGGACTTGATCAGCAATTTTTTTTGCAAAATTCACTCCATGATCTTGAGATATTATATTTAACATTAAATCAATTGAGGCTGTACCTCCTGCTGCAGAAAACCATTTTTTATCAATTGTATAAATTGCATCAGAAATATTTAAATGTTCAAATTCTTCCTTTAAAGACTCTCTATTTTCCCAGTGAATAGTAGATGATATATCATTAATTAAACCAGCTTTAGCTAAAACATAAGTTCCAGTACAAATAGATCCTATATAAATTTTTTTTCGCGATTCTTTTCTAATCCAATTAAGTATTTTTTTTGTTGTATATTTCTTAATATTTTGACCACCACAGAATATAACAAAATCATCAGTATCTATTTCAGAAATTGTACTATCAACCTTAAGAAAAAAACCTGATGAACACTTTACATTTTCACCAGTTTCAGACATCAGTTTCCAAGTGTATAGTTCTTTTTGTGCTTGTCTGTTAGCTAATCGCAATGGTTCTAGAGCGTTACTAAAAGCGATCAAAGAGAAATCATTAATAAGTAGAAAAACAAAGTTTTTATATTTATATTTTTTTTGAATATTCATAATTGATTACTCAAGCTTCTTGCATAATTCATAAATAAGTGTTTAAAACAAAATCAATATTTTTGATATTCGATTGAAGAATTATTTTGGTCAACAACTAAATAGTTTAATTTGTAGAATATTGAATTTTGGTTTAAATATTTTTGGATTAACGCTATGGATGAAGTTTGGGAAAAATCCTCTTGGAGAATTAAGAAAAAGCATCAAATGCCTGAATATGGAGATAAAGATCAGCTGAACAAAGTTATAAATTCACTTTGTGGCCTTCCTCCACTAGTATTTGCTGGTGAAGTAAGAAATTTAAAAAATGATTTAGCAAAGGTAGAATCTGGAAAGGCTTTTTTGTTGCAAGGTGGTGATTGCGCTGAAAGTTTTGAAGAGTTCTCAGCTGATTTAATTAGGGACACTTTTAAAGTATTATTGAAAATGGCTGTGGTTTTAACTTTTGGGGGTAAAAAACCTGTGGTTAAGATAGGTCGTATGGCCGGTCAGTTTGCAAAACCTAGGTCATCTGATTTTGAAATTGTTAATGGTCAAAAGCTACCTTCATATAGAGGTGATATAATAAATGATATTTCTCCAACAGAAAAAGATAGAATACCTAATCCTGAAAGAATGTTGAAGGCTTACACTCAATCTTCCGCTTCTCTTAATCTACTTAGAGCTTTTAGCCAAGGTGGATTTGCTGATATAAGTAGAGTTCATTCTTGGGTTTTAGAAAGTACAAAAGGAGAGGATGGTTATAAAAAATTCTTTGAATTAGCAACAAAAATCACAGATGCTTTAGAATTTATGAGTGCTGCTGGAGTAAATTCAAGTAATTCAGATTCTTTGAGTAAAGTTGACTTTTATACCAGCCATGAAGCACTTTTACTTGAATATGAAGAAGCTCTATGTAGAGAAGACAGTACAACTGGTTTACCTGTAGCAGGGTCTGGTCATATGATATGGATAGGAGATAGAACTAGGCAAGTTGACGGGGCTCATGTTGAATTTTGTAAAGGAGTTCAAAATCCAATTGGTCTTAAGTGTGGTCCATCACTAGATCCAGACGAATTAGTTCATCTTTGTCAAATTTTAAATCCGGAAAATGAACCTGGAAGGCTTACACTAATATCTCGTTTTGGATCTGATAAGATTACCGAACATCTCCCTAAAATAATAAAGGCAGTAAATAAAGCAAAATTAAGAACAGTATGGTGTTGTGATCCAATGCATGGGAATACTATCAAATCTTCAAATGGTTTCAAAACTAGGCCTTTTGCAAAAATATTAGATGAAGTAAAGTCATTTTTTAAAATTCATATGAATGAAGGAACATTTCCTGGAGGAGTGCACGTAGAAATGACTGGAAAAGACGTTACAGAATGTACCGGTGGTATAAAACTTATAGATGATAATGACTTATCATCAAGATATCATACTGTCTGTGACCCAAGATTAAATGCTAGTCAATCCTTAGAATTAGCATTTTTAATTGCTGAGGAATTGGAATCTTTTGTTAATAATTCTTGATAATGAATGACTTAGTAGGAATTATTACAAAAGATAATTATCTAAGTGATGATATAATCAAAGATGTTCTATGTATTATTGGTGGATATAACCCTTTAAGGTTAGGTGATGCTGGGTGTCAATTCTCACTAAAAGATGCCGTTAAAATTTCTAATTTGCAAAAAGTGAGATGTATGAAAGTTGATGTGAACATTGTTTCAAAAATAAATCAAGAAAAACAGTTGCTTATAGCTGACATGGATAGCACATTGATCAATGAAGAATGCATTGATGAACTCGCAAAGTTCACAGGATTTTCAGATAAAGTATTCAAAATTACCAAAGCAGCTATGAACGGAAAAATTCTATTTGTGAACTCTTTAATCAAAAGAACGCAGTTGTTTAAAGGAACAAATCTTGATACTTTGGAAGAATGTTTTAATACATGTATTAGTATTTCTAAAGGAGCAAAAACTCTTATAAGTACAATGAACTCAAGAAACGCAAGAACGTATATTGTGTCTGGAGGGTATAAGTTTTTTGTAAATAAGGTTGCAAATTTACTCAAGGTTACTGATCATTTTTCCAATGATTTTGTTGCTAAAAATAGGGTTTTGTCAGGAAAACTAAAAAAACCTATAATTGATGAAATTAAAAAATACAATTTAGTAAAGAGTATTTGTAAAAAACATAACCTGAGTGTAAAAAATGTTATATCAGTTGGGGATGGGGCTAATGATATAAAAATGTTGGAAACTACTGGTCATGGTGTTGCTTTTAAAAGTAAAAATATAGTAAAAAAGAATACAAATATACATATCGATTATTCGGACTTAACATCACTTTTATTTTTACAAGGTATAAATGAAAAACAGTTTGTTAAGAGATAGTTCATGGTAAATCAACTTAAATTTAAAGGAATTTTAATTGTTATTTCCTCCCCATCTGGAGCAGGTAAAACCTCTTTAGCTAATTCAATTGTTGAAGAAAATGAAAATATTTCCTTTTCTACCTCTGTAACAACAAGACCGCCTAGAGACGGTGAAAAAAATGGAAGAGAATATTATTTTGTAGAAAAAGATCAGTTTAATCTTATGATCAAAAATAAAAGATTTATTGAGTATGCAGAGGTTTTTGGAAATTATTATGGAACTCCTAAAAATCAAATTGAGAAATTGCTTAATGATGGAAAAGATATAATTTTTGATGTAGATTGGCAGGGTGGCACCAAAATAAGAAACTCTTACCTTTCTCCGCTTGTAGTTTCTATTTTTATTTTGCCACCAAGCATTAAAACTTTACATGAAAGATTATTAAACAGAAATAAAGATAATGATAAAACTGTTGAATTAAGAATGAAAGAGTCTCGTTCTGAAATTAGCCATTGGTCTGAATATGAATATATTATGATAAATGATAATTTCGAAAAGGTTAAAAAAAATATAGTGAAAATAATTGAGATAGAAAAAATGAGAAGAAATAAGCAAATCTTTTTACCTGATTTTATATCAAAATTGAACAACGAATTTGAAGAATTTATAAGTAATTCTTAATATTATGAGTATCTATGGTCTTAATAATTTTAAACCTAAGATAATTGATCCTAATAGTTCATGGGTTGCTCCTAACAGTTATATTATTGGAGATGTCGTTATTTATTCAGCTGTATCTATTTGGTTTGGTGCAGTAATAAGGGGTGATAATGAGAAGATTACCATTAAAAGTAAATGTAACATTCAAGAAAATTCAATATTACATACTGACAAGGGTTACCCTTTGGATATAGGTAATGATTGTACAATTGGACATTCTTGTATACTGCATGGTTGTAAAATATCAAAAAACTCACTTATTGGAATGGGATCTATATTAATGAATGGTTCAAAAATAGGAGAAAATTGTATCATTGGTGCAGGATCTTTAATCTTGCAGGATCAAATAATTCCAGATGGTACATTATCAATTGGCAGGCCAGCTAAAATAATTCGAAAACTCACGAAACTAGAAATTAACTCTATTCAAAACTCTGCAAATGGATATGTTGAAAAAATTAAATTATACAAAAATAATTTTAAAAAAATTGTAATGTAAAATTTAATATGAATTTATACCAGAAAAGATTTGAAATTAGGTTTACTAAAAATAAGGACGAGCTTATTGAATCACAAAGATTAAGACATAAAATATTTGTAGATGAGATAGGTGCTTCTAATAAAAAAAAAACTAAATCTAGAATAGAAAAAGATAAATTTGATGATTGTTATAAGCACTTAATAATAATTGATCATAAAGACCCCACTTTATATCCAAAAGGCAAGATAGTTGGGGTTACCAGAATAATGCTTAGTGATGAAATCCATAAAGAAATAGGTTTTTATAGTTCTCAAGAATTTAATTTAAGCCCAATAATATCAACTAAAAAAAAATGTTTAGAAATAGGAAGAACTTGTATTGATCCTAGTTATAGGAATACATTGATTTTACATTACTTGTGGATAGAAATTGGTGCTTTTTGTTCTAAAAATGATGTTGAATTATTATTCGGTGTTGCTTCTTTTAGAGGTAATAATGTTAACAAAATTTCAATGGCTTTAAGCTTTATTCATTACGAATACCTGGCACCATCGGAAATAAGACCAAAAGCTTTAAAAGATGGATTTATAGCAATGAATATAATTCAAAAAAATGCAATAAATAAATTAAATGCTTTGAAGCAAATGCCAAGTTTATTGAAGAGTTATTTTAGATTAGGCGCAAAAGTTGGGGAGGGTGCCTTTGTTGATAAAGAACTTAATACAATCGATATCCTTATTATTGTTGATGTTTTAAAAATGACTAAAAAATATAAAGTTTATTATGAAAAAAAATGAAGAAAAATATACTTGGGATAAAGATAAAATTGAGTGTCATCCTACTATAAGTTTTTCAAAATTTGTAGTTGGTTTTTTTAGACTTATAGTTTTTTTACCTGTTACATTTTTTTTTGTTTTTATTTATCTTTTTTTCAAAGTTTTTTTTAAACCATTTAAATTATATAACCCCATTTTTTTTATTAGAAAATTGTGGTCTTTATTAATCCTTAGATTATTTGGGCTTAAACTCAAAGTTGTTGGAAAACAATCTACTAATTCTAAAATATTTGTGTGCAACCATATTTCTTGGACAGATATTCTGGTAATACAAAGCGTTATAGATATTATATTTATAGCAAAGTCTGAAGTAAAAAAAATGCCTGGCTTAGGGTTCCTTGCAAGTATTGCAAATACAATTTTTATTGATAGAAACCCTCAAAAAATTTCAGAAGATTCTTATTTAATAAAAAAAATTATCAAAAAAGGAACATCTATTTGTTTTTTTCCTGAAGGGACAAGTACTGATGGACTAAGGGTGCTCAAATTTAAATCTGGATTTTTCCAATTATTATTTGATAAAAATTTAAATATTAAAAATGGGTGTAGCATAGTTCAACCTCTTTCTATTTACTATAAAGTAAATAATAAAAAATTATCGAAAGATTTTTATGGTTGGTGGGGGAGCATGAGTATTATATCGCATATCGTTAAAATTTTGTGTCTGTCATCTGGATCAGTAATTTTGAAGTTTCATAAACCTCTTGACAGTAAAGATTTTAATAACAGAAAAGAACTTACAATTGCTGTAGAAAGTATAATTTCTGAAGATATTTCCGATCAAATATTAAATAATTAATTTTTATATTTTATCAGATCATCTGACATATAGCAGTTTTTGCCTAGTTCTTCTTCTATTCTTATCAATTGATTATATTTTGCAATTCTATCTGTTCTACTCAAAGAGCCTGTTTTAATCTGTCCAACACAAGTAGCAACCGATAAATCTGATATTGATACATCTTCTGTCTCCCCAGATCTATGAGAAAAAATTTGAAGAAAATTATTCTTTTGTGCCATTTTAATTACGTCAATTGTTTCTGATATAGTCCCAATTTGGTTATATTTAATTAGTATTGCATTTCCAGCTTTATCGGATATTCCTTTTTTCAATCTTTCTGGATTTGTAGCAAATAGATCATCACCTACTAATTGACATTTTTTGCCAAGTTGTAACGTAATATCTTTCCACCCTTCCCAATCATCTTCAGACATACCGTCTTCAATTGAAATAATAGGGTAATTTTCTACTAATCTTTTTAAAAATAACACTTTTTCATTAGAGTTAATTATAATTTTTTCTCCAGACATATTGTAAACTCCTTGGGAGAAATATTCACTAGAAGCACAATCTAATGCCAAAAGAAAATCTTTCTCGGGTTTGTATCCCGATTTTTCAATAGCCATTAAAATTATATCAAGGGCTTTAATTGTATTTGTGAGTGGAGGAGCAAAACCACCTTCATCTCCAACTGCGGTAGAAAAGTTTTTATTATTCAAAATATTTTTAAGAGTATGAAAAACTTCACATCCCATTCTTATGGCAGTGTACATATTTGTTGCTGAAACCGGAATTATCATAAATTCCTGTATGTCTAAATCATTATTAGCATGCATCCCACCGTTTAGGATATTCATCATAGGCATTGGTAATTTATATTTTGTACTATCTGGATTAAGATTAAGATATAAAGGTCTTTTGTTGAAAACTGCACTAGCTTGGGCAACAGCTATTGAAACTCCTAAAATTGCATTTGCTCCCAAATTTGATTTGTTCGGCGTTCCATCAGTATCTATCATAAGTTGATCAATTGACTTTTGATCATTCACATTCTTTCCTATTAATAACGAGTTTATTATTTTATTTACTGAATTTACAGCTTTAGTAACCCCTTTACCGTTAAACTTTTTTATATTTTTATCCCTTAATTCTAAAGCCTCATGTTTTCCGGTAGAAGCACCAGAGGGAACTGACGCCCTACCAAAATCACTACTATCTAAGTATACATCAACTTCTAATGTTGGGTTCCCTCTACTATCAATTATTTCTCTTGCTTTAATCTTTTTTATACTACTCATTTTTCACTTTCTTTTTTGCGTTTTGCCATAATTCGAACTCTTCATCTTTTGTCATTTTCATTGTCTTTGTTTCTTTTAAAGCGAAATAAACTTCACATCTTCGTGCAAATTTTTTATTAGATTCATGAATACATTTTTCAGGATCCAAATTTAACAATCTCGTTAAATTAATTAATGAAAAAAATAAATCACCTATTTCTTCTTTTTTCTTTTGGCTTTTTTCTACTTTTAAGGCTTCCTTAACTTCGCATGTTTCTTCTTCTATTTTCATAAAAACTTCTTCTACATTTGAAAAATCAAGACCAAGAGTACTTGCTATTTTTTGTAATTTAACAGCTTGATATATTGGTGGCTGGAATTTGCTAAACTGACTAAATGGAGAAGTATTCTCTCCTTTTTCTTTTCTTTCTATTTTTTTTATTTCTTCCCAAAATATTTTTTGTTTTTTTATACTTCTTTTTTCTTTTTGTGGTCCAAAAATATGAGGGTGTCGCCTTACCATTTTCTTGGAAGCTTTATCTACAATATCTTCAAATTTAAAGTCATTTTTTTCATTTGCAATTTGGCATTGAAAAATAATTTGAAGTAGCAAATCTCCAAGTTCATCTTTTATATTCTCAATATTCTCAGTATCTATTGCTTCAACTAATTCGTATGCTTCTTCAATTATATGAGTATTTAAGCTTTTTGCAGTTTGTTTAATATCCCATTCACAACCTTTTTGTGGATCTCTTAAATGTCTTACGATATCGATTAGATCATTTAAGGAACTTTTTTTATTAGTTTTAAATGGTTTGTACATAAATAAATGTGATTAATTATGGCTGTTTTATGGACAATGTATATGATTATTACCCGTCTCCACGAAACGGTGCAACATACTGTAAAGCCATGTCCCATGGAAAAAAGATCCATGTGTCCTGACTAACTTCGGTTATAAAGGTGTCTACAATTTTTCTTCCATTTGGTTTTGCATAAACTGACGCATAATGAGCTTTTGGAAACATCTCTTTAACTAGTTGCATTGTTTTTCCGCTATCTACTAAATCATCAATAATTACAAGTCCAGAACCATCAGCAATTACATTTGCATCAGGATGCTTGAGAATTTTTGCTTCAGATTGATTTTTATGGTCGTAAGATTTAATTGAAATAGTCTCTACTAACCTTATATCTAATTCTCTTGCAATAATCATGGCTGGTACCATTCCACCCCTTGTAATTGCAATCAATCCTTTCCAATGTCCATTTTCAGGACCTTTATTTTCTAATCTCCAAGCTAATGCACGACTATCTCTATGAATTTGATCCCAAGATACGTGAAAACCTTTTTCATGAGGTAACTGATCTTTCAATTTTATTATTCCTTTCTACCTGTTACTACATCGATGTCAGGGGCGTCTTCGGCTTTCATCCCAACGATGTGGTATCCTGCATCTACATGTAAATTTTCACCTGTAACTCCTGATGACATATCAGATAATAAGAAAAGAGCAGCTTTACCAACTTCGTTTTGAGTAACATTTCTTTTTAAAGGTGAGTTAAGTTCATTCCATTTCATTATATATCTAAAATCTCCAATTCCTGAAGCAGCAAGTGTTTTTATTGTTCCTGCTGATAAAGAATTAACCCTAATATTTTTTTTACCCAAATCCATTGCTAAATATCTGACTGATGATTCAAGAGCTGCTTTAGCAACCCCCATAACATTATAATGTGGCAGTACTTTCTCAGACCCATAGTAAGTTAAAGTAAGAATAGATCCACCGTCATTGATCATATTTTCAGCTTTTTTTGAGACTTCAGTCAGAGAAAATGTTGATACAGAAAGTGTATTTGTAAAATTTTCTTTACTTGTCTCTATATATCGACCTCTAAGCTCGTCTTTATTGGAAAAACCTATAGCATGAACTAGAAAATCAAAACTATCCCAACTTTCTTTTAGTTTTTTAAAAGTCTTTGTAACAGAATTAGGATCGCTAACATCACACTTAATTAATATATTACTTCCAATGCTATTAGCTAGCGGTTCTAATCTTTTTAACAAAGCATCAGATTGATAGGTGAAAGCAAGTTTAGCTCCAGCTTTATTACAAATTTCTGCAATACCCCATGCTATAGATTTATTATTTGCTACACCCATAATAAGGCCTTTTTTACCTTCTAATAAATTTCCAAACATTATTATCCCAAGTAGTTAATTTTAAAAATTTGATCTAAACCTTTTAATTAAAGTATATGTCATTATATCATGCAGTATATTTAAATGAATTTTATTTTTTTATCAAAGATATTATTTCACGGAGAAGTTATGGATAAAAATCCCATTATCAAAATTTTGGAATGGTATAATGAAGCAAAAAAGTCAGAAATTAATGATCCTGATGCCATTACCCTAGCAACAGTAGATGATAAAGGTTTTCCTAACATTAGAACAGTTTTGTTACGAAAAATAGATAATGACTCATTTGTATTTTTTACGAATTATAATTCACAAAAAGGAAAAGAAATAGAGCAAAACAATAAAATAGCATTTTCTTTTCACTGGAAAACTTTAGCCAAACAAATTAGAATCAGGGGTATTACTGAAAAAGAAAATGGAACGGTTGCAGATGATTATTATAACTCAAGAGCATTGGGTTCACGAATTGGGGCATGGGCTTCTAAACAAAGCTCAATATTAAATAATAGAGAAGAACTTCTTGATAGAATTAAATTAATGGAAAATAAATTTAAGTCTAACCCTCCTAGACCTGATTTTTGGGGAGGAATAAGAATACGTCCTTTATCAATCGAATTCTGGAAGGAAGGTAAATATCGTTTACATGAAAGAGAATTATGGAAGAGAAGTAACATAGATGATGATTGGTCAATTAAAAACTTGTATCCTTAGTATAAAAAAACCAAAATTTTAATATATAAAAATAAAAAAAAGCTTTTCATTCTTGTTTAGAGATAATAATACAGTCTGAGCGGGGTGTAGCGCAGTCTGGTAGCGCATCTGGTTTGGGACCAGAGGGTCGGGAGTTCGAATCTCTCCACCCCGACCACTAAAAATATAGAAAATTAATTTCTTTTATTTTTTTAAAATTATAAGTATTCTACATCATAACTACTTTTTATAGAATTAAGACTTGATTTAAAAAGTATAATTAAACTTTTTTTTATAAATGTTTATGTAAAAATTGAAAAAAATTAAAATAAAATTATGAAAATTTTTTATGGATCTAATGATAATTAGTTTCAAACTACACTTTTAAGAAAAATTAAATTTATATAAATCATTATAATCCACAGTTTTTTTACAAAATTTCGATCTAAAAAATAAAAAAAGCTTAACCATAAGATTAAGCTTTTTTTTGAAAATGTTTTTATAAAAATTAAAAAAATGAAAAAGAATTAATAAACCTTTACCATATTCATAGCTTCTTTGCATGAATCAATCTCTGCCACATCCATACCCATGTCATGCATGTTTTTGCAGTCAGAAGATAACTCATTAATTTTATTTTTTGCTTCAGAAGAAAGATTTGCTGTTTCTAAAAAGTTATTGACTTTAGTATTAAAAGCAGCCATTTCTGAACATCCTGAGGCTAAAACTTGAGAACTAAGTAATCCTGCAGATAGAATTGCAATTGATAATGTTTTCATAATAATCTCCTTAAATTGATGTACGATAAAATATGTTTTTCTTTTTTTTATTTTAAATGCGATAAAATGTCCTTAACTGCTTATAATTATGTATTTATAAAATTATGTTAAAAATTTATTAAGTTACAATTAAAATGATACAAGAAGTTGACTTGTTAATAATTGGTTCGGGTATTTCAGGATTATCTGCAGCTTTGGAAGCAAAAAAGTATTTTAAAAATGTATTGATTATTGATAAAGGATATCATTCGGGAGGAAGAATTTGTTCAAAAAAAATCAACAGTTTTTGTTTCAATCACGGTGCTCCTTACATTAATAAAAGTAGTAAAAGGTTAAATTTAGGATTTTCAAATTTTATTAATAAAATTGATAGAGTTGTTCCTTTTAAAGTTTCCTCTTATAAAAAAACTAATAATTCAGTCCTTTTGGTTAATCCAAATATGAGGTCATTATTTAATGAACATTTAAATAAGATAAACATAAATCAAAAAACAAAAGTTTTACATATAAAAAAACAAGTAAACTATTATCAAATTAAATGTGACAATAATAGAATATATAAATCAAAAAAAATAATTGTAACTGCTCCTGCCCCTCAAACAGCTGACCTAATAAAAGATGTATCACCCGCAATGTTAAAGTACATAAATAGGGCTAATTTTTCTCAATGTATAACTGTCCTTCTTGGTTTTAATCAATCATTTGATTTACCATTAAATTCTTATTTTTATGATGAAACTGGTGGTATCTGTTCATTATTAAATGAGAATCATAATAATAAGTATTTAAAAAACAGTTCTCTAGTTATTCGAATGTCTGATAAATGGAGTCAGTTTCATTTTAATAAGACTAATGATGAAATAATAAACCATTGTCTATCAACAATATCAAAAAAATTTAATATTTTTAAAATAAATAATATCGTCAGTACTTACTGTCATAAATGGAGGTATTCTCAAGTAACTAAAAAGTTGCCTGCTAATGCATCTATCGTGAATAAAGAAAAAAATTTAGGCATAGCGGGTGATTGGACTTTAGGACCAACAATTGAAGATGCTTACAATTCAGGTAAGATAGTTGTTCAAAAAATTCTATAAATCTAGGGTTTTTATATGCTTTAATATGTTCGGAATTTTTTGTTTAAATTTAAAAAAACCTTTTTCGCAAAACTGCCAAGAGAATAAATCAAGTTCTCTATAAAGAAAATTAGTTTTTAATTTCAATTCCACACATTTTTTTGAAATAAAATCCAAATTTTCTCCTATATTTGGATAAATTATATCAATACCCTCAAGGTTGCTGACTGCATTTTTAAAATTAGTACTATCTATTAACTTAGAATTTGGTAAATAGTAAATTATGTCTTTTAATAACTCTTTTTTAAAATTTATTACATTATTACTTAATTTTATATTACGATCATCATTTTTTAAAAAAACAATATACACATTATTATATTTATTTAATAAATCTAAACGATCATGAATAAAAAGGTCTGTGTCCAGTATTATGATATTTGAGTATAGTTTATTATTTTGATATTCTGGTATTTTTCTTATTGAAGGTATGAAAATTTCATTTTTTGCAACAGCTGTTTGATTAAGTTTAGTTTCTGTATATCTGTTGTTAGTATATTTTGCTATATTTTGTGAGTTTGCTAAGTAGTGCTTTCCCTTGGTTTGTAAACCAGCCACCCATTTCCAACTAAGCGTATTGGAAGCTGCATCTCCATCTTTTAAATATTTTAAAAAAAACTTTGCACCTAATTGCCAAGGAAGATTAAGTGTGAATATCCATATACTTGCAAACCACATTCTAGTGTGATTATGAAGATAGTTTTCTCTTTTTATTTCCAAAACCCAATCATTAAAACATGATATATTTGTTCTTGCGTTAATTGCATCTTCATATGCAAGTTTATTATATTTAATTTCATTTAAATCTAAAAGAAAATTATCCCATACCTCAGGCCGGATTTCCAACCAACCTTTCCAATAAACCCTCCAAAATATTTCTTGTATATATTTTTCAACTTTTGAATAGGAATGTATTTTAAGGATTTCGTTAATTATATTATATTCAAGAAGAACTCTATGACAAAAAAATGACGAAAGGCACGAAACGTTATCCCTTTGATTAGCTCCAAAGTCATAATTTCTTAGTGAATTATACTTAAGTATATTTTTTTTAATATAGAATTTACTCTGTTTTATTGCTTTTTCGTAGATATTCATTGTTTGATTTGACATTGATTGTCTATGTTGGTTATTTAGTTTTATAATCTTTATAGTTATTGATGGAATATACAAAAAATATGAAATATCAAGAATTTAAATAAGGTAAATAATGTCGCATCAGCTACTGCTTTCAATCAGAGATGCAATGGTCATCTATAAAGAGAAGCCAATTTTTGAGAATTTAGATTTAAATATTCATCAAGGATTAAGAACGGCTTTAATTGGGAAAAATGGGGCTGGTAAGTCCACCATAATGAAAATTATTTATGGGATTAAGTCTCTAGATGAAGGAGAGCAATGGGTCGAACCAGGTATTTCTATAGGTTATTTGGGACAGGAAATTAATTATCAAGAAAATCAAACAGTATTTGATTTTATTTTTGAAAATATTTCTGGTGATGAAAGAGAATTATTTAAATATAAGGTTGACATAATTGCAGATTCTTTACAATTAAATGTTAGTTTAAATATGAATATGCTCTCTGGTGGACAAATACGGAGAGCAGGACTAGCAAGGGCTTTAGTAGAAGAGCCTGATATATTATTATTAGACGAACCAACAAATCATTTAGATCTTAATGCTATAAGTTGGCTCGAAAATTATCTTAATGGGTATAGAGGATCATTAGTATGTATATCGCATGATAAAAGATTTCTTGAAAATATTTCAAATCAAATATTTTGGATCGATCGTGGAAATTTGAGAGTATGTTCAAAAGGTTTTAAGTTTTTTAATGAATGGTCTTCAATGCTTCTAGACCAAGAAGCTAGAGAACTTGCTAAAAGAAAACAAATATTAGCTCAAGAAGTTGAGTGGGCATCTAGAGGTGTAAAAGCACGCGTAAAAAGAAATATTAGACGGCTGAATCAAGTTAAAGAAATGAGGGATAAGCTTAAAAAAGACGAAAGCTCTTTTAGGCATAGTACAAAAAAAATTAATATTGAGCCTATAAAAGATTTTGAAAATCAATCAAAAATTATTGCTGAATTTTATAATGTTCACAAAGAGTTTGAAACTAATAAAGTTAAACATAAAATTCTTAATGGGTTCAATTTAAGAATAAAAAAAGGAGACCGCATCGGTATTATTGGTAGGAATGGATCTGGTAAAACTACATTTTTAAAACTGCTCTTAAAAGAATTGAAAGTTGATATGGGATCAATAAAACTTAAAAAAGATTTTGATTGTTCCTATTTCGATCAAAATAGAAGTGATTTAAATGAAAATAGTACTTTAAAAGATATTTTGGCTCCAAATGGTGGTGATTATATAAATGTTCGAGGTAAAATGCGCCACATATATGGTTACCTTAAGGATTTTATGTTTGATTCAAAAGTCATTTTAGATAAAGTGTCCTCCCTATCTGGGGGTCAAAAAAACAGATTAAAGATTGCAAAAATATTAGCTTTTCCAAAATCATGTCTTATTTTGGATGAACCAACTAATGATCTTGATATGGAAACTTTGGATATGTTGGAAGAAATTCTTATTAATTATGAAGGAACACTGTTGTTAGTTTCACATGATAGAGATTTCCTTGATCAAACAGTTACTAAAATTTTAGCTTTTGAAGGTGATGGAAATATTCAACAATATGTAGGCGGATATACTGACTATTTGACCTATAATCAAAAAGTCAATAAACAAGTATCTTTTAATAAATCTGAAATAGTACGTAGGCCATTATCCAAAAAGATACCTGAAATAGATTTTGATTTTAAAAATAAAAAGAAACTTTCTTATAAATTAGAATTTGAATTAAAAAACCTTCCATCAAAAATTGATAATATAGAAAAAGAAATTAATATTCTTTCCAAGCAATTGTCAGACCCAGATTTTTATTTAAATGATCCCGATGGATTCCTTTTAGCCTCTGAAAATCTTGCTATTGCCAGATCTGAGTTAGAGAAGTATGAGTTGAGATGGTTAGAATTAGAAGAGTTGAAAACTGATTAATTATTTTTGGTTAGTCTCTATTTTAGCAACTGTTTTTAACTCTTCATTTAATACGCCTTTGCTAGTTCTTCCCATTGCGTAGTATAACGCTGAGATCTTTTATCACAACGCATCTTCCAACTTCTTTTTATACCTTGAGATGCAAAAAAAATACTTTCATTTCCTGTACGGTGGTTAATTTCATCAATTATTTTTGATAAGTATTCCTTTTTCTGATTAGGTGCTTGTTCAAATAGGTGATTTTGCAGATAACTAGAAGGAATAAGGTTTATAAGCATTATACCGCATTTTTGATATTTAAATCCTTTCTGATAAATTTCTCGCAGTAATAATTTTGCAGTTTTTATAATTAAACTTGTATTTGATGTAGGATGAGAGAACTCTTTTGTTGCTGAATTACTATATTGGAGATCATTCTTTCTATATTTATTAGTTTTTAAGAAAATATAAATGCCTTGAGTTTTACTATTTTGATTTCTTAATTTTTGGCAAGCACGAAAAGCATAATTAGCTAAAGCTTCTTCCACTTCTTCTAATTCAGTTACTAATTTTCCAAACGATTTTGAAGATAAAATATTTTTTTTTGGCATGACTTTCTCTAAGCCAATGCAAGAAACCCCACGAAGTTCATATACAATTCTTTCTCCTATTACACTTAAATGATTGCGTATAAAACTGGGATCACACTCTCTTAATTGCAAAGCATTTTGTATCCCAATATTATGTAACCTTTTACTCCAACCACGAGATATACCCCAAATATCTTCTACTGGTAATTTTGCTAAAGTTTTAGTTTGGATATCAATATTAGTAAGATCAAATACATTTTGGCCATTTTTTTTTTTTGCGATTTTATTTGCAACTTTGGCTAATGTTTTTGTTGGTGCTAGTCCATGTGATGTTGGTATTCCTGTCCATTTAAGAATTTTTAATCGTATATCTGAAGCCAAAGAGTAGGGGTCTTGCCCGTAAAATTTATCTAATCTTAAAAATGCTTCATCAATTGAATATACTTCCATTTCTGGTGTAAACATAGCAAGGCTACTCATTACCCTTCTAGAGATATCTCCGTATAATTGATAATTTGACGAAAATACTAAAACCTTATTTTTTTTAATTAGACTTTCGTTTTCATGATAAGGTGCACCCATAGATATCCCGAGACTTTTTGCTTCATTTGAGCGTGCAATGATACAACCATCATTATTTGATAAAACTACTATTGGTTTATTGTCTAAGCTTGGATTAAAGATCCTTTCACATGAAGCATAAAAATTATTACAGTCAACTAATGAAAATATTACAGACATCAGATTTCAAACCTTATGGATTACACTAGTTACTACACCCCAGATAACTACATCACTAGCATCATTGATTTTTATTGCTTGATACTGATCATTTTCTGCTTTTAAGTATAATCCTTTTGATGTTTTAGATAGCCTTTTTACTGTTAGTTGCCCATCTATTGCAGCAATTACGATTTTCCCTGATTTTGGATTCAAACTTCTATCAACAATTAATATGTCGCCAGAGTGAATGCCTGCTCCTACCATAGAATTTCCAGCCGCACGAACAAAAAAAGTTGCTGTTGGGTGTTTAATCAGGTGTTGATTTAAATCAAGTTGTTGCTCAATATAATCATCTGCTGGAGATGGGAACCCTGCTTGTACTGTTGAAGCATATAATGGTAATTTATACCCTTTAATCGATAAATATTTCATGACATCGGAAATCATACTTTCAGGTATTCTGATAGGCTTAGTGGGTTCGTTATATTTCCCTTGTCCTTTAGGTCTGCCTGCTCCTCTTCTTATTCCGCCTCTTCCCAATATTAACTCCTTTTATTGAATTATTTAGAATAATGTACATTATTCAAAAAAACAAGATTAAAACTCAATATTTTTCATAATAAAAAAAATATAAAAAAAGTAGTGAGGAAAAAGAATGAAGTTATAATAATAAAGAGTTATATTTTTATACTGAGATTTTCTAATTTCAACTAGCGTGATTTAGGAGTAAAAGTTGAGAAAACAAAAGTATATAGTTGAAAAAATAGCAAAATTTGCTAGTTCACAAGATCTAGATACTATACCAAAAAAAACAAAAAAATTTTTAAGGTTATTAATATTAGATTGGATATCAGTAACATTAGCAGGTAAAAATGAGACTGTTTTTAAAATTATAAGTGAATTAGAGAAAAATAATGGAGGAAAAAAAGAGTCGTTGATATTAGGACTATCAGATCGTTTACCTGCTAAATCAGCAGCAACTGTGAATGCAGTAGCGGGTCATGCCTTAGATTATGATGACACACATTTTGGATCTTTAGGTCATACAACCTCAGTCGTCATATCAGCAGCACTAGCTGCATCTGATAAAGAGAAAAGTAGTGCCAGACTATTCAGAGAAGGTGTATTAGTAGGTGTAGAAATGGCAATTAGAATAGGAATTTGGTTAGGAAGGAAGCATTATCATAAAGGATTTCATATAACCGCTACAGCAGGTATTTTTGGATCAACAGTAGCCGTAGCACGTATTTTGGGATTATCAAAAAAGAAAATTATGCATGCTATTGGAATTGCGTCATCAAGTTCAAGTGGTCTAAAGGCTCATTTTGGTTCTATGGCAAAACCGCTGCAAGTTGGTTTTGCCTCTAGTAGGGGGCTAGAGGCAGCATATTTGGCGCAAAAGGGAATTAAATCAAATAATCAAATATTTGATGATAAAAATAGCTACGGTATGGTTTATTCAGCTAACTTTATTGATAAAGCATTTTCCAATTTAGGCTATGTTTTTAATATAAATGATCTTAAGTTTAAATTTCATGCATGTTGTCATGGAACTCATTCAGCAATAGAAGCTTTAATATATTTAAGGGACAAATATAAAATAAAAGCTAAATCAATTCACAATATAAAAATATTTATTAATCCTCAATATTTAAACATTTGTAATATCCAACACCCAAAGAATGGATTACAAATTAAATTTAGTTATAAAATGTTAGCTTCTTTAACTATGAATAAATTTAATACCGCTAGTCTTAATACTTTTTCTAAAGATAATTGTAAAAAGAAAAAACTAGTAAAAATTGCTGAGAAGGTAGATATTATACCCAATGGAAAGATTTCAGAAACTGAAACAAAGGTATTGATAATAACTAAAAATAGTAAACCTTTGTCAAAGAGCTATGATCTCTTAGATAAGATTAGTTTATCATCATTAAATAAAAAATTGTTTATCAAAACTAATAGTCTATTAGGTAAACAAAACTCAAAAAAATTATGGTTTGATAAATCGTTTAATACTACTTTACCTAGTGTTTGGATCGAAAAAAATATAAAATATTAATTTAAAAAAGAACATTGAAAAAAAGAGTTTAACTATTGATTAGCTTAAATAAGAACCATTCAATTAATGGGAAATATGTCTCAAATTCCCTTATTCAAGAATTAACTGAGAGTGAAATCTCAGATAATTTGTCCAAAAATCTTTTAAGAGATGGTTATGTATTTATACGTAAGGTCTATAGAAAAAATGATATCCAAAATGCAAGGAAAACAATTTTAAAAAAGTTGTACAAAGTAGGTGAATTAAAAGAACCTTACCAAAATGGTATTTTTTCGGGTATTTCTAAAAGAAGAGAATTTTATCCAACAACTTTTGATTTAGGTAAATTTTGGCAAGAAATAAGTGAATCAGAAGAACTTAGAAAAGTAATACATGGAAAAGAAATAATTAAAGTTTTTGAAAAAATTTTTCAACAAAAAGTAGATCATTTTTCATTTGCATGGCTACGTACAGTTATAAAGGGAAAAGCTAGCCCTCTCCATTTAGATCATCCTTACATGAATAGGGGAACAGATAAACTTTTAACCTGTTGGACACCATTGGATCATATTAATAAAAATGAGGGTACATTATTTATTTTGAAAAATTCACATGGATGGAATGATATTAAAGAAAATTTCTTGAATCACGACATTGACCTTAATCCTAAAGTTCCAGGGCACATTTTGGAAAATACTTTTGATTTAGTAAAAAGAAAAAAATCTTGCTTTTTAACTAGTAGTTTTGATGAGGGGGATTGTTTAATTTTTGGAATGTTTACTGTTCATGGTTCTTTTGATAATAACACAACAACTGGGAAAATAAGATTATCATGTGACACTCGCTTTCAACCGCATTCAGAACCTATGGATCATAGATTTTCAGGTAGAAATCCAGCTGCTCATAAAGGTCTAGGCTATGCTTGTTTATCCTCTTCAGTTCCATTAACTGAAAATTTAAAGAATAAATAACAAAAAAACTAATATTTATTTTGTATAGTCGTTAAAGTATTTAGCAAAGTTGGAGGAAAAGCTTTCTTTTTAGAGAGCTTTTTTTTTTGTAATTTTTACTAATAAAAGATTTATCTTTTTTTAAAGAATTAAAAACTTTAATTTTATACCTGGCATAAATATTGCTAATTAATTTTTGAGAAGAAGATGAAGGTTTCACATAATCATACCTTTACATCCATTCTCCCTTCTGAGCCAGTAATGCAATTGTATTGCTGGCTCTATTTTAAAATATATCTAAATCGCTCCAGCCTTTAGTAAATCTTGTATATGTGTGATACCAATGGGTTCATTGTCATTATTTATGACTACGAGGACACCGATTTTATGGTCATTCATTATCTTAATTGCCTCGGAAACAAATATATCGTCTGTAACTGTAATCGGGTTTAGAGTAGCAATTTCACCAGCTTTCTTTTCAAATAGTTGGTTAATGTGCCTTCTTATATCACCATCTGATATTACCCCTTTGAGTTTTTTTTCTTTTACCACAACGGCATATCCAAAACCTTTAGATGTCATATTTAATAATGTTTCCTGCATGGACATTTCAGGATCAACTGAAGGTATCTTATCTTTAACATGCATAAAATCTTTAATTTTTAGCATTTGAGCACCCAGTTTCCCACCAGGATGAAAAACCTTAAATTGATTAATATCAAACTTTCTTTTATGCATTAGGCTTACTGAAATAGCATCGCCAAGTGCCAGCATCATAGTTGTCGAAGTAGTAGGAGCCATTCCAATCGGGCATACCTCTGGTTGAGATGGAAGACAAAGAGGAAAATCGGCTGATTCCATTAGTGTACTCTTAGGATTTGACGAAATTGTTGCAAAAGGAATAGCAAACCTTTTTAGGTGGTTTAACATATCTTTCAATTCTAATGTTTCTCCAGAATTTGATATTAAGATACATATATCATTTTCGAGTATCATTCCTAAATCACCATGACTAGCTTCTGTTGCATGAATAAAATAAGATGGTGTTCCAGTACTGGCTAAAGTTGCTGAAATTTTTTTTGCAATATGGCCTGATTTTCCAATTCCAGATATGACAATTCTACCAGTACATTCGTACACTTTATTTATAAATAATTCAAAACAGTTTGGTAAGTTTTTTGATAAAACTGAAAGAGCATTAGATTCTATTTCAATTACATTTTTTGCAATATCTGTTATTTTATTATTGTCAAAATGCATTTTAGATTTTTATTTTTATTAAAATAATTAATTATAATATTATAATTAATCATAAATAGATATTATTAATTTTTAATTAGTTTTACATGGATTTATTGTCATTTATAATCAAATATGAGTAAAAAATTAAAAGATGCTTATACACTTAGTTCTAGAGAAGATACTATTAATTTATATAAGTATTGGTCTAAGGACTATGATAAAGATTTTGCAGTTAGAAATAATTATAAGTCACCCCAAAAAGTAGTTAAATATTTTTTAAAATATTCAAAACAAAATGATAATCCGATTCTAGATGTTGGAGCTGGTACTGGTTTAATAGGAGAATATCTTAATAATTATGCAAAACTTAATATTCACGCAGTAGATTTTTCAAAAGAAATGTTAGATCAAGCAAGAAAAAAGGGTTGTTACACAAAAATTATAAATGCTGACTTGAATCATAAACTCGAAATAGCAAGTAATACGTATGGTGCCGTCTTAAGCTCTGGAACATTTACACACGGACATCTTGGGTCAAGCGTTTTAAATGAGTTATTAAGAATTGTTAAACCCGGTGGATTATTTGTTATCAGTATTCATCAAGATATATATGTGAAAAGTGGGTTTAAAAAACAGTTTAAAGTTTTAGGCTCTAAAATTTTAAATCTAATTAATCATAGAGTTAAAATTTATGGGAAGAAAAAAAACCAAAAAACAAATGATGATAAGGTTATAATTTCAACATTTAGGAAAAATTTTAGTTTTGCCCATCAATAATGGTTGCTGCTCCTGTAACTGCTGCACCTGCTTTACAGTCTTCAAAAAATATCTCACCAAATACACATCCAGCAGCAACATTTTTAGCTAATCTTTCGCCTTCTGGTGTAAGATATTTTGTCTGACAAGCAGTTAAAACAAATATAAATAATGTCGATATTAAAATTTTTTTCATTTTAAAAAAAGATTCCTGTGTTTTATAAGTTATAATCAATAATATTTAATTCTCTTACATTTATTAATAAAATTTTCAAGTAAAATGAAAATTTTTTATTTTTTTATTGCAAAAGGAGCATTACTAAGATTTACCTAGTAAAAGTTTAGGGATTTTGCTATGGACTTAAAGTTTCATCATATTAATTTGGTTTCGAAAAACTTAGATGAATTAAATGATTTTTATAATAATATTTTAGGTTTAGAATCTTTATCACCTGACAATTTTTTAAGAACACAATCTTCTGATCAAAAAGGTTATTCAGGAAAAATAAAATTTGTGAGTGATGGTAATATTCAAATGCATCTTGCTGAAAAAGATTTAAATGTTGCTGCACAAAATAAACAATTTTTAAATCCTGTTGAAAGAGGTCATATAGCATTTAGAACTGAAAATATTGAAAAAATAAAACTGATTTTGAAAAAAAATAATATTCAATATGCTGATTATGGAAATGCTTTCTCTAAAGAATGGTATCAGATTTTTTTTCATGACCCCGAAGGAAACGTTATTGAAGTTCATCAGGAAATATTGAAAGAAAAATAAAATACAATTAAAGATGTGAGAGATTACAATAATGATTGTAAACTGTGGTAATTCACCTTCTGGCGATAAAGTTAAAAAAATTTATATCAAAAAAGGAATTTTGGAAGCCACTATTCTGACTTATGGTGCTACCTTACAAAAATTAAGAATTAGGAATTCTGATCAGTCATTAATTTTAGGATATCAAAATTATAAAGATTATTTTTTTGATAAGAATTACCTAGGTTGTACTGTTGGCAGATTTTCAAATAGAATAAAAGATGCTCAATTTAACTTAGGAGATAAAACTTTTCATTTAAATAAAAATGACCTGAATAAACACACTCTTCACGGTGGCAACTTAGGATCAGGCGCTCAAAATTGTGAAATTTTTGATTATGGGAAAAATTTTGTTTGTTTATCTCTATTTTTACCAAAAGGTCACATGGGATTTCCTGGGAATTTAAATGTTTACCAATATATCACAATTCAAAAAAAAGGTATTTTGGATGTCAGGTTTTTTGCAACTACTGATCAAGCCACTCCATGTAGCTTCTCTAATCATTATTATTTTAATCTAGATGCTTCTGAAACTACGGAAGAACATTTTCTTAAAATTAAAAGTAAATATTTTCTTGGCAGAGATAAGGATTTAATACCAACTAAAAAAATTAAAATTAAAAAAAAGAGGAAATTTAATTTTCAAAAATTTAAAAAAATAAACAATACAATTAATTTAGATCATAATTTTTGTCTCTCTTCTAAAAAGAAAAATATAAGAACTGTTGCTTTTCTAAAAAGTAAAAAAAGTGGTATAAAAATGAAACTAGAGACAACCGAAGTTGGTTTGCAAGTTTACAACGGAAGCAATTTATCTGGTCATTATGAATTAACTAATGGTCAATCTCTTGTACCATATTCTGGAATTGCCCTGGAACCACAGTATTGGCCAGATTCACCTAATCGAAATTTTCCAAGTAGTAGTATATTAATTCCAGGATCTACTTATGAGCAACATACAAAGTTTTCTTTTTATGTATAATAAAAAATTATTTTTCAGCTATAATAACCATATTAGTTGCATTCTTTTTAACTATTTTTGTAGTTTTAAATCCAGCATTTTTTAAAATTTTAAAAAGTTTAGTTGGTCCAGCTTGAGCACCTAGTGCTAATCCTTTTTTTTGTGATTTAGAGGTTGGAACACAACCCATAGTTGAAAATGCATAATACATCTGTCCAATGGTATTAAAATTTTCTTCTGGGTAATCTGCTGCTGAAGGTTCAATTAATATCAAAGTTCCATCATCCTTCAAATGGTTGAATGCGTATTTTGATGCACCCAAAGGATCCCCCATATCGTGCAAACAGTCAAAAAAAGTAATTATATCAAATTCTCCATCATAATTTTCTGCATCTGCTACTTTAAAAATAGCATTATTAATTTTCATTTGCTTAGCTTCTTTATTAGCATTTTCTATTGAGGGTCTGTGAATATCAAAACCATAAATTTTTGAATGTTGAAAAGCATTGGCGATCATCAAAGAGGAAACTCCAAATCCGCAACCAATATCAGCAAAATTACAACCATCTTGTAATTTTTTTTCTACACTTGGAATTGCAGGAATCCATTTTTCAAGTAAATTTGCTGAATATGAGGGTCTAAAAAATCTTGCAGTTCCAGAAAAAATGCAAGGGTGGGAATCACTATAATTTACACCTTTTCCAGTCTTAAATGCCTCTCTTACATTATCAATATTATGAATATTTCCACTTAAAATATCATATGCTCCAAGCATAAAAGCAGAACTTTCCTCAAATGCGAATACAGATTTTTGTTCTTCAGACAGATAAAATTTGGAGACTCGATCAGTATGAGACACATAACCAGCTGCACACATAGCGAGCAACCATTCTCTAGCATATCTTTGGTCAATTTTTGCATAATTAGAGAAATCACTTTCTGTACAGGGTCCTTTTCTACCTAAAACATTGAAAAGACCGAGTTCATCTCCAATTCGCATTAGAGGAATTAAAGCTGATGCAGAAACATCCTGCATGATTTTCCATTGAAGCTTTTTTAACTCATCTATAGATAATTCCTTATTAAACATTTTATCCTCATTTTTTCAAAAGTCATAATAGTGGTACTAAATTTGCAATAAAACTTATGGTTGAAAGCTCAGCCCTGTTTGTAAAAGGTATGTCTGCTTTCCTCCAACTTGCCATTAGAAGCCTCATTAATTTTATGGGGCTTCTTTTCTTATAACTCTAAATTTAATGTTATTTCAAAAAAAATTCTGATAATATTTGATTTGGGGGTAAATAATGAGTTTTAGAGCTACAGATATGTTTGGGAATTGGTCATTTCCTACCGATATTAAATTTGGGTGCGGTGAAATTAATAAACTAGTTGATTCATGCAAGGAATTAAACTTAAAGAACCCACTTCTAGTAACAGATAAGGACATTAGTGAAACAGAAATCAGATTTAAAATATGTGATTTACTAAAGAAATCAAAAATTAAATTTGACATCTTTCACAATATAAGTGGTAATCCTACAGATCTTGAATTAGATTACGCAATTGAATTTTTTAAATCTAATCAACATGATAGTGTTATTACTTTTGGTGGAGGATCTGCATTAGATGTTGGTAAAATGGTCGCCTTTATGGCCAGACAAATTTTGTCTTTATGGGAATTTGAAGATATTGGTAATAATTGGAAAAAAGCTAATTCTAATAGCATATATCCTATAATTGCAATTCCAACAACAGCAGGAACTGGTTCTGAGGTTGGTCGTGCCAGTGTTATAACAAATTTGAGCAAACAAGAAAAAAAAATAATTTTTCACCCAAAAGTACTTCCTAGTAAAGTTATATGTGATCCTGAACTAACAGTAAGTATGCCAGCAAATATAACTGCTGGTACTGGTTTAGATGCTTTTGCGCACAGTGTAGAAGCCTTTTGCAGTCCCCATTATCATCCCATGGCTCAAGGTATTGCTCTAGAGGGTATGAGGTTAGTTGTTGATAATTTGTTAAAAGCTTATGAAAATCCTTATGATTTAACGTCAAGATCAAACATGATGTGTGCTGCATTAATGGGAGCAACTGCTTTTCAAAAAGGTTTAGGTGCTATTCATGCAATGAGTCATTCCATTGGTGCATTAGCAAATAGTCATCATGGAACTACTAATGCTGTTTGTATGTTGCCAGTTTTAAGATTAAATTGTAATATTGTATCAGAACTCTTTGATAACGCTTCTGCCTATTTAGGAATAAAAGGCGGATTTAATGGTTTTTATAAGTTTGTAGAAAAACTTAATCAAGATCTTAATATTCCAAAAAATTTAATAGAATTAGGTGTCAAAAGAGATATTATAGACCTTCTGGTAAGTAAATCCCTAAGAGATCCATCTTGTAATGGAAATCCTGTAAAATTAACCCACCAAAATATGTACAAACTTTTTGACGAAACTTTTGATAGATAATAATAAACTATTTAAATCATTTTTTGAGTAAAAATAGATATGGGATACTTTTATGCTTTTTTTTGTGTTTTAGTATGGAGTTTTATTCCTATAATATCAAGGCTGGGTCAAATAACACTGAATTTTTACCAGTTACTTTTTTGGTCTAATGTTATATCTACAATTGTTTTAGGTCTTTTATATTTTATATCAAATGGATGGAAAACCAATTCTATATCTATTAAAGACTATTTATATAATTTAATTTTAGGATCATTAGGTTGTGCATTATATTACTTATTTTTATACTATGGGTACTACAATGGAAACAGTATTGAAGTACTTATTATCCAATATACTTGGCCATTACAGATGATTATATTAAGTTCCTTGTTATTTAAAGAAAAATTAAGAATTTCAAAACTCATTGCAGTTCTTTTTGGTTTTTTTGGGATTGTTGCAATAGTTGTAAAAGGGGATTTTAAAGAAATTAATTTTTCTGGAACAAGTATAAGTCTTCTTGTTTTGTTAGGTGCTTTTTGTTTTGCTTTATTTTCAGTACTAAGTAAGAAATCAAAAGTTGAATTATTCCACTTTACATTTATCATTTTTTTAGGAGGCACTATAACTTCTGGTTTTGCTATCATATTTTTCTCTACCTTCCAGTTTCCATCAGCTAAAGAAATAGTTCCTATCATAGCTAATGGTTTATTAATTAATGGAATATCTTATATTTTCTGGATAAAAGCCTTAAAATCGATATCAGTTACAAGCTCTGCTGTATTTGTTTTCTTTACACCTATATTGTCTTTAATTTGGATTTTAATATTTTTTAATGAACAGTTTTACTTATCATATATTATCGGAGGTTTTTTAGTACTTTTTTCAGGTATGTATTGTTTGAAAGAAAAAAGTAGTAAAATCTAAAAAATTATGAATGAAAATTTATTTGTAAGTCCTTGTATAGGTATATGTACTATTGATCAAAATACTCAACAATGCGTTGGTTGCGGTAGAACTTTAGAGGA
>CACOBR010000009.1:0-17500 GCA_902625475.1 uncultured Alphaproteobacteria bacterium
TCTAATTCTCCTACCATAACTAGGCAAGGAACTTCAATTTTTGAAAAATTATTAAGCCAATCTTCTGAAATAAATGACTTTACTGTTTTAATATAACTTTCTTTTCTAAGAAGATTTAAGGATGAAATTAATTTATTTAGTGCATTTTTGTTATTAGAATCTCCAATTAGAGATTTTGCAATCATTGGAGAAAACTGCTCAATTCTAATTGCTTGCTCAAAAGGCTTGGTTCTTAAAGCAACAAATTCTTCCTTCTCTTTTTTTGAAAAACCCCTACTTCCAAAGTTTGTATCACACAATACTAAAGTCTTTACCTTATTTGGATATTTTTCATAAAACCAACAAGCTATTCTTGCTCCCATAGATAAACCAACTAGATTTATTGTTTCTATTTTTAGATCTAATAAAACTTTATTCAAATCTTCTACGACATCTTCAAAGTTAAAAGAACCATAATAATCTTCGCTATCACCATATCCTCTAGTATCCCATGTAATTAACTGAAATTTATGAGCAAAATATTCTAAGTTATCATCCCAATTCCTCTTATTTCCACCAATACCATGAAGAAAAATAACTGGGTCACCTTTACCTCGCATTTCTATAGAAATGAATGGGGAAGGACCTATTTTTTTTTTTACGATTTTAATCTATTTTCTCCACTCTATTTGAATATTTTTAGAAATTTTTTTTTAAACTCCCAAAAAGAGCTTGCTATCATCCCTAGATATTCCTGATAATTTTCCACTCCACACACTCTTTCCTCTTTCCAAGATAAAGCTATAATTAGAAACATCTTTTAGTTCTTGACTAATTTTATCTATTATAAGAATTGAAATTCCTTCATTACTAACCTTTCTTAAAACATTCCAAATCTTTTGTGAAATGACCGGTGACAAACCTTCGGTTGCCTCATCCAATACAAGTAGTGAAGGATTAGTCATAAGAGCTCTTCCAATAGCTAACATTTGTTGTTCACCTCCAGATAAATTAGAAGAAAGTTGTGAAAGCCTTTCTTTAAAAATTGGAAATAAGGTAAGTATTTTATCTAAATCCCAATAACCCTTAATTGAGGAACCAATTAAATTTTCTTTAACAGTTAAATTTGCAAAAATTCTTCTACCCTCTGGAACTAATCCCACACCCAATCTTGCAATTTTGTATGATTCCATACCTGTTATTTTGACACTATTAAATTCAATATTGCCTAAATGAGGTTTTAAAATTCCACAAATTGATTTGACAGTTGTTGACTTACCCATACCATTTCTTCCCAATAAAGATACAATTTCACCCTTTCTGACTTGTAAATTTACACCATTTAAAACTTGTACATTACCATAAGAAGAATAAATGTTATTTAACTTTAAAATGGGTGATTTATTCATCAAGCTGTTCCTAAGTAAGCTTTTCTGACATCCAAATTTGATTTTATTTCTGATGAAGAACCTGAAGCTATAATTTTACCATTTACTAATACTGAAATTCGATTAGCAATAGAAAAAACAACATCCATGTTATGTTCTATAAGTAAGATGGGAACATCATTTTTAATTTGATTAAAAATAACCTTCATCTTTTCAATCTTATCAAGACTTAATCCTGCCATTGGTTCATCTAGCAAAATTAATTTAGGGTCCAAAGCTAAAGCTATCCCTATTTCAAGTTGTCTCCTTTCTCCATGACTTAATAAAGATGCAGGTGTTTCTTTCTTATCCCATAAATCAATTTTTAAGAGAATTGACTTTATTTGTTCAAGTGCAAATTCGCTAGAATCTATACTTGAGTAAAAATTATAAAATGTCTTTTCTTTTCCAATTTTAGCAAGTAGTACATTTTGAAAAATTGTGAAGTCTGAAATTACATCTGTAATTTGAAATGATCTTGCAAAGCCTAAATGTATTCTATCTTCAGTTTTTAAATTTGAAATATTGATTCCACTTAATATTATCTCCCCAGAGTCTTGCTTAATTTCTCCCATAATTTGCTTGATAAGAGTAGATTTTCCAGCACCATTAGGTCCAATAAGAGCATGAATTTCACCTTTTTCAAGACAAAAATTTATATCATTGCTAGCAGTAATTGCTCCAAAATTCTTTTTTAAATTTACTATTTTTAAAATTTTATTCATTTTTTTGATATTTCAACATAAAGCCTATAATTCCACCTTTAGCAAATAAGACTGTTGATATAATTATTATACCTAGAAAAATCTGCCAATGTTCTGTGTAAGATCCAAAAAATTGTTCAAAGGCAACAAAAAAAGCTGCTCCAATTAAAGGGCCATAAATGCGCCCCAACCCACCAATTAATATGAATACAATAAATTCTCCAGACATTTGCCAACTTAATAAAGAAGGACTCACAAAACGATTCAAATCTACATATAGAGATCCTGCGATACCAGTTATAGCTCCCGACAAAACAAAAGCTATCAATTGTATTCTAAAGGGGTTTATTCCTACAGATCTGACTCTTGTTAAATTAAATCTGGTAGCTCTCAAAGCCAAACCAAAAGGTGAATTAACAACTTTGCTGGTTATAAACAAAATAATTAATAACCAAAAAAAACAAATAAAAAAGAAATTTAACCCTTTCATAGTATTTATGCCAAAAAGAGTTGAACGAACATAAATAGAAAATCCATCCTCGCCACCATAGGACGGCCAACTTATTGCAAAATAATATAGCATTTGTGCAAACGCTAAGGTTATCATAATAAAATAAACTCCTGATGTTCTCAAAGATAAAGCCCCTACTAATAGAGCCAATAGTGAACAAAAAAGGATCGTAAATAACCAAATAATTATTGAATTATTACTCCCATTAAATAGGAAAGGCCACGAAATCAATAATTCAGAATTAAAAGCATGAATTGCTAAAATACCTGATACATATCCTCCAAGACCAAAAAAAGCAGCATGTCCAAAAGAAATCAAATTTCCAAAACCCAAGACCAGATTCAAACCAATTGCAGCAATCGAAAAAATTATAATCCTTGAAAGTAAAGTAATTAAATAGGGTTCATTAAAATATTCTGAAAAAATAGCTATTAAAAAAATACTGACCAATGAGATATAACTTATATTTTTTTCTGACATCATGAAAGTTGTTTTCCATACAATCCAGTAGGCTTTAAAATTAAAATAATAGCCATTAAGATATAAATGAGCATTGATCCAATTGCAGATCCTACAGACATAGCGTCTGAAGGATTGGTAACAGTCTGAAGAACCGAGGGAATTAAAAATCTTCCTATAGTATCTACTAAACCAACTAATAACGAAGCGATAAAAGCCCCTTTAATTGATCCTATTCCCCCTATTACTATAATAACAAAAGCAAGTATAAGGATAGGTTCTCCCATACCAACTTCAACAGATTGAATTGTTCCTATTAATGCACCTGCAAGACCAGCTAGTGCTGCCCCAATGCCAAAAAGTAATGTGTATAACTTAGAAATATCTACTCCCAAAGCAGAAATCATTTCACGGTCATGTTGCCCAGCTCTAATTTGAATACCTAAATTAGTTTTTCCTATAAGAAAAAATAAAAAAACAGCTATTATCAACCCAACAAAAATAATAAAAAGACGGTATTTAGAGTAATAAATACCACTAAATACTTCTATAGAGCCATTTAGAAGTTCGGGTACATCGAGATATAAAGGAAATGCTCCAAAAATCCATCTTACCAATTCCGAAAAAAATAAAATGAGAGCAAAAGTCACTAAAACTTGGTCTAGGTGATCTCTGTTATAAAGTTTCCTTATTATGGTTTTTTCAACTACTATACCCACAATCGCTGCACAAGAAAATGAGGCTAGTAAACTAAGCCAAAAAGAATTAAAAAAAGCAAATGTTGCTGCTGCAGAAAAGGCTCCAATCATATACAAAGAACCATGGGCCAAATTTATAAGGCCCATAACTCCAAAAATTAATGTTAATCCTGCTGACATTAAAAACAGCATGAAGCCAAATTGTAATCCATTCAGAAACTGTTCAATTAACAACTCAGCAGTCATTTTTATTAAGATTCAAAATACAATATCTTGTTAATAAACCACTAGGCTACATTGAACACTGATCGACATAGGCATTTGAATGATCTTGTAAACCAACAGATACAATTTTATTTGTTAAAGTATCCCCTTCTTTAATCACTTCTCTTACATAAATATCTTGAATAGGATGATGATTACTTGAAAAACGAAATTGACCTCTTGTTGAATCAAAATCAGCTGATCTTAGTGCATCTCGAAAAGCTTCCATATCATTTACATTAGCTTTGGCCATTGCAGATATTAAAAGCATACCAGTATCATATCCTTGCGAAGCATATAAGGATGGAAGCCTTCCATATTCATTTTGAAAATCAGAAACAAATTTTTTGTTTGCTTTATTATCCAAATCCTTGGACCATTGTGATGTATTCTTAACTCCTAACGCAGCATCACCGACTGCTTTTAAAATCCCCTGATCAAAAGAAAAAGCTGGACCTACTACTGGTATTTCAATGCCGGATTGTGCATATTGTTTCATAAAACCTATTCCCATACCACCCGGAAGAAAGAAGAAAACACTATCAGCGTTTGAAGCCCTAATTTGTGCAATTTCAACAGCGTAATCTGTTTGACCTAATTTTGTATAAATTTCACCTGCAAGATTTCCTTTAAAATATCTTTTAAAACCAGTCAATGCATCTTTACCTGCTGGATAATTTGGAGCTAAAATGAACGTATTTTTAAAACCAGTTGAATTTGCATGTCCTCCTGCAGCTTCATGGAGATTATCATTTTGCCAGGCTACATTAAAATAATTTTCATGGCATCCCTTACCTGCTAGCGCAGATGGTCCTGCATTGGGAGAGAGATAAAACTTGCCCTGATTTACAGCTGCTGGAACAACTGCCATTGCTAAATTAGACCAAATGATACCAGTTAAAACATCAACTTTTTCAGATTGTATCATTTTATCAGCAAGCTGAACTGCTATGTCAGGTTTACGCTGGTCATCCTCTATTACCACTTCTATATTTTTACTACCCCTTACAGCAAGCATAAAACCATCTCTCACATCTATTCCAAGACCTGATCCACCACCTGATAATGTTGTAATCATACCAACCTTCAATTTATGACCATCAGCAAATGCTGATGAAGCAAATAATAGCACTATTGATAGAATTAAGTTTATAATTTTTAACATCTTCATCCCCCAAATTATCATCAAAAAAATTTAATACATAAGTTTTAAAAATTAAGCTAGTTTTGAATAAAAATAAACAAAAATTTAATTTATTTTTTTATAACACTTTTGATAATAGGGTTCATGACTATTTCATCAACACTCGTATTAATATTCATTTCAAGGATACTCATAACTATTTTTGCAATGTCGTATACTATTATAGAATTTTTTTTGTTTGAACCTGGCTGAAAATCTAAATTATTAAAAAAATTAGTTTTTACCATTCCTGGATTTATGAGAGTAACGGTAATATTTCTACTGGCTACTTCAGCTCTAATACTTTGTGTAAACCCTCTTAATCCAAATTTTGCAGCTGAATATAGACTTCCTTTCTTTCCACCATTTAGTGCCGATTCGGAACCTATATATATTAAATTACCCTTATTCTTCTTTTTTAAAAAAGGAACCAAATATTTTGTTAATATGATATGAGATAGTAGATTAGTGTGTATGGAGCTTAAAATTTTATCAACTGAAAAATTTTCTATGTTCCCAAAATTTCCAACGCCAGCACATGATATTAGTCCCTCCACATCTTCATTCTCATCAAGAACTTTTTCAATTTTCATTGGGATATTTTTTAATTCAGAAAGATCCATTTCTTCAGATTGGAAATATTTGGAATTAATTACATTTTTATCTTTATTTCTAGAAATACCAATTACTTTTATTTTATTTTTAATAAGTGTTTTTGTAATTGAGTTTCCTATGCCACTTGAGCTACCTGTGACTATAATTTTTTTTATATTAACCATGTTAAATAATTTGATTTCAAAAGTTACCTTTGCAACTAAAAAATAATGTTTCTGGACTATATTTTTTTAATAAATCAATACAAAAACTTTGCATTTCTAGTTCGATTTCATTTGTATATGAAATTTTGTTTCCTCTAAGAACTAACACATCTGACAATAATTTTGAATTTGGATTCATACCTAATATTTTTTTAAACATAGCCTTAGGAAATCTAAGAGGACCAAGAGTAATTGAATGTATAGCTTTTTTATCAATGTTTTTAAAAACATCAGCAAACAATTCTTTATAAATATTTTTCCAATTTTCACCGTGGATTAATGGGTCAAATCTAAGACCAATTTTCCAACCCATTGAAGCCAATTCAGAAATTTTATTTATTCTTTTTTTTATTGTTGGTGCTTTATGATCTGTTTTGTCAGCTATTTCAGTTGGTAATAAGCTAAAAGCAACTATGCAATTAGAAACTGGTTCCAATTTTAAAAGCGGGTCCATTTGAGTACTTTTTGTTCTCAGCTCAATTTCCACATTTGAAAATTTTTTAAAAAAAGGTAAAAAATAGCTTACAAATCCTGAAATTTTTTCAAATGCTAAAGAATCACAATCATAACCAGAGAAAAAAGTAACTTTCTCATTTTTAAGAAAATTAATCTTTTCTTTTATTCCATCCTCAAAATCCTCATAATTTACAAATAAAATATAGTCAGCTGAAGAGTACATTCCTTGAAGAAAACAGTACTCACAATCATAAAGACAATTATACATATGAGAGAAATAAAAGTTATTTGAATTTCCAATTCCAAAATCAGGGGGTGTTTTTAAAACATAACCTGATTTTTTTTTGGCTAATATGAGGCTTGGGTATTTTTTTTGGATACGAAAATTTTGATTTTTTTTATTAAAAACCGAAGCATATTTATCAATATATATTGGAGTTTTTCTTTTAAATTTCTTTAATATGCTCTGAACTCTTGGATGATATTTTATTTCATTTTCTATATAAATTTGATTAATCAAAGTTCATTCCCATTTCAATTTATGGTTTTTAAGAGAGGACTCTATATAATCCAATATAGACTTTGCATCATTTAAATCCTTAATTTCAGAGAATAAAGGTCTTTTAGGAAAATTAACATCCCACCTTATTAAAAAATTCTTTAATTGTTGACTTTGTGAAAAGGTAAAATGAAATTTTTCTGTTATATCAACAAATAAAAAATGTTCTTTTTTTCTCTCTGTTTCTAGATTTGATAAACTAAAACCAAAATCTCTTAAGGGCATCAAATATTCAATTTTATCTTTAATGAATTTATTTAAAAAGTTTTTATTGATGGAAAGTATTGTTTCAGGGGAATTATCTGAAATAATTTTAACGACAGCAATAAGCTCCCTTGTTATCTTTTTTTGTACTATGTTATAAAAAGCCCATCCCTCCATATCGAACAAAAAAGACCTTTTGTAATTATTTTGCGGTTTATTATATGTTTTTAACATTGCATTTTTCAATTTAAGATTTGGTAAAATAAATGGATAATAAATTTTTTTAAAGTCATGATGCCTTAATTCATTAATTAAAAAGGGTTCTCCAATATCACCCACATTTTTTCCTGCACCAGCAATACCAAAATTTATCCAAAATGACGTTTTGGAATATGGGCAGAGAGAATATAGATATGAAACTCCTGAAGCTACATTTAACTGACCAACCCCAGTAATGACTAACCACTCATTTTCATTTTTATTTTTATAAATTGGAAACAAAGTATCACCTGGCATTAGATACATTTTAAAATCTTTAATTAAGGATTTTGCCTCTGATGCTAAAGCTATAACCCAACATATGCACCCATTATTCATTTAAAAACCTCAATTTATTTATTTGCCATTATATACAACTTCCAGTCATTTATTTTTTTTTGGAAAATTTTTTCTATATTTTGATTATTTCTTTTTTTTGCTCCATTAACAATTATTTCTAACCTGCTAATTAGAGATTTAAGAGCAACTTTTTTTTGCTTAGAGTTCAACTCATGATTTAATATCAATATCTCTAAAGCTTTAACTCTAAATCTATCCATGCCCCAATATTTTTTTGAAAGTTGATCGTCATGTCCACCATATTTTATAGTTAATGGCTCGTCTAGAAATAGGACTTTTTCTCTAGATGTAACGCGCAACCAAAAATCATAATCTTCGCAAGCAGGAAATGATTCATCAAAATATCCAATATCTTTGAAGAGATCATTTCTTAACAAGGCACTGCTTGGTGAAATACAACATAAATCTAGACATTTCTCAAAAATATCTCCACCTGATTTTTTATGTATTTTTTTTTGATTAAATAATTTGTTATTTTTATACCAAATTTCATCAGTATGAATAACTCTTAATTTTTTTTTAGATTTTTCATATAAAGATAGCTGTTTTTCAATTTTTTGTGGTTTCCAAGAATCATCAGAATCTAGGAGTGCTACCCAATCACAATTTGAATACTTTATACCTTTATTTCTTGCAAAGCTTACTCCTTGTTTCTGTTCAACTAAAATTTCAATTTTAGAATATTTATTCTTTAATATTTCAGAAGTATTATCTGTTGAGTTGTTATCTACAACTATGATTTGATTAACGGGGTGTGTTTGTTTAAGAACAGAGTCAATAGCCCTGGAAATGGAATTAATTCTATTATAAGTGGGTATAACTACAGATACTGTATTCATTTTTTAATTTGATATTGTTCGATTATATCTTAATGGCTGATTTTCAAATTAGAAGGGATAAAATATCTAAGTAAAATATTATAATATCTGGATAAAATTCTTTGCTTGGATATTAGAATATAATGTAATTATTCAAATAAATTAAAAAAATTTTGATTTTTAATATGATACTCAAACAAATTATTTATTTATTTACCTTAATTTTTTTTTATTTTTTTAACCAATTATCTGCGCACGAAATAAAACCAGCTATTATTGAATTCAATAAAGTTAAAAACCAAATTAATATAGTTTTAAAATTCAATGCAGAAGCCTTTCTAGCAAACATAGATGCAAGTATTTATAAAGAAACAATTAATTTTTCAAATTCTTTTAAATATAGTGAACTTAGATTATTACCTAGAGAAATATTAAAGGAAAAAGTATTCGAGTCTAAAGATCAAATTATAAATGCTATTTTTATTAAGACATCTAAAAAGCAATTAAATTTAAAATTAGTAGAAATTGATGTTTTAGAAGAAAAAAATATTGAAAAAGTACGCTTTACAAAAGTCTATCTCAAAACTGAAAACAAATTTATAGAATCGCCTATCACTTTTAGTACAAAAAAAATATTTGGACCTTTAATTTTTAAAAATTTTTCTAACATTGATAAAGGTACAGATAAACCTCAATCACAATGGTTAAAACCAGGCAATCAAACAAGTAAATTAGGAATTTTACAAGTAAAAACTAACATCAAAAATTTTTCAATATTAGGAATATGGAACGGAATACTTCAAATAATTCTTTATGGATTTGACCATATACTTTTCATACTAGGATTATTTTTCTTCTCACACAAACTAAAGCCTTTTTGGATTCAAGTTACCACTTTTACAATAGCTCATAGTATTACTCTAATATTTGGTGGGCTAGGATATATAACCATATCGCCTCTTATTATCGAGGTAATAATCGCAGCATCAATTATCTGGGTTGGATTTGAAAACTTATTTAGAAAAAATATGAAAGTAAGCAGAATTGGAGTCATTTTCACCTTTGGGTTAATACATGGTTTAGGTTTTGCAAGCATGTTTGAACTTAAAGAATTAGAAGGAACAAACTATTACCTAAATCTCTTAAGTTTTAATATTGGAATTGAACTGGGACTATTAATTACATTATTACCATTAATAATACTGATCCCCCTTTTTAATAGATTAAGTTGGTTTCGAATTTTAATAGCTATTCCTGCATCAATAATTATTGCTTTATTTGGTGTAGAAATGTTTATAGATAGAATCTTATGATTCAAGTTAAGATATCTAATTTCAATTATGCCAGATTAAATATAAGTTCATAATAATCTTTCATATCTGAAAGATTTTTTTCTACCAACTTATCAAAATGTATAAACTCTATTTTATCCTTAGGTTGTGAAACCACATACTGGCTACTGCCACTTAACAATTTATCAACTGCACTAGCACCCAATCTGCTTGCTAGTACTCTATCTACTGCACTGGGATTTCCACCTCTTTGAATATGACCTAGCTTAGTAATTCTTAAATCAAAATTTGTTATCTTATTTAACTCTCTTATTAATCCATCACCACCTTCAGCATTATAAGCACCCTCAGAAACTATTAATATACAACCTGTTTTTCCAGAGACTCTTTGCTCTTTAATATGTTTGGTAAGTTTTTTGATATTTGTATCAAATTCTTGCAAAATTACAGCTTCTGCTCCTCCACCAATTCCTGCATATAAACTTATCCAACCACAGTGCCTACCCATAACCTCAACTATATGAACAGTATTAGAAGTAGAAGCTGTATCTCTTATTCTATCTATTGCTTGAAGAGATGTGTTAATAGCTGTGTCAAATCCAATTGTAGGACCAACTAGAGGAAGGTCTCTGTCTATTGTGGCAGGTAATCCAAGAACTTTAAGATTAGATTCTTTTGCAATAGTTGATGCTCCTTTAATAGACCCCTCACCGCCAATAACTAGAAGACAGTTGATACCCTTTTTTATTAAATTCTTAATTGCTACTGCTCTGTATTTTTTTTGTAAAAATCTTTTTGATCTTGATGTTTTTAATATACTTCCTCCTTTTTGAATAATATTACCAACTTCTCTAGGTGTAAGTCTTTGAATCTGATTATCTATTAATCCTTCATATCCATTTAAAATTCCAAAAACCTTAACCTTTTTATTATGAGCTGCTCGAACTACAGCTCTTAAGCACGCATTCATTCCTGGAGCATCACCTCCACTTGTCATAACGGCAATATGTTTCATTAAAAATTTCCTAATTGTAAATTTCGTAGTTTCATACTCTTGCCCAACTTCCATTTAAAGAAACAGATTTTTTCATTGCCTTTACTATTTCTAAAGAATGACAACCATCTTCTACAGTTGGATAACTTTTAGAAAGTTCACTTGGATTTTTACCAAATTTTCTTGCATTAATATTTTCAAATAAATCTTTATATATATTTGAAAAGGCTGCAATCATTCCCTCAGGATGTCCAATTGTAATTTTATTTATCCTTTTTGCTGAAAGGTATAAATTTGGATGACCTCTTTCTATAATTCTTGTGGAATCATTTATAGGTGTCCAAAAAAGTTGGTTAGGTTGCTCCTGCTTCCATGAAAGACCACCTTTGGAACCAAAAACTTGTAAAGTTAATCCATGAGTACGCCCAATTGCTAAGCCACTTGTCCATAACCTTCCTGCAACATCATTTTCCATTCTAAATGAGGAAAGATTATCATCCTCTAATTCTCGACTCTTAATTCCTGAAAAAAAATCTGAAGAAACTTTAATTATCTTTTTATCAGTTACAAAACAAGCCATATTAAGAGCATGTATTCCACAATCGATAGTGATTGCAGCCATTCCAGCATGTTTAGCAGAAAACCTCCATTTAACCCTTGGGTTCTGTGCATCTGATTCGTCTGCCATGAAACCACCTGCAAATTCAGCAAACACAAGACGGATATTGCCCAAATCACCATTCATAATCATTGAACGCATTTGTCTTACTAAGGGATAACCAGTATATCCATAATTTACAGCACAAATTTTTCCCATATCTTTTGAAAGTTTAACAAGCTCCTGAGCCTGTTCTACAGTCATAGTAAGTGGTTTTTCACATAAAACATTAAAATCTTCATTTAAAAAAGATTTTGTTATTTCAAAATGAGTTGAGTTTGGAGTTGCAACTGTGACTAGGTCAAGACGATTCTCTTTATTTAATTTTTTTTCTTTTTCTAACATTTCTTCCCACGAACCATAAGACTTTTGGTCCGTTAAACCTAGTTTTCTACCAAAAGATTTTGATTTTTCAGTATCAATATCTAAAGCTCCAGCATCAAAATAAAAATGACCATCTAACTGTGCAGCAGCACGGTGTGTAAAGCCAATTTGGCTTCCCTCACCTCCACCTATTAATCCCCATCTTAATTTTTGCAAATTCAAACTCCAATTAAGTTTTTATTAGAAAGAACTGAAATCCTATACTTGTTAATAAACTGAAATATAATTGAAATCTATTAAATACTTAAAGATAAAGATTTTTTGTATCAATTGGTAATAGATAGTTTTTTTAAAAAATTTGCTACAGCAATTGAACCCGAATAAGGTGTGTTTTTCTCTGCACTAGAATTGTAATTAGTATTCACATTAATATCATAAACAAAACAGTCATTATTTTTATCCAAAACTAGCTCAAATGAAGCAATGTCAATCCCAACATTTTTCATTAATTTTTGCATTTTTTTTACTACATAATTCCCATATGGAAATGTCAAAAAATTTTCAATTATTTTAAATTTAGTATTAGCTGATAATACAACATTCTTGTTTTTATTTTGATCTAAATCTTCAAAATTACATTCATCTGCTGGACATAATTCAAAACCATTTTCTGTATTTACTTGAACTGCATAAAGAAATTTTTTGTCTACAAATTCAATTCTTATTATGTATCTATCAGGTGAAAAGATATAATTTTGAATTAAAGTTATACCATCAACCGAATTTTCAAAACTTTCTCCATATAAATATTCTTTCATCTCTTTGATTCTATGGAAAAGTCTTACTCCTATACCCATACCTGCACGATTGTGTTTTATAATTAATGGAAATTTTAATATCTTTGCTGCCTCTAAAATCCCAGTCAACGTTGTTGAACAAATAGTATTTGGCACTTTAAGACCTACTACATTTAATTCACTATACTGAACCATTTTTGAAAGCTCTAATCTTTGAGCATTACTTCCATTTACAACAAACCTGTCATTTGCTTCCAACCAAGAAATAAGACCCGTTGTTAATTCAGGAGAATATCTATTACCTCTGAAATGTGAAGACGCACTCATTCTATTAAAAAAAATACCCTTTGGCGGGGATTTATATAAGTTGATTTCTCTATCAACCATTAACCAATCATCGTAAGGAATATTTTTTTCTTTAAGAATGCTTTCAAGAGGCTGAAGCCATTTCTTGTTTTCATGAATTAAATATATTTTTTTCATTAAATAATTGAAACCTTTAGGTACATAAATACTTGTTGGAAAAATAAACTAATTCTTTAACTTTGAAAATAAATTACTATTTTAATCATATCATCATAAATTCTCTTTAAAATCTATAAATATAATTATGTCAGATAACTTATTTCTAATTCTAGGAAATCAACTCTTTGAGACTAAAATTTTAAAAGATTTAGGTTGTACTAGAGTTTTTATGGCTGAAGATTTTGGATTATGCACCTATGAAAAACATCATAAGCTCAAGTTATATTTATTTTTAACTGCAATGCGAGAGTATCGTAAAGAGCTTAATTCTTGCGATATAGCTGTAGATTACTTTTTTATAGAAAATAGAAATAGAGAAGAAAACTATGTAAAATTTCTTATAAAATATCTTAAAAAAAATGAAATATCTTCAATTAATTTTTTTGAGATTGAGGATAAACCTTTTGAAAAATCTTTAGTTAAAGAGTTGTCAAATTCAGATATCAAATTTACTATTCATAAGTCCCCTATGTTTTTGTTTGATAGAGAACTACTAAAAAATACATTAGGTGATAAAAAATTATATCGTATGGGTGATTTTTACAAATTTTCTCGTAAAAACTTAAAAATACTTATTGATACCAATGATAAACCTGTTGGTGGAAAATGGTCATTTGATGAAGAAAATCGTAAAAAAATCCCTAAAAATGTTACTATTCCTAAAATGAAAAAAATTGAAAAATCTCAGTTTCATAAAATAGTTGTTGATATAATAAACAAATATTTTTCCAACCACCCTGGAAACTTGGATAATTTTTGGTTTCCTGTTACACGAAATGCAGCAAAAAATCATTTTAAATTTTTTCTTTTAGAAAAATTTTCTGAATTTGGTATTTATGAAGACGCTATGGTTGAAAATAATAATTTTTTATTCCACAGTTGTATTAGTCCATTATTAAATATAGGTCTATTAACTCCACAATATGTTGTCCAAGAAACATTAAAAATAGCAAAGAAATACACTATTCCTTTAAATTCATTAGAAGGTTTCTTAAGGCAGATAATTGGTTGGCGAGAATTTATAAGAGGAGTTTATCAAGAAAAAAGTGATGTTCAGGAAAATTCTAACTTTTGGAACCACAGTAATTTGTTAACTGAAAGTTGGTATAATGGTAATACTGGGATTAAACCGTTAGATGATTGCATAAAATTAACTCTTAGAGATGGTTATATACATCACATTCCAAGGCTGATGGTTATTAGCAATTTGATGAATTTATGCGAAGTACACCCTAAATCAATTTATAAATGGTTTATGGAGATGTATATTGATTCATCAGATTGGGTTATGGTTCCTAATGTTTACGGCATGGCAACTTACTCTGATGGTGGTTTAATGTCTACAAAACCGTATACTTGTGCATCCAGTTATATACTTCGTATGAGTGATTACCAAAAAGGAGAATGGTGTGACATTGTTGACGGACTTTATTGGAGGTTTTTGTCCAAAAATAGATCTTTCTATGATAAAAATCCCAGACTTGCTTTACATACAAGATCGCTTGATAGAATGTCAGAAGAAAGAAAAAACACTATCTTTAAAAAAGCTGAATTATTTATAAAAGAAAATTGTTGTGAATAAATTATGTAAATTAGTTCTAAAGTAAATGATTAAATTGTACTGTAATTTGTATTTTATTCATCTTTATAAAAAATTAATAATAAATTTATAATTAAAAAATTGAGTGGTTTACTATTAAAATAGTTAAAAATGACCGTTTATTAATTGTTGTTTCAGATATATTATAAGTTTGATGGCCAAAAATAGTTCATACTGGCAAAGTAATCACTAAACAACTAGTTTTAAATTAAAAGCAACTTTATTTACAGATGTAAGAAAATGTAAAAAAAATACTTGAACCTATTAAAAAAGTTTGAAGGTACTGCGATGGTAGAAGTAAAAAGTGTTGAAGCATTTTTAAGAGGTGATATTAATATGCCTCAATTTGATGATTATTTTGCAAATAAAGCTAAGGACTACCAAAATAAACTAACTAAACCTCAAGGAAGTCTTGGAAGAGTTGAAGACTTTGCTATATGGATGGCAGGCTGGCAAAAAAAAATAAACCCAACCATGGAAAATACTCATTGTTTAATATATGCTGGAAATCATGGAGTAGCTACTCAAGGTGTATCAGCATATCCCTCAGATGTTACCGCCCAAATGGTAGAAAATTTCAAGAGAGGTGGAGCTGCAATAAATCAAATATGTAAATTAGCAAATATACAGCTTTCTGTTATACCCATAGATTTGGAATATCCTACTCGTGATTTTTCAAAGGAAGCAGCAATGGGATTAGAAGAAACAATAGCGGCAATGCAATTAGGTTTTGACTCAGTAACTCAAGACTGTGATTTATTACTTTTAGGCGAAATGGGGATCTCTAATACTACTGCTGCAACCGCAATTGCTTGTGCTCTTTTTAAACAACCTGTTGAAGCATGGACAGGAATTGGTACTGGTCTAGATGAAAGGAGATTAGCAAATAAGATTTCAGTAATTAAATCTGCAATCGAACTACATGGACAAAATTTCAAAAGTACTGAAAGTATTCTTGCTACCTTGGGAGGAAGAGAGCTCGCAGCAATTGTTGGATCAATTATTGCGGCTAGGCTTTTGAGAATACCAGTTCTTTTGGATGGTTTTATATGTACTTCAGCTGCAGCCACCCTTACTATTTTTGATAATAAGATTTTAGATCACTGTTTGGTTTCTCATTTATCCACAGAACCAGGTCATTATGGGATCTTATCTTACATAAACAAAAAACCAATTCTTGATTTAAATTTAAGACTTGGTGAGGGCAGTGGAGCAGCTTTGGCTTCATTAATAATAAAATCATCTCTTGCAATTCATAATGGCATGGCAACATTTAACGAAGCTGGAGTTAGTCAAAAGAATTAGATATGCAAATATTATTTAAAAACCGTTATATAGTAGATTTTATAGCAACCGTTATGTTTTTTACACGGATACCAGTAAATTGGGCCTTCTTTTCAGATAAAGAACCAAACCTTACAAGGGCTGCTTGGGCGTTTCCTTTGATTGGCTATTTTATCGGTTTTTGTTCTGGAATTATTGGTGATATAAGTCTTTTCTTTGGTCTGTCAACTTTTTTATCATGTCTACTTGCAGTCGCTTTTAGTGTTATGTTGACAGGAGCTTTTCATGAAGATGGACTAGCTGATATGGCTGATGGATTTGGCGCAGGTGGTTCACGAGAAAGAGTAAATGAAATTATGCATGACAGTCGTCTTGGAACCTATGGTGTGACTGCCTTATCACTGGGACTATTAATTCGTGTAGGATTAATAGTTAGCTTAGTCGACTTAGGATACTCGTTTGCTTTAATCATGGGAACAGGGTTTGCATCGGGAAAAATGGCAATCATTATCACGCGCAAATTGTTTAATCCTTCTTACCTAGCAAAAACTGGAAGTATTATAGGTTATATTTCTTCAAAAAGTATTCTGTATGCAGCTTTGATTTGGTTAGTGCCTGTTACTTTGTTTTTATCATTTTTTAGTATCTTACTTGGATTAATTTTTGTTGCAACTGCCATTTGTTTTTTAGGATTAAGAGCAAATCACTACCTTGGTGGAATTACAGGAGACGTATTAGGCGCGATAGCATTTGCTAGTGAGTTGTTATTTTTATTAGGAATTCTCTGCATATTTACTGGTGTCCCTTGATAAAACCGTCTAGAATAATTCTTATTCGACATGCTCCAGTAAAAACAGAAGTGGGTTGTTTCCCCGATAATGATCCAGATGCGATAATCGATGAATTAAAAATTAAGAAGCTAGCACGTCATATTCCTGAAGATTCTATTTGGCATGTGAGTCCACTAAAGAGAACAATTCAAACAGCCAATGCATTGTCAAAATATGTTAATATTAAAGAAATGAAACTTGAAAAAAAACTAAAGGAACAAAATTTTGGTGATTGGGCAGGTAAAAAAATTTCTGAAGTGTGGAAAGAATTAAAAAAAAATACAAGCCAGCACAATTTTTCTTTTATTTGCCCTGAAGTTTCTCCTCCAAATGGAGAAAGCTTTTTAACAATATTAGAGCGAGTTTCAGTTTGGCTTGAGGAACTTCATTTTTATGAACCACAAACAGCAGTTATAATCACACATAAAGGAATTATAAGGGGAACCTTGTCATATGTTTTGGGGATTGAACCTGACAAAGTAATAGGAATTGAAATAT
>CACOBR010000009.1:25000-46346 GCA_902625475.1 uncultured Alphaproteobacteria bacterium
GTGCCTTTTCAACCTCATCAAACAAAACAACTTGATAGGGGCGTCTGCGAATTTTCTCAGTTAAAGTCCCGCCTTCATCATAGCCAATATAACCGGGTGGAGCTCCTACTAAACGGGCTACAGAATGTTTTTCCATATATTCTGACATATCCAACCTAACCATGGCATTTACATCATCAAAAAGATAATTTGCTAATGTTTTAGAAAGTTCCGTCTTTCCAACTCCTGTAGGACCTAAAAAAAGAAATCCTCCTAATGGTTTTTGAGGATCATTTAATCCTGTTCTAGCTCTTTTTACTGCTTTTGATACAGCATCCACTGCATCAAATTGACCAATAACCTTTTCGGATAATTCTTTTTCCATAGATAGGAGTCGTTGATTCTCACCTAAAAGCATTTTTTCTACAGGAATTCCTGTCCATTTTTCTACAACATTTGCAATATGTTCAGGTAGTACAGCCTCAGCAATTAAGGAGTTTGAATTACTAGAATTAGAATGGCGTGACAATTTTTTTTCTAAATTAGGTATAATTCCATAAGAAATTTCACCAGCTTTATCTAAATTCCCTTCCCTTTTCGCACTTTCAAGTTGAACTCTAGCAAGATCTAATTCTTCTTTAATTTGTTTTTGTTCTTTAAGCGTTGCTCTTTCTCTTTCCAAGATTTGGGTCATTTGATTTGATTTTTCTTTTAAATTAATCATTTCTTTTTCTAGATTAGATAATCTGACATTAGATTTAATGTCACTTTCTTTTTTTAGAGCCATTATTTCAATTTCTTTTTGAAGTATCTCCCTGTCTAAGGCATCTAATTCTTCTGGCTTACTGTAAACTTCCATCCTCAATCTACTCGCAGCTTCATCAACTAAATCAATAGCTTTGTCCGGCAAAAATCGCTCTGATATATAACGATCAGATAAAGAAGCAGCCGATATAAGGGAACTATCAGAAATCTTTACTCCATGATGAAGTTCATACTTTTGTTTAATTCCCCTTAAAATAGAAATTGAATCCTGAACCGTTGGGGCTTCAACGATAATAGGTTGAAAACGACGAGCTAATGCAGCGTCTTTTTCAACATATTTTTTATACTCATCAAATGTAGTAGCCCCAATACAGTGTAATTCTCCTCTAGCTAAAGCCGGTTTTAAAAGGTTAGAAGCATCAAGAGCACCATCAGTTTTTCCAGCTCCAACAAGGGTATGCATTTCATCAATAAATAAAATTACATCACCCAAAGATGATTCTACTTCTGATAAAACAGCCTTTAGCCTTTCTTCAAATTCTCCTCTAAATTTAGCTCCTGCAATCAAGGAACCCATATCAAGTGATAAAAGTCTCTTCTTTAATAGTGGTTCAGGAACATCACCATTAACTATTCTTAAAGACAAGCCTTCAGCTATTGCTGTTTTTCCAACACCAGGATGTCCAATTAAAACAGGATTGTTTTTTGTTCGTCTACTTAGGACTTGGATTGACCTTCTTATCTCTTCATCTCTACCAATAATAGGATCAATTTTACCTTCTAGTGCTAATTTACAAAAATCAGTTGTAAATCTTTCTAATGCTTGAAAACTATCTTCTGCGTTTTGAGAAGTCACTTTTTTATCTTTACGAAAGGTTTTAATTGCGTTTTCAAAACTGTTGAAATTAAATCCTAATTTTTTTAAGAATTGTTTCAATTCAGGACTATTGATTAAAACAGTTAAAAGTAAATCGATACTTACAAAATTATCCCCTTTTGTAATGGCTGTTTTTTCTGAAGTTTCTAAAACTTTTTTTAAATCGCCTTCCAAAAAAATATCATCAGAACCATTAACCCTTGGTTTATTTATTAAGAAACCTTCCAAACTTTGATCAAGGTTTGTTAAATTTAATTCTGATTGTTCCAACAAATTCTTAATGGATAGATTTTTATTATTACAAAATGCTTTAAGTAAATGAAAACTAGTTACATGTTGATGTGAAAATTTATTAGCTATTTTCAAAGAATCTTTAATAAGACTTTGACTTAATTCTGAATATTTATCTAAATTCATTTTTTCCTCCAAAATTTGCGCCTTTTTTGAACCCCGAAGCTGAAAAAAAAAGACCAGTGAGAAATAAATATTTGTTCTTGATATATTAATTTATAGAAAAAAATCAATAGAACGGAAATACAGTTTCTGATACTTGTAAGTTATGGAAAATGCTAATAACAGATTAATAGTTGCTTTAGATTCAAGAGAAATTTTAGAAAGTAAAAGCTTGGTTTCTAAATTAAAAACTAAAGTTTCATTTTATAAAATAGGTTTAAGAACATTTGTTGTTGATGGATTTAACTTAGTTGATGAAATCAAAGAGTATGGGAAAAAAGTTTTTTTAGACCTTAAATTATACGATATAAAAAGTACAATTCAAGAAACTGTATCTAGAATATCTGAACATAATATTGATTTTTTAACTGTTAATGGAGATCCCTCAGTCGTCAGGGCTGCATTAGATGGAAAAAAAAATGAAAAAATGAAAATTTTAGCTGTAACTTTTCTTACAAACCAAAACCGTAATGATCTTGATTTATCTTTAATTAAACGTGGAAATATAAATGAATTAGTTACTGAAAGAGCATGTAATGCATTTTTAGCAGGAGCAGATGGAGTAATATGCTCACCATTGGAAGCAAATTTAATCAGAAAAAAAAACCAATTTTCTGACAAAATAATAGTAACACCTGGAATAAGATTGGATAAATCAGATGCAGGAGATCAAAAACGAGTATCAACACCCTCAGAAGCAATTAGAGCAGGAGCAGATTATATAGTTGTTGGAAGACCTATTTGGAATGCTAAAGATCCTATCCTAGCAGTAAATGAGATTTTGAAAGATATGTGCATTTAGCTTTAAAATTAATTTTAAATTGAAAGATTATATATTTGTCTGAAGGAAAATCATATATATGCAGAGATTGTGCAAAACATTCTATATTAGAAAGTAAATGTCAGGAATGTAATTCACCAAGAATTTTAAAACTTGATGACCTTTTATCTTTAAAGATTGCCCACATAGATTGTGATGCATTTTATGCTTCGGTAGAAAAAAGTCAAAATCCTAACCTTATTAATAAACCAGTAATTGTTGGTGGTGGTCAAAGAGGTGTTGTCACAACTTGCTGTTATATTGCAAGAATCAAGGGAATTAAATCAGCTATGCCAATTTTTAAGGCTAAAAAACTTTGTCCAGAAGCAATTATTATTCCACCAAGAATGTCCCTCTATAAGCATATTTCAAATTTAATATTTAAAAAATTCTATCGACTTACGCCTTCAGTAGAAACTATAGCTTTTGATGAAGCCTATTTGGATTTTTCAGGAACTTATCAATTATTCAAAAAAACACCTGCTGAATTGTTAGTTAAATTAGCAATAGAAATAGAAAAAGAGTTGAATATAACTGTATCTATAGGATTAAGCGAAAACAAGTTTTTATCAAAACTTGCATCCTCTTTTAGCAAGCCAAAAGGATTTACCGTAATTAGAAGTTCTGAGAAATCAGAATTTTTAAAAAAACTACATATCAATAATATCCCTGGGATAGGACCAAAATTCCAAAAAAAATTAGAAAAAAACTCCATTGTGAAAATAGAAGATATAGTCACCCAAAAACCCGAAGTATTATTAAGTAAGTTTGGCAAATATGGATTAACAATTTGGAATTTAGCAAAAGGCATTGATGAAAGAAAAGTTGAGACCTCAAGTGTTAGAAAAAGTATTTCTAAAGAAACTACTTTTGAGACTGACGTTTCTGATCTAAAAATATTGAAAAAAACTTTGTGGATTTTAGCTGAAGAAGTGTCAGAAATTTTAAAAAATAAAAACATACTAGCTAAATCATTAACTATTAAAATTAAGCGCCATAACTTTAAAATTATAACTAATACTCAAACTTTTAAAGAACCTACCATTTTAGCTGAAGACTTATACCAAGTAGCAATTTCTCTGCTAAAAAAAAGGTTAGAACTTATACCTTTTAGGCTAATTGGAATTTCAACAAGTAAGTTTTCTTTTGAAAAACAAGAAACATTTACAAATTTTAATTCAAACTCAAAACTTCGAAAAATAGAAAGGACAGAATACGCAATGGATAAAATTCGTCAAAAATTTGGTAAACAGATAATTAAAAAAGGTCGGGCCTTAAATTAATTAAATTATTTTGTAATCTATTCTGCTGCTATACTTTTATTTTGATTATCAGGAGATAAATGACTTAATTCTCTAATGACTGAAGTCAACTTTCTTCTTAGATTAAAAAAGTCTTTATTTTTTTTTATTGTGTCCTCATCCATATAAAGTTTCTTGTTAATTTCTATTTGAATAACATGAATCCCATTATTAGGATTACCGTATTTCTTTGTAATATATCCTCCAGAAAACATATGGTTTTTTGTGACAAAAAAATCATGAAATTTAAAAATAGATTCAACATTTTCAATTAAATTTTGGCAACAAGAAGAACCATTCAAATCCCCTAATATTATATCACATTCGTTTATTTTCCTAGCGTCGTCTTTTTCTACATTAAGCCTAGAAGGCATTGAATGACAATCAAACATAATCGCATATCCAAGCCTATTTTTTGATTCTAACAATAAGCTTTTTAAAAAATTATGATATGGGAAATAATACCTTTCTAACCTTTTTAGAGCATTATCAATAGTAATAGTTTTATTGTAGATTGATTTACCACTGCCAGAAAATCTTGGTATTACACCCAGACCAGCAATATTTCTTGCAGTCTTTTCAAAATGAAAATCTCCTGAAATTAAATTCGGGTCTAATTCCAAATGTGAACGATTAAGATCAACAAATGTCCTTGGAAATTTTGCTTCCATTAATAAACAGTTAAAAAATTTTGTTGAATCAAATAATTCACCAACAAAAGAATCCTCTGAAGAACGAAGATCATAAGTGCTTAGGTTTGTACTATTTAAAAAATCATTATCATAAATACTTCCAGAATGCGGCGAGTTAAAAACTACTTTGAAGTTGAAAGGTGGACTAAAATTTAATTTATAAGTATTGATCATTTTTTGTTTTCTAAAAAAATTACTTGATGCAATAATTAAAGATCGATAAAGAAAGCTGTTGTATTATGCAATAGTTTTTTAAAAAGGGCGTATAGCTCAGCGGGAGAGCACTTCGTTGACATCGAAGAGGTCACTGGTTCAATCCCAGTTACGCCCACCATTAAAATAAACACTTGTATTAGTAAACTAATCCGTTTATTAAACTTAATTCAATTATGGAGTGCTAAATGAAAGTTAGAAATTCTTTAAGATCTTTAAAGCAAAGACACAGAGATTGTAGACTTGTTAGAAGAAAAGGTAGGATTTACGTTATAAATAAAACCCAAAGAAGGTTTAAAGCACGTCAAGGATAATACATTTCTAAATGAACTTTAACAATTGCCATAATATTAATAGTTTTAGACAACTTGCTAAGCAAAAACTACCATCCCCTATTTTTAATTATATAGATGGTGCAGCTGACGATGAAGTCACCTACTCAAGAAATACAAAATCTTTTGAAGATGCTGATCTTGTTCCAAATGTGCTCAGAGGTGTTGAAGATGTAGATTTAACAACTAATGTTTTTGGCAAAAATATTAGTATGCCAATCTATTGTGCACCAACAGCTGTTCAAAGACTTTTTCATTATCAAGGAGAAAGAGCTGTTGCAAAGGCTGCCAGTAAATTTGGAACCATGTTTGGTGTTTCTTCTCTTAGTACTGTTAGCGTAGAAGAAATAGAAAAGATAAGTAATTCTCCAAAAATGTTTCAGTTTTATTTCCACAAAGATCGTGCATTAAATCAGGATTTATTAGATAGAGCAAAAAACTCTAACTTTGATGTCTTAGCTCTCACTGTGGATACCATTACAGGAGGAAACAGAGAAAGAGACCTTCGCACAGGATTTACTATACCCCCAAAATTAACATTACAAAGTATGTTGGAATTTGCTTTAAAACCCTCTTGGTTTCTAAATCATATTACTAGTTCTGCTTTTGAATTACCTCACCTTAAAAATTATGTCAAAGAAGGTACTAATACTGTTACTTCTATAGGTGAGTATTTTTCAACCATGTTGGATCAAAACATGAGTTGGAAAGATGCTGAAGATCTTAATTCAAAGTGGGGAGGTCAATTTGCTTTGAAAGGTATCATGAGTGTTGAAGATGCAAAGAAAGCAGTGGATATTGGTTGCTCTGCAGTAATTGTATCAAACCACGGCGGGCGTCAACTTGACGGATCAAGAGCACCTTTTGATCAACTTAAAGAAATAGTTGATGCAGTTGGTGATAAAGTCGATGTAATCTGTGAAGGTGGTATCAAGAGGGGAACACATGTTTTAAAAGCTTTATCACTTGGAGCAAAAGCTTGTTCTGGCGGAAGAATGTATCTTTATGCTTTGGCTGCAGCTGGACAAAGAGGAGTTGAAAAAGCACTTTCAATAATGAAAAATGAAATCGAAAGGGACATGAAGTTGATGGGTTGTAAAAAAATAAGTGAATTATCCAGAAGAAATCTTAGATATAGATAGAAAATAGTCATAATTTAAGAAATGTCAAATAGATTGAAAACTGAAAGTAAATACCAAAGCAGTTTTATAAAAGACATAATAAGTAGACCTCAAAATATTTTAGAAGCTAAAATTAAAAATTGGAATCCACCATATTGTGGTGAGATTGATATGAGAATATCAACTGATGGTACTTGGTTTTATTGTGGATCACCTATTGGTAGAAAGAATTTAGTGAAACTATTTTCTAGCATTTTAATAAAAGAAAATGATAAATATTTTTTAATCACTCCTGTAGAAAAAGTAGGAATTAAAGTCGATGACGTTCCATTTATAGCTGTTGATTTTGAAAAAATTAAAGAAAATAAAAAAACATATCTGGTATTTTACACCAACATAGACGAAACAATAATATTAAGTAAGGCAAATCCATTTCGTATTTCTTTTAATAACAATACTCAAGAGCCTAGCCCATACATATTGGTAAGAAAAGATATAGAAGCAAAAATAGATAGAAAAAGTTTTTACAGACTTCTTGATTTAGCAGAATATTCCAAACTAGAAGATAAAGAATGGTTAGGTATATATTCTGACAGCATTTTTTTTCCAATTATTTTAAAAGAGAAATTGGACAAAGAGCTAATTTGATTCAATTATGGATGAAAATTGTGAGAGTACATTTTTATAGACTTCTCTCTTAAATGGAACTATGTGCTCCAATAGATGTTCTTTAGTCATCCATTTCCAATTTGAAAATTCTGGGTATTTTGTATTTATATCTATGTCACTGTTAATACCTAAGAATTTCATTGCAAACCATTTTTGTTTTTGACCATCATATTTACCACCCCAAAGTTTGGAAACTAATTCTTTTGGCAAATCATAATTGATCCATTTTTTTGTTTCTGAAATTAATTTTATATTTTTTTGTTTAATACCTGTTTCTTCTTCAAGTTCTCTTATTGCAGCATCAAATGGGTTTTCGTTGTGTTCTATTCCACCCTGAGGCATTTGCCATGCGTCTGATTTATAGTCTAATCTTTGGCCAGAAAAAATTTTCCCATTTTGAATTAAAACTATACCAACACAGGGTCTATATTTTTTCTTGTGAATTTTATTTTTAATCATTTATTCCATAGATATTAAGACCAGAAATTACATCTAGAGCAAATGAAAGTTGATAGTCTGTTTTTCTTCTTTGAGATTTTTTAATTTGAATTTCTTGTTCTTTTGCTAATAGTTCTTTTTCCTCATCAGAAAGACGATCATTTGATAGAGCTCCTCTTAAGTCAGCTTCAGTAATTCTGCTAGAAGGTTTATCAGAATCTTTTTCATTATTTACAAAAGGTGATTGTTGAACAATTATGTCTGGAACTACACCTAATGCCTGAATTGATCTTCCAGCTGGTGTATAATATCTAGCAGTAGTGAGTCTCATTGCACCATTTTCACCTAATGGAATGACTGATTGTACTGAACCTTTCCCAAAACTTTTTGTTCCAAGAATGACTGCCCTTTTATGATCTTGTAATGCTCCAGCTACAATTTCAGATGCAGATGCAGATCCACCATTTATAAGTACCACTAGAGGTTTATTTTTTGCTAAGTCCCCTTTAGAAGCGCTGTATCTTTTTGCTTGTCCATTATGTCTACCTCTAGTTGAAACTATTTCACCTTGATCAAGAAACATATCTGAAACTGAAATCGCTTCTGAAAGTAATCCTCCGGGATTATTTCTTAAATCAATAATAAAGCCTGAGACATTTTCCTCACCACTTAATTCGTCTATTTTTTCTTTAATACCCTTTTCAATATTGGGAGTTGTTTGTTCATTGAACGTTGTAACTCTAATTATTATTACATCATCCTCTATTCTAACTCTAGCAGCAGTTAATTTTATTATGTCCCTTGTAATGACAATATCAAAAGGTTCTTCATCTAAATTTCTCACAATTGTAAGTGATACTTCTGAACCCACAGGTCCTCTCATTTTATCTACAGCTTCTGATAAAGAAAGACCTAGAATAGCCTCACCATCCACATGAGTTATAAAATCACCTGACTGTATTCCAGCTTCTGATGCAGGTGTTCCGTCCATAGGTGAAACAACCTTGACAAACCCATCTTCTTGAGTAACTTCAATTCCTAGACCACCAAAAGCTCCTTTAGTATCTACCTGCATATCTTCAAAATTTTCCGGAGGCATATAACCTGAGTGAGGGTCTAATGAAGTTAACATTCCTCTTATTGCAGCAGATATCAAATCCGAACTATCTACATCCTCTACATATCCTGACCTTATTCTATCAAAAACTTCTCCAAATAAGTTAAGTTGTTCATAAACTTGGTTTCTATTATCTGATTCATTTTTGACCTGGGCCATTAAAGTGGTTTTATCAATTTGATTGAAAAATATTCCACCTGTAATAAATCCTAGAAATAATATAACCAAACTATATTTCATAACTTACCTTTTTAATTTTTTTAAAAACAAAATACAATATAGATTTAGTGTTTAAAATTTAAATGAAAAGTTTACAAGAATATAAATGTAAAAAGATTATTTTATTATTAATGATCTACCTGTCATTTCCCTAGGCTTATTAATCTTCATCAAATCTAAAAGAGTTGGGGCAACATCAGAGAGATTGCCATTTCCTATTTTTAAATTTGGGTCATTAGAAATTAATATAATGGGTACTAAATTTAAAGTATGTGCGGTGTGTGGCTGATTGGTTTTATAATTGATCATTTCCTCAGAATTGCCGTGATCTGCTACTATCAAGAGATTAGATTTTGTTTTTTTTGCTCCATCAATTAATTTTTCTAATGAATTATCTACTGCTTCACATGCTTTGATAGTAGCTGTTAAATTTCCAGAATGCCCTACCATATCAGGATTTGCGAAATTAACTACTATAAAATCATATTTGAATTTTTCGATCGCATTTATTAAACTCAAAGTGACTTTTTCAATAGCCATTTCTGGCTGCAAATCATAGGTTTTTATCTTTGGACTTTGAATTAATATTCGATCTTCACCTTTAAAATTTTGTTCTTTTCCGCAGTTGAAAAAATATGTTACATGTGCATATTTTTCAGTTTCTGATAATCTAAGTTGCTTAAGACCAGTTCTTGAAATTACTTCTCCAATAGTATTTTTAATTTTAACTTTTGGAAATAACGGTATAATGAATTTATCTAGCCGCTTAGAATATGAAACCAAACTCATTGGTGAGTTAAAAATTGAGTTTGCATCAGTTGAAAAATCTTGGAATTGATCATCACAGAGTGCATTGCTGATCTGTCTCATCCTATCTGAGCGAAAATTCATAAAGATTATACCATCTTTTTTGCTATTTATTCCACTATACCTTATAGAAACTGACGGTTTAAAAAATTCATCATTTAAATTTTTATCATATTGCACTTTGATAAAGCTCTCAGGATTATCAAATCGCCCTCCTTCTTTAAAAACAATAGTTCTATAAAATAATTCTGTTCTATCCCATCTTTGGTCTCTATCCATAGCATAATATCTTCCAGAAATAGACGAAATAAAGTTTAGATTTCCAAAGATATTTTTAATTTTTTTTAAACTATTTAATGCATTTTTAGGAGGAGAATCTCTACCATCTAAAATCATATGGAAATGAATTTTTAAATTTAATTTATAAAGAAATTTGATAAGCTGAAAAATGTGATCTTCGTGACTATGAACTCCACCATCTGAGCACAATCCAACAATATGAACGTCTCCTCCCTTTTTTTTTATGTGATTAATTGTTGAATTTACTTTTTGATCACTTTCAAAAAAATTATTTGACAAAGCATCGTTAATCCTGGGTAAATCCATCTTAACTTTCCTACCAGCTCCAAGATTCATATGTCCTACTTCTGAATTTCCTACTTGATTTTCTGGTAACCCAACTAAAGGTCCATGTGTAACTAGAGTGGCATTTGGGCAATTATTGACTAAATTATCAAAATTAGGTGTTCTTGCTAATTTTATGGCATTACCTTTTATTCTTTTTGAAATACCCCAACCATCTAAAATACATAAAATAGTTTGTTCATTTTTTTTTGATATCATCACATTTCTCGTTATAACTATTTCAAATTTTATGATACGGCTTGTTTAGCATAATTGATGAAGAACGGTAAATCTGCTCTGCAACCATCACTCTTGCTAGTAAATGAGGCCAAACCATTTTTCCTAATGAAAAAATATCACTAGTTTCTTTAAACAAACTACTACACAATCCAAAAGCACCACCTAAAACAAAGAATTGATTTTTTACTCCTTTATCTCTTTGATTTAAAAGAAATTTGGTAAAATCTTCTGAAGATTTATTGTTACCTCTATGATCAAAAATTACTAGATTTGAATTCACCTTTATTATCTCTAAGATTTTTTTTGCTTGTTGACTTTTGGTTTTATATTTTTTGTCATCAACTTCTATTATTTGTAGCGTACTAAACCCAAGTATTTTACTTACTTTATTAAAACGATTTGTGTATCTATTAACTAATTCTTTTTCAAAAGAATTACCAATTTTTCCAACAGCTATAATTGAAAGATACATTTTGTTTCAAAATTCATAATTTGATCAATTATACATCCACATTTTTTCCAACTGATAATATTCTCTTACTTCTGGTCTAAAAATATTTACTAAAATATCTCCAGAATCAATTAATACCCAGTTTGCAGTATCTAAACCTTCTACCTTTGATAATATCCCATAATTGGTTTTTAAATATTCTAAAAGTTTTTCAGAAACTGAGGATACTTGTCTTGATGACCCTCCAGAAGAAATAACCATAAAATCTGCTTCTTGGGACTTGCCTTTCAAAGAAATACAGACAATTTCAAATAGCTTTTCTGTTTCAAGAAAATCAACAATTTCTGAAACCAATTCTTTTACATTAGGAACAATTTTTCTCTGATTCTTATTAGAAATTTTCAATTTTTACAAAATACCTTTAAAACAGAACAAATTTAATTTTGATAAAAAAAAGTAAATCATTCTCTCACTATTTTCTCATAATCTAACACTAAATCTTTAACAAAATCTCCTACTTCAAAATTATAATCACCAATTTTACCCACTGGCGTAACTTCAGCGGCAGTTCCAGTTAACCAACATTGCTCAAATACCTCTAACTCAGCCATTTCAATGTGTCTTTCAAAAACCTTAAAGCCATTTTTTTTTAAGATATTTATAATAGTTTGCCTAGTAATTCCATTCAAGAAACAATCTGGTAGAGGAGTATGAACTTCACCATTTCTTAAAAAAAATATATTAGCACCAGTTGCTTCTGCTACATATCCTCTATAATCTCGCATTAATGAATCGGAACAGCCTTTAGCTTCAGCTGAATGTTTAGACATACTACATATCATATATAAACCGGCTGCCTTCGCAAAAGATGGTATTGTTTCTGGGCTTGGTCTGTTCCATTTTGAAATATCTAATTTAGCGCCTTTTGTTTTAGCATCTCCATAGTAAGCACCCCATTCCCAGGCAGCTATTGCCATTTTAACTTTGTTTTTTTGGGAAGCAACTCCCATATCTTCTCCAGAACCACGCCAACACACTGCTCTAATATAAGCCTCTTTTAATCCTGAATTACTTAACACAAGACTTTTTGCTTCTTCTATTTCATCTACAGAATAAGGTACAGGAACATCGATATAGTTCCCCGATTTTATCAATCTTTCTGAATGCTCCCTGCTCTTAAAAATTTTTCCATTATATGCTCTTTCACCTTCAAATACTGACGAACCATAATGTAAAGCATGAGTTAAAATATGAACATTAGCATTCCGCCAAGGAACTAAACTGCCATCCATCCAAATATGTCCGTCTCTGTCATCATAAGCCTTAAGCATAGGTATTCCTTCTTTTTTTGACTAACAAAAAATGCTATATTTCAAAAATTCAAATGATTTCAATCAAAAATAAAATAATTAAAAAAGCACTTATTTAATTTATATATTCGTAATAACAAAACATATTAAATTCCAATTTGAAAGGAAAGTACTTTTTAAATGTACGAAAAAAAACATATTCTTGTTGTAGATGACGATATTAGAATAAGAAAATTAATTCAAAAATATCTTAGAAAAAATGACTATTTAGTGTCTACTGCAAGTAATGCACACGAAGCAGTTAAGTTTGCAAACATAATAGATTTTGATCTTTTTATTATAGATGTAATGATGCCTGGAGAAGATGGTCTAAGTTTAACAAAAAAATTATTAGAAAATTATTATACACCAATAATTATTTTAACAGCCCGAAAGGAAACCTCAGATAGAATAATAGGTTTAGAAACTGGAGCAGATGATTATATTTCAAAACCATTTGAACCAAGAGAATTAATTTTGAGGATGAAAAGCATATTTAAAAGAATTAAAAAATTTGAGGAGCAAAAATCAAAAAAATACATTCGTATAGGCATTTTAAAATTCGACATTAGAAGACAAGAGTTGTTAAAAGAAAATGATATTATTTCACTTACCAGAACAGAAAGAATATTAATTAATAAATTAATCAAATCACTGAATATACCAGTACCAAGACAAAAATTGGCACAGGAGATTTTTTGTAACTTTAATAAAGAAGAAAACAATTTAATCGAAAATAATTCCTATAAAGGTATTGAGAGGGAGCGTATAGTTGATGTAAATATAAATAGATTAAGAAAAAAAATAGAGAAAAATCCAAAATCTCCTAGGTTTTTAAAAACTGTAAGAAGTGTAGGATATATGCTTGTACCTGATTAAAAAAATTAACAACCCCAAACATCATTTTTATTTGTCCATCCCTTAAGATTTTTAAATTTTGCATTGCAAGCATTTTCTGTACTTTCTATTAGTCTCCCCACAACCCCGTACTTCAAAATACCTATCGGATCAGAATCATTATTTGCTTTTTTTCTTAAAAAAATGTCATCTTTTGAAACTATTATTGTTCTATTACCTGATAGTAACCTAAAATATACCCATCCTATATCACCTTGAAAATCTACCACTTGTCGCCAATGTTCATGTTCAGCAATAATCATTAATGGATAATTATTTCTTTCTAAAATCCAGTCAATTTTATATGATTTTCCAGGCCCCCTTCTCAAAAAAGTTTTACTTTTTTTTAGAGAAACAAATCTTGGAATCTCTAACCCCGTTACTTTTCCTATTTTTTTTTGTTCTTTAGAAAAAACAATGTTTTCTTGAGAAACAAATAGTAAACAAAATATAACTATCAGATATTTTATCATTTTGTTTTTAACTTTAAATTTTTTAACTGTAATATTATAAGTTAGATTGTCTATTTAAGAAAATTAAAAATAAGATGAATCATAAACAAATTAAAGTAACAGTAACTAGACAATTACCTGAACCTGTTGAAACTAGGATGAAAGAACTGTTTGACGTTAATCTTTCTAATTCATCTACCCCCCTTACCAGAGGACAGCTTCTTAAAACTATGAAAGATTGTGATGTTTTAGTACCAACAATTGGGGACAAAATTGACAGGAATTTAATTAAAGAATCTGGTAAAAGATTAAAGTTAATAGCAAATTATGGAGTTGGGTTTGATCATATTGATGTTTTAAATGCTTCAAAAAAAGGAATAACTGTAACTAATACACCAAATGTTTTAACTGAAGATACTGCCGACATGGCAATGGCATTAATTTTAATAGTACCAAGACGTATTAAAGAAGGTGTAAAAAAGTTAGCAGATGATACCTGGGACGGTTGGGCTCCAAACGCTTTATTAGGTCATAGGATTTATGGAAAAAGGCTAGGTATATTAGGAATGGGTCGTATTGGTCAGGCTATTGCAAGACGTGCCAGAGCCTTTGGTATTCAAATTCATTATCATAATAGAAACAGATTACCAATCAAATTAGAAGAAAACTTAGAAGCATCTTACTGGGAAAGCTTAGACCAAATGTTATCCAGGATTGACTTTTTGTCTATAAATGCACCACATACTCCATCAACTTTTCACTTGATAAATGCTAGAAGATTAAAATTAATGAAAAATAGTGCTTATATAATTAATACTGCTAGAGGAGAAATAATTGACGAAAATGCACTTACTCGTATGCTTAGATCTAAAGAATTAGCAGGGGCTGCTTTAGACGTTTTTGAAAGAGGCAATGAAATTAATCCAAGATTAAAAGAATTAGACAATGTTTTTTTGTTACCACATATGAGTTCTGCTACATTAGAGAGTAGAATAGAAATGGGTGAAAAGGTCATCATAAATATACAAACATTTTCTGATGGACATACACCTCCAGATATTATTTTCAATTCTTAATTTTTGTTTAATTCCGAACAAATTTTACAACTTTGAACCTTGTCAACACAAAATTCTTGGAATTCACCTTGCAAACAATCATATGTCAAAATTTTGTTCATTATCGGTTTTCCACTAGAAGTTAAAAACTTAATTACTTCTGCAGACATTAATGATCCGATTACTCCAACTGTCGGACCGATAATTCCTAAATTAGAACAACTTTCTTCAAATTCTTGACCAGGATCATTTGGAAAAATACATCCAAAACATATTGAATCAGATTTTGGATCAAAAACACAAATTTGTCCTTCCCATTGGCTTAGACCACCGTAAACTAAGGGTATGTATTCACTAAAAGCTACTTTAGAAATGGCTGACTTTGATTTAAAGTTATCTGTTCCATCAATTAATAAATTACAACCATAAATATATTTTCTATAATTTTTTTCAGTAAATTTATTGTCATAAATTTCAATTTTTATTAGAGGATTAAGGCTATGCAAATTTTTTTTTGCAGCTAATACCTTTTTTTTACCTAAATCTTCGTTTTTAAAAAGTATTTGACGCTGTAAGTTTGATAAACTTACAACATCATTATCCACAATTTTTATAGTTCCAACACCAGCAGCTGCCAAATAATATAATATAATAGAACCTAATCCGCCTGCACCAATCATAGTGATACAAGAATTTTTTAGTACATTTTGACCTGATCCACCAATCTCTTTTAGTAAGATATGTCTTTTATATCTATCTAATTCAATTTTATCCAAAATTCACCATAAACTAAATTAATCCCTCAAAAAGAATTGTTGATAAATATCTCTCTGCAAAACTAGGAATTATAACTACTATTCTAGAGTTAGATTTTTCTTTTAAAGCATAATTTTTTACTGCAACTAATGCAGCTCCTGAAGAAATACCTGCTGGTACTCCCTCCAGTTTTGCAACTAATCTTGACATATCAACAGCTTCTTGATTACCAACTTTTTCAATTCCACTAATAATTTCCATATCCAAATTCTTAGGAATAAATCCTGCTCCTATTCCTTGAATTTTATGAGGGCCAGGTTCACCTCCAGAAATTACGGGGCTATCCTCTGGTTCAACTGCAATAAATCTTATTTTAGGATTCTTTTTTTTCAACACTCTTCCTACTCCTGTAATTGTACCACCTGTACCAACACCTGAGATCAGAACATCCAAATTTCCATTTGTATCTTCCCAAATTTCTTCAGCTGTAGTATTCATATGTATTTCAGGATTAGCAGGATTTTCAAATTGTTGAGGCATAATAGAATTAGGCGTAGAAATTAATAATTCTTCTGCTCGTGCTACAGCACCTTTCATACCTTTTGCTGCATCAGTAAGTTCAATTTTAGCTCCTAAAAATGCTAACATTTTTCTTCGCTCTAGCGACATACTCTCTGGCATAGTCAATATTAAATTATAGCCTTTTGATGCCGCTACAAATGCTAAAGCTACCCCAGTATTACCTGAAGTAGGCTCTATAATTGTTACGCCAGGTTTTAAATGACCTAACTTCTCCAAACTTGTAATCATAGAAACACCTATTCTATCTTTTACAGAGGCTAACGGATTAAAAAATTCTAGTTTTGCAATTATCTCACATTGAGTACCAATATGTTTTTCAAATTTTGATAATCTTACCAAAGGGGTTTTCCCTATAGTTTCAGTTATATTATTAAAGATTCTTTCATTCTTTAAATTTGCCAATTTTTATCTCCTCATTTAAAATGATGTCAGAATTGTTTTGATTAATTAAAAATTAAAACATCAAGAAATCCCTGTTGAACCAAAACCTTTGTTACCCCGGTCTGTTTTAGTTAAACTTTCTACTAGTTTGATTTTGGGTCTAATCAAATTTGAAATTACTAACTGAGCGATTCTATCTCCTTGTTTAACTAAATAATCTTCTGTTCCAAAATTTGCTAATATTATTTTTAAATGCCCACGAAAATCTTGATCGATAGTACCAGGAGAATTTAAAACCATTAAACCATAGTCAATTGCTAAACCTGACCTTGATCTTATTTGACCTTCACAATTATTAGGTAATTCAATTGCTAAGCCAGTACTTATCATTTTTCTTCCACTTGAAGGTATTATAATTTCTTTTTTTTTATCACTTATTAAAAAATTGGCACAAATATCCATACCCGAGGAAAATTCTGACTTGAAGGCTGGTAAATCAGTAATGCTAAAACCATCAAGTCTTCTTACTTTAAGAGTGTCTTGAAACAATTTTTTCCCATATTTTAAATCTATTCACTTAAATCCACAATTTAATAATTAGTAGATTAAAAAACATAGCGATTATTCAAATCAAAAATCTGTAATATAACCACCAACCATATCTAAATCCGAACCAAAACCCTGAATGGCACCTCCAACAGTTCCACAACTTATTAAAATACTACAAATGAATAACAAAATTAAAATTCTCATTAAATTTCTCCTCTTAAAAATTAAAATTCAAAAGTAAAACAAATCTAACTTATAGCAAAATTATTTTTTAATCATATTTAATTTAGAAATTTTTGAGCCAACATCTCCGATAGGAGAATGACCAATCTCACCAAAATCTAAAGCTTCAAACTTATCTGCTCTGTTAGTTACTTTTTGGGCTGAGACTTTAACTTCTTCAAGATCTTTGCTAGCTAAATTAAAGTGTTTGTCTAAATTATCAATTCTATTACCTAATCTAGAAACATCCTTAAACAAAAGGTTTAGATTTTCTCTTATCTTACTAGAGTTCTCTTTAAGAGTGGCATCTTTCAGAATTCCTCTAATAGTATTAAGAGTTGCCATACAAGTTGTAGGAGATACAATCCAAACTCTTTTAGAAAACCCTTCATGAATAATATCTGAAAAATTAGCATGTAATTCTGCATATATAGCTTCAGAAGGCAAAAACATTATTGCACCATCTGCCGTTTCGCTTTCTACTATGTATTTTTCAGAAATTGAATTAATATGAAACCTTATAGATTTTTTGAAAATTTGGATTGCCTTGTTTTTTTCAATCTCATTTTCAAATTTTCCTAAATTTTCATATGCGTCTAATGGAAATTTGCTATCTATTGCAATTGGACCAGGAGGATAGGGTAAATAAATCATGCAATCTACCCTTCTACCATTTTTAAGTAAGACCTGAAACGCATATGAGTTTGGGGGTAAAGCTTTTGAAACTATATCTTTAAGTTGAATTTCCCCAAAAACTCCTCTTGTCTGCTTGTTTGACAGAATATCTTGTAAACCTAAAACATTACCAGAAAGTTTTTCTAGATTAGCTTGGGCTTTATCGATTGCAATTAAACGTTCCTGTAGAGCTCCTAATGATTTAGCGGTATTTGAAGCAGAACCACTTAAGCTATCAAATATTTGTTTTTGAACTTCAGATAGGCGCCCTTCCATGTTTGATAAAATATTGGCATTTCCTAAATTTTGATTATTAACAAGATTTTCAATTATACCTGCCAATTTCAACTGGCCATCTTTTAATTTTTCTAAATCATGGGAAAGATCTGAGTTACTTTTATTATTTGATTTTTTAAAAATTAAGAAAAGCAAGATCAAACAAAATAAGAAGAATATTACAGCCAATAAAAACACCATAAAACTTGAATAATTAAGCAATGATTTAATTCCTGTTAAATAATTTTTCTATATCTTTAAGTTTTAACTCAATAAAAGTCGGTCTACCATGATTACATTGGTTAGAAAATGGTGTTGTTTCCATAGTTCTTAATAAAACAGACATTTCAGAACTATTAAGTTTTCTACCTGACCTAACTGAACCATGGCATGCTATTTTGGAAATTACTTTTTCTATTTTCTCTTCAACTACTGAAATGTTGTCACATTCTAAAAGTTCATCAGCTAGGTCGTTAAGAAAAACAGAACTATTTACTTGTCCTAATATTTCAGGCAACGATCTTACACAAATTGATTTTTTTCCAAAAGGTTCCAATATTATTCCTAACCTTTCAAAATCATCATTAAAATCTAATACAACAGCTGTACGTTCATAACCAAGCTCAACTATTTCAGGAATTAATAAAGCTTGAGTTGCTACATTTTCTTGTTTGAATAATGTTTTGAGTTTTTCATATACTATTCTTTCGTGTGCCGCGTGTTGATCAATTAAAACTATCCCTTCATTAGTTTGAGAAATGATATAATTTTCGTGTATGTGTGCAACTGGGGATCCAAGTGGTAACCCTTTTTCATTTTTTTCTGCTAAATTGATTTCATTAATATTTTTTTCATCAGATAATTTATACTGATAATTTCTTGAAGATAGATCTTTAAAAAATGGTTCCGTAAAATTTGTAAATTCTTCTCTATTTTTCTTTTTGTTTGAATTTGAAAAACTTCCCCTTAAATTTATTGCTTTATTATTAGATAAATTTTCAAAATCAATATTATTTTTAAATGCATGCATCATTCCTTCAGATACAGCAGTTGATGTCTTAGTATTATGATTTGCAATAGTTGATTTAATGATAGATATAATTGAGTTTTTTATGTAATTGAGGTTTTGAAATCTAACCTCAGTTTTGGCAGGATGAACATTTGCGTCAACTGAATCAGTTGGACAATTTATAAAAATAACAGTTATTGGATATCTACCCTTCATTATAAAATCACAATAACTAATCCTAACTGCAGTTGTTAAGTTTTTGTCCCAAACTGGTCTTCCATTAACAAAAAAATATTGTTGTAATGAATTACTTCGTGAGAATGTAGGCAATGAAATAAATCCTTCTATGCTTAAATCCTCATTAGATAAAGAAATGGGTAAGAGATTTTGAGATATTTCCCTTCCTAAAACCTGACTTACTCTGAAAGAATATTTATTGTTATCATTGCTGGGAGCATGCTTTATATTATCAAAATTAGATGATTTAACAGGATAATTAGCAATGGATTTACCACCACCATTTGCTGATAACTCTCGCAAAGAAAAGCTTATACTAGGATTTATTAATGATAACCTTTTGAAAATATCAAATATAGATTGCATTTCAATTTTGTCAGATTTTAGAAATTTCAATCTGGCCGGAGTCTTGAAAAATAAATCCCTAACCTCAACACACGTACCATTATTTAATGACGTTGGTATTAATTCAATTATTTTATCATTTTCTACAAATATTTCCCAAGCATCCTCTGACTTATTTATTTTAGATTTTATATTTAATCTTCCAGAACAACCAATAGATGGTAAAGCTTCTCCCCTGAATCCATAGGTATTAACATTTGAAATTTCATTATCAATTAATTTAGAAGTTGCATGTCTGCAAACTGCGGTGGGCAATTCATCTTTTGAAATTCCCCACCCATTATCTTTAACCTGAATAATTGATTTTCCACCTTGTGAAACTAAAATTTCTATAGAAGTTGCCCCTGCATCAATAGAATTTTCTACCAATTCTTTTACTATGGCGGCAGGTCTTTCAATAACTTCACCAGCAGCAATCTGATTAGCTATCTTTTCATCAAGCTTTATTATCGGTCTTTTAAACGACTTTCTACTCAATATATTGTTTTTTAAATTATTCATTTGACAACATATAGCATTTTATTGACGATTCTGCCAATACTCAAAGACAATAAAACTAATTAAGATTTTTTATTTTGATTTTTTTTAGTTGGAAAAAAAATAATACCAATTACACCAAGGAAAATCGATATATCAGCAATATTAAATGAATAAGGATTGTACAGACCACAACATGTAATATTTAGAAAATCAGCTACTGCTCCATAAATTAATCGATCTAATACATTTCCTAATGCACCGCCAATTATCGTAGATGCACAAAGTAATAAAAAAAAGCTTCTTTGTTTTATTGCCCAAAATAATATCCCGATACAAATTAATATCGAAATGATGATTAAGTTAATCCTCATTATATCAGAACTATTTGCAAATAAACCAAAATTTATTCCTTCGTTCCATGCCATTTTAAAATAAATAAAACCAGGTAATACGGTTATGCTTAATCTGTTTGAAAGGTCTAAAAAATGAACAACATAAAGTTTTGATATTTGATCAATAACAAAAATAAATGACGTAATTAACAAAATTATCATGACAGAATTTATTTTTCTGTCCTTTTTAAAGAATTTAAAAATAGCCTTCATTTAAAATTAATCCCCATATCGATAAAATTTTCTTGATAATATCACTTTCACATTATACACGAATAAGTGGACAGGTGGCCGAGCGGTCGAAGGCGCTCCCCTGCTAAGGGAGTAGAGGGGCAACCCTCTCGTGGGTTCGAATCCCATCCTGTCCGCCATGTTCTTTTTATTTTAATAACCTTCATACTGCTGAATCTCCTATTTTTTTTGATATCCAGTCGGTAATTTTCGCAAAAACCTCCTTAAATTCATTTCCTTCCATTATATAATGAGAGAATTTTTCAAAAATAATTAATTC
>CACOBR010000010.1 GCA_902625475.1 uncultured Alphaproteobacteria bacterium
GCAAAAACATGAGAACCAGCTGATAATTGTAAAGTATCAGAACCAGCACCACCATCTAAAACATCAAGGTTACCTTCACCTGAATTAATAATAGTAAAAGTATCTTTACCACTACTTCCTTTAAAGTTATCACTCCCCGCACCACCTGTAAGATTAAACCCACCAGATGATGACAAACTTAGATCTATTGTACTTCCAGTAGAAGCAGCAATTAGATTAGCTGTTCCTAAACTACTTGTAGTATCAGTTGAAGTATATGAAGAAAGAGGTTCTGTTGTAATTTCAGTACCAGAAGACAAAATAAAAATATCCCCCGTATTTAAATCACTTATCTTTATTTTTCCACTTAATACAACAAAAGTATCATTGCCTCCATTTCCTTTAACAGTCTCGGTATCTGCACCTAATGTGATATAATCATCAGCAGAAGTACCACTAATATTTAAATTAGGATTTCCGCCGCCGCCGCCGCCGCCGCCGCCTCCTCCTCCTCCTCCTCCTCCTCCAGAGGAATAATTGGCAGTTTGAGTATCAACAGCAGCATCCACCATACTATCTAACTGAAAATCAACTGAATTTGATCCAGAGCCATTCAATTCACTTTTTGCGGCCTGTAAAATCTGGCTTGATAATTGACTATCTAAACTAAAAATCGCTTTGGACTGATTATCTGAAAGACTCGACGCAGTTTTTATTTTTTCATTTACGTTTTCAGCAGCTTCAATACCTTTATCCAATACCGCCTCAAATGCAGTATTTGAAGTAACATCATTAATAAGTACTGACTTAGCATTATTTTTGATTTCATTTAAAACTGTGCTATCAGATAAGCTTAATGAATCATTACTGTTGCCATCATTTATTTCATTTATAACAGCACTTGAAACAGCACCTACTGCTTTATCAAATGCAATATCTTTATTTGCACCTGTACCTTCAGCAGCGGCCGATATCGTTGAAACTGTTGAAATAATCTGGTTTGCTACTTTTTCTGAAATAAGTGCTAAATCTTGATCTACACCAGCAGCAAACGGGTTAAAACTAGTAATATCTACCCCAGTTAATCCAAGAGCATTAGCCACTTCAGAATTTGAAATTGAGGGTGATGATTTTTTTATTTCAACTAATAGCGTAGTAGCTGGTGTTACAACACTTGAACCGCCTGGAGCTTTTAGTTTTATACCGGATACATTTTCACCAGTGAAGGAGTCTGTGGTTTGTGAATCTGAAATTGAAACAAAATTGGCTGAAGGATCGTTAGAGTTTAATACAAAACTTCCATCTGCTGCAGTTCTTGTACTAGGCTCTCCCGCACTCAAAAGTCCATCGTTATTATAATCTGCAAACACTAAAGCATTATGAAGGGGACCTTTTACTACAGTTCCTGTAATATTTGGCAAATTTGAAGGAGGTTGTGAAGGTGATATTACACCACTACCATTACCACTACCACCGCCACCACCGCAACTGGCAAGCGTAAGCATTGTTGCTGTTAATATAAAAGCTTCTTTTGATTTATTAGAGCGAGCAACTGTGAGAGCTCTGTAGCTTATTGAATTTTTAAATTTTTTTGATAAATCCATTTAATAGAACCACTACTTTAAGATATTGAATAAGAAAAATTCAGTTAAAGATTTTTTTTTAACCACCATGACCAATGAAAAAGAAGTTTTAAAAACTCTCTTTAAAATCATAATAAAAAAGGAAAATTCAATAATACAAAATGAAACTTTCAAACTTGTCATTAATAACCCTAGGAATTCGTTAATCATTTCACGAATTAAAATAACGACAAACTAATTTAAAAATTTAGATATATTTTTAATAAATGGTAAATAAACTCTTTTTTAAAGAAACTTTTTAGAAATAATAGAAAGTCTTATTTATGGTCTTTTCCTATAATCTCACAGAATTCCTTCCATTCTCTTTTTCCCATTCCAGAATTATCTTGGGAAATATCTTCCCCTTTTATCAACCTTTTTATACAAGAAAGACCGTTAGAAGATAAATGGCTACTATTTAGTTGGTATTGCTCAAAAGCTTCAAATGCAAAAGGAACCCACTTTTTAACTAATTCAGCTATTTTTTCCGCATAAACTCTAATTTCATACTGTGCGTGTAAGTCATTTCTCAACCTTATAAAATTGAATAGATTATGCAAATCTGTTTTCCAATACCATTGAGTATAAATATTTGTAGGCAAATTCATTCTTGCCAACTCTCTAGCTAAACCTTTTTTATTTTCTTGAGATAACATTTTTTCATAACTTTTATAGCTTCGCAAACTGTCACTTTTTAAAATTTGGATTACTTTGTTAGCCTCTTCTCCCTCTAAAACATCTCCACGGCCTTGGTTATTAGAGCTAGATTGAGATGCTAAATTTTCAGATTTAGGTATATAAAATTCGTTATCTAAAATAGAATATCGAGCTGAATATTCATTAACATTTGCGGTCCTATGTCTTATCCACTGTCTAGCCACAAAAACAGGTAATTTAACATGAAGTTTTATCTCACACATTTCAAACGGAGTAGAGTGCCAGTGTCGCATTAAATAAAAGATTAAGGATTTATCATCTCTAGATTTTTTTGTTCCCTCTCCATAAGACACTCTTGCAGCTTGAACTATTGAGGTATCATTCCCCATATAATCAATCACCCTAACAAATCCATGATCTAAAACTTTATGTATTAAATAAAGATTTTCCTCCATACCTTCTGATATTGATCTTCGTGTTTTATTAAAATTATTCCTTTGATTTTTAATATCTTCTTTTTGCTCTTCTGATAAACTCATTTTAATTCCAACTAAAATAGATTCGTAAAACTTTGAATTATTGATTTATAAACTGAGGATTTTATAAAATGAAGATCAAATATTTACATACAATGGTTAGAGTAAAAAATATTGAGCAATCTTTAGAATTTTACTGTAACCTCTTAGGACTGAAAGAAATAAGAAGAAAAAATAGTGAGGAAGGAAAGTTTACACTAGTTTTTTTAGCTGCACCAAAACAAGAAGAAGTCTGTGTTGAATTGACTTATAATTGGAATTCTAATGAAAATTACACAGAGGGAAGAAATTTTGGTCATCTTGCGTTTGAGGTAGAAAATATTTATCAAATTTGTGAAAAATTACAAAAAGCGGGTATTATTATAAATCGTCCTCCTAGAGATGGTAGGATGGCATTTATACGTTCACCAGATAATATCTCAATTGAATTGTTGCAAAAGGGTAATGCCCTCCAAAGTAAAGAACCATGGAAATCTATGGGAAATGTTGGCCATTGGTAATACTTGAAAAAAAAAATAAATTATAGCATAATAAGTTGTTCTTAGAACTATGGTAATAAACGCGCATGTAATAAACGGATCGGACCCGGGGGCGGTACCCGGCGGCTCCACCAGTTTTTAGGGGGCCGAAATAGGATCGACGGACGTCTAAAGATGTTAGCTTTTACTCGGCGGGATTGCCACCGTTATCGGCGCAAAAATAATAATTGCAAATGACAATTATGCTCCAGTAGCAGTTGCTGCCTAAGCAGTAATTAAACTGGAAATTAAGTCCAATCTTCTAGCAAAGATTGGCGGGGTTGTAGGCACCTGGCAACAGAAGCCTACACTATTAACTTTTGAAATTAACTTTATATGAGAATAATTATTTTTTTTTGGATACATAATGACTTTTACAATTAACTATGAAGAGATAGTCAAGGATTCTTTAAAGAAAGCTATAAAAGGACTTTTGCAGAATGTATCATTGAAAGGATTACCAGGAGATCATCATTTTTATATTTCTTTTATAACAAATTATCCAGGTGTTAAAATTGCTGAATGGATGATGAAAGATTACCCCAATGAAATGACTATTGTTATTCAAAACTGGTTTGAAAATTTACATGTAGATGATAAGGGATTTAGTATTGTCTTAAATTTTAAAAACCAGCCTGAAAAAATGACTATACCTTTTGAATCGATTATCAGTTTTTCAGATCCCTCAGTTAATTTTTCTTTACAATTTGAGGGTTCTGTAAATCAAAATCTAGAAACTATAATGGATATAAAAGAGAAAGATTCGCAAACACAATCCGACAAAGATGACTTAGAATCAGAGCAAAATAATAACATAATTCAATTTGAAAAATACAAAAAATAGGATTAAGAGCATTTTTTAAAAGTATAAATTATGACAAATTATAGAATTGAAAGTGATAGTTTTGGAGATTTGAAGGTTCCCCAAGATAAATATTGGGGAGCACAAACACAGCGTTCTATAATTAACTTTCCAATTGGCTGTGAAAAGCAACCTATTTCAATTATTAAATCACTAGGTTTTATTAAAGCTGCTTGTGCAAAAATTAATATTAAACAAGGCAAAATTGATCCAACAATTGGTGAAGCAATTATTAAAGCATCTTTGGAAGTAGCTAATGGAAAATTTAATGATCACTTTCCCTTGGTTATTTGGCAAACTGGGTCAGGCACTCAATCGAATATGAATGCAAATGAAGTAATAGCTAATAGAGGTATTGAATTGCTTGGAGGGGAAATAGGATCAAAAAATCCTATCCATCCAAATGATCATGTAAATTTATCACAAAGTTCTAATGATACTTATCCTACAGCAATGCATATTGCTGTAGCACAAACAACACAAGATCTTACTCTCCCTGCTTTAGAAGAACTGCTAAAAGAGCTTGTTGAAAAGTCAAATTCTTTTTCAAAAATTATTAAAATTGGGAGAACACACACACAAGATGCAACACCACTTACATTGGGACAAGAATTTAGTGGCTATGCACATCAAGTTGAAATGGGAATTAAAAGAATAAAAAATTCACTAAATGATGTTTTTTATCTGGCACAGGGTGGTACGGCTGTTGGAACTGGAATTAACACTAAGAAAGGCTTTGACAAGCTCGTTTCAGAAGAAATAGCTCGACTCACAAAAATACCATTCCTTACTGCTCCAAATAAATTCGAAGCTTTAGCTAGTCATGATGCATTAGTAAATTTCTCAGGGTCAATAAGAGGAATGGCAGCATCTATCTTTAAGATTTCGAATGATATTAGATTCCTTGCATCAGGACCAAGATGTGGTTTTGGAGAATTAAGCTTACCAGAAAATGAGCCTGGAAGTTCTATAATGCCTGGTAAAGTAAATCCAACACAAATAGAGGCTTTAACTATGGTTTGTTCACAAATTATAGGAAACGACGCTGCTGTAGGATTTGCTGGAAGTCAGGGTCATTTTGAACTTAATGTCTTTAAACCAGTAATTGCATACAATATTTTGCAATCATTGCAATTATTAGGTGACGCTACTTCAAGTTTTACGATTAGATGTTTAAAAAATGTTTTACCTAATGAAAGTAAAATATCAAGTTTAATGTGGGGAAGTCTTATGTTAGTTACTGCCTTAACTCCTAAAATAGGATATGATGCTGCTACTAGAATTGCTAAATCAGCACACCTAAATGGGACAACACTTGAAGATGAAGCAATAAAATCAGGTTTAATTGATAAAGAAACATTTACTCAAATAGTAAGACCTGAAAAAATGATCAATCCTAGTGACTGATGATAAAATTATTCAGCAGCAGCAAGCTTAATTTTATTAAATTCTTTTAACTTACTGTAAAGAATTTTTCTTTGCAGATAGTGATTATCTATAGATTTAACCTTGACGGGTCCAAAACCCAAAACTTTAGAGGGCAGTCTAGCAATCTCAATTAATATTTTTTTATTTTGTTGATTAAAGTTATTAAAAATAAAGATTAAGTCATTTTCATAGCTTTTCAACAATTCAATTTCCATCTTTCTTTCTTTTGAAAAACTAAAGATATCAACTATTGAATTACGAAAAGGTTTTAAAAAAATTAATAAATAAAAAATAAAATAAGCCCAACTTCCGAACTTAAACTTTTTAGGTCGACCGTTGATTTTTATAAAACTTAAAATAGGAGGTGCTAAGAAAAATTTTATGTTTTTATATTTTTGAAAATTTAAATCTAAATTTTCTTTTAAATATTTTATATGAAGTCGAGCAACCTCAATTTCATCCTTATTGTATAAAACATTGAAGTAGCCTTCTGAAACAGCTTTTCCAAGCTCCTTATCTAGTTTAGTGTAATTGTTTACTTTATTTTTAAAATTGTTGGCATATTTATAGCCTGCATAATCTTTCAATCTTTCGTATCTAAACGTAGAAGAATCTTTATACAGGCTTTTTTTCACTTCAATTTTAAAATTTTGATTTTTATTAAGACTTACATCATTTATATAAAGATTTCGTCCTAGGTTAAATGCATTTAAATTCATTTCTGATTTTTTTGAATTAGCTTCAATTGCTAAACGAATTGATTTAAATTTTAAAGGAATAAGTCCTGCTTGAAATGCATATCCAAACAGGACTAAGTTAGAATAAATAGTATTGCCTAGATTTAATTTTGATGATTCTGTAGAATTTAGAAACCATATATAATTTTTATTGAAATTTGAAATTAAAGACTTTTTCATATTACTTGATTTAATTTCAAGTTGAGGATTTCTTGTGAAATCTCCAGTAATTAATTCATTATCGTTACAGATAAGGGCTGTATTAAATCTATTGGCTAATTTAATAGTTTTTGTTGAAGCAGTTACAACTAAATCTCCTCCTATAATAACATTAGCATGACCTTCATCTACTCTAATTGAATTAATTTCCTCAGAGTAGTCGGCAATTTTGCAATGAACATGCACTTCTCCCCCTTTTTGGGCTAAACCTGCCATTTCCATTATTCCAACATATTTTTTTTCAGCTTTTGCAGCCAGTGCTAGTAATGTACCCATTGTTACAATACCGGTTCCACCAATTCCTGCAAAAACAATATTATAAGTTTTTTCAATTTTTAAATTAATTTTAGGTTCTGGAATATTATTAAATGCCTCAATTAATTTATTCTCATGTTTTGCTAGACCTGGTTCTAATGATACGAAACTAGGACAGAATCCCTTCAGACAAGAAAAATCTTTGTTGCAACTAGATTGGTCAATATATCTTTTTCTACCTAATTTTGTTTGCAAAGGTAAAATTGCCACGCAATTTGATTGAATTCCACAATCACCACAACCTTCACAAACTTCAGGATTTATAAAAAGAGTTTCTTTGAGGTTTGGAAAAGTGCCAAGTTTTCTTCTCCTTCTTTTTTCTGCTGCGCAAGTTTGAATGTAAACTATTGCAGAAACACCTCTTATTTTTTGCATTCTTTTTTGTACAGATAACAATTGATCTCTTGGTTGTAATTCAACAAATTTATTATAAGTTTTGAAATCAATATCTTCTTTAGGGTCATAAACGCCAATTATTTTTTTTACTCCAAAAGCATTTAATTCATTTATTATTTTTAGAGGATCTAAAGAACCATCATTCTTTTGTCCTCCAGTCATTGCTACTGCGTCATTAAAAAGTATTTTATAAGTAATATTAATTTTAGCAGCTACAGAGGCTCTAATAGCTTGTAAACCTGAGTGATTATAAGTTCCGTCACCAATGTTCTGAAAAATATGATTTCTCTTTGAAAATTGTGCTTCACCAATCCAGTTAGCACCTTCACCTCCCATGTGTGTATACCCAATAGTAGATCTATCCATCCACTGAACCATGTAGTGACATCCAATACCTGCATATGCTCTTGATCCATCAGGAATAACTGTAGAACTATTGTGAGGACAACCCGCACAAAAGTAAGGTTTTCTAGGATCATAATTAAGATTCAATTTTAAAAAATCCTTCTCTGGTTCTTCCGAAGGAAAATTTCTTAATTTTTTGTTTGTAACTTTATAAACAAAGTCAGAAATTACTTTTAAAATCTGATTAGGATTTAGTGCATATGAGGACGGGAATAACTTGTTTCCTTTTTCATCAAATTCTCCATATACATGTGGGCGATTATTTTCATTAAAAAGTATATTTTTTATTTGATCTTCTAAAATTTTTCTCTTTTCTTCAACTATGATTATTGTTTTAAGGTTCTTTGCCCATTTTTTAAAATTTTGGTCTTCTAAGGGCCAAATTACTCCAACTTTATAACAAGTAATTCCAAATTCTTTACACCGAGTTTCATCTAGACCAAGCATTGCTAATGAACTCATCAAGTCTAACCAATTTTTACCAGCAGAAACAATACCAAGAGTAGATTTTTGATTTTTAAATAATTCTTTATCAATATTGTTTTTTCTAACAAAATATTTGACCGCAGGAAGTTTTTGATTATGTATTCTTTCCTCTTGGTCATATGGTGTATCATTTAATTTTATGCTATGTTTACCTGAAAATTTTTCATTGGTATCTTTATGTATTAAAATGTTAGCTGGACTTACATTTACAATTTCTTTTACTTCAACAGTATCCTTGATACATTTTAATCCTACCCAAACTCCAGCGTACCTGCTTAATGACCAACCATAAATAGAATAATCTATAATTTCTTGTACACCAGAAGGAGAAAAAATTGGGATCATGGTGTCTATCAGTCCGTAGTCTGATTGATGTAAAGTGGTAGAACTCTCACCTGTGTGATCGTCCCCCATGACCATTACAACTCCTCCATACTTACTTGTACCAGCTAAATTGGCATGCCTTAAAGCATCACCAGACCTATCAACTCCTGGTCCTTTGCCATACCATAAACCAAAAACTCCATCATATTTTCCTTCACCATTAAGATTACTTTGTTGAGCACCCCACAAAGCAGTAGCAGCCAAATCTTCGTTAAGTGCTTCGTTAAAAAAAATAGAACTTTCTTTTAATTGAGTATTTTTTTTATTAAATTCTTGATCTACACTTCCTAAAGGTGAACCTCTATAGCCAGTTACATAACCAGCAGTACTAAATCCTAAAAACTCATCTCTTGCTTTTTGGATTAAAGTTGCTTGAACTAAAGCTTGGGTTCCTGAAATTAAAATTTCGCTAACTCCAGTATTAGAACCTTTATTATTTTTAAAGATTTTATCCCCCAAAGAATTACCCACTTAAAATTCTATTTTAATAAAATTTGAAAATACAGAAAATTAATCACATATAATAGGATAATGCAAAATAACAATCAATATTATTTCACTATTTTATATAAATCTTAAACAAAAAATCATTAAGACAAAATATTTAAAAAAAAGTAGATAATTTTTTTGCTTGAAAGGAAATATTTACTTCATCAACAATTCCAAGCTCAAATAAATTTGAACAGATTATATAATTATTACAATTTCTTATAATCTTACTTTTAATTAGATTTTTTTTAGTCTATTTATCCAAATTGTAAAAGAATTTTTATATCCAATAAACTCTAACACATTAGTCGATTCAATATTTGGAGTTTTATTAAACTTATTAATATTTAGATTTCTTGGAGTTTTGAGTAAATCCCCATATATTAATTGCTAATTTACTAAATTAACATTATTTTATACCTTTTCCTTTAGGATTGATGATATAAATAATATATCAACGATTAGAGCTACAGCATTATCAATAAATTAATATTAAAATTAGCATTTTAAATAAGGTATTATGTAGTTATGTATCAAATTAAAAAAATCGTAAAAATTTTAGAAAAGCCACATGGAAAATGATGTAAAAAAAATAGTAAAGATCTTTAATTTAGGCGATTATTTAAATGCAATTGAAATGTCAAAAGTTTTTTTAAATAAATATCCAAAAGAATATTTCATTTGGAATATTCTAGGTATATCTTTGGCCACAATCGGAAAGATTGATAAAGCAATAGAAGTTTTTAAAAAAGTAATTTTGCTTAATTCTAATTTTATTGAGGCTTATTTAAATTTAGGAAAAGCATTAAATACAATAGGGGATTTTGATCAAGCAATAAAAATTTATAATCAAATCTTATCTATAAATCCTTATACTACAAATGCTCACTTTTCTATTGGAGATATACATTATAATAAAGGAAATTTTGAACAAGCAATTGAATCATATTATAAAGTGTTAGCTATAAAACCTGACAATGTAGAAGCATTTAATAGTATTGGTACAGCCCTTAAAAACCAAAAAAAATTTAGTGAATCAATAGATTTCTACAATAAAGCAATAGCTTTAGATCCTAATTATGCAGAAGCTTACAATAATTTAGGAACAGTACTTTATGAAAAAGAGGACCACAAAAAAGCATTAATAGCTTACAACAAAGCAATAAAAATAAATCCTGAATTTGCTCAAGCATACTATAACAAAGCCAATATACTTAAATTATACGATAAGAAAAAAAGGGCTAAGGCGAATTTTAAAAAAGCTATATCATTAAAAAATAATTATCCAAAAGCATACAATAATTTAGGAACAGTTTTTCATGAAGAAAATAAGTTAGAGGATGCTATTTTCTACTATAAAACAGCATTAACACAAAAAACAAATTATCCCGAAGCCTACTTTAATCTCGGAAATGCATTCTTAGATCTTGAAGAATTTGAGGAGGCTATTGAGATGTATAAAAAGGCTATTTTTCTAAGACCAAATTATTATAAGGCCTTTGTAAATATAGTGTTCGCACTTAAAAATGCTAAAATAAATAAGGCTGATCCTAGTCTGCAATCGGTTATTTTGAAAGTACTTGAAACAAAAGACATAGTTAGACCAATGACAATTTCTATTCCAGCCATTAATCTTTTGAAATTAGACACTAAATTATCAAAATTGTTAAAAACATTTAAAGAAAAAAACTCAAAATTACTATTGAAAGAACTTCTTATTTCTTTATCAAAAATACCGCTTTTATTAGAATTAATGAGTAGTTGTCCTTTACCAGATTTAGAATTTGAAAATTTTTTTAAAAATTTACGATCCTTAATATTACACTCTATTTCTAAAATTGATGATAACCCTCAAATCTTAACTTTTCAATCAGCATTAGCTCTTCAATGTTTTACCAACGAATATATTTATTGTGAAAATGAATATGATTCAAAACACCTTCAAATTCTAGAGGATAAAGTAAAAAAAACACTTTTAAATGGAGAACAACCTAAATCACATGTAATTTTATGTTTAGCAAGTTTTAAAGCTTTACATGAAAATGAATGGTGTGAACTTTTGGAACCTAACTCATCTATAAGGAAAGTGTATTTAAGACAAGTGGTTGAACCAAAAAAAGAAGAAATTTTAAAAACAAATATTTTAGAATTTAAAAGTATTACAAATAATATATCAAAATTAGTTAAGAAACAATATGAAGCAAGACCTTATCCACGATGGGTTAACTTAGGATCTAAAAAAAATTTAGAAATCAAGAAAATTGAACATCTATTAGATATCAAACTGTATAATTATGATATTAATGAAGTAAATAACCCAAAAATATTAATAGCTGGTTGCGGGACTGGTCAGCACTCTATGGAAACAGCACTAAGATTTCCAAAATCAAAGGTGTTAGCTATTGACCTAAGTAAAACAAGCCTAGCTTATGCTATACGCAAGACTAAAGAACTAAAAATAAAAAATATTGAATATATGCAAGCCGATATATTGGATATGAAAGAATTCAATTCTGATTTTGATATAATTGAAAGTTCAGGGGTTATTCATCATATGGAAAATCCTCTATTAGGGTGGGAAATCTTGACTAGATTACTAAAGGTAGGAGGTATTATGAATATTGGCCTTTATAGTAAATTAGCCAGAAGAAATATTTCTTTAACAAGAAAGGAGATTGCCAATCAGAAGATAAGTTCTGAAAAAATTGCAATAAGATCGTTTAGAGAGAAAATTTCAAACTCAAATAAACAGCATCATCGGGATTTATTAGGTATGGCTGATTTTTATAGCTTAAGTGAAGTAAAAGATCTACTTTTTCATGTTCAAGAAAAAAATTTTACTATACCTTTCATAATAAAATCTTTAAGTAAATTTAATCTAAAATTTTGTGGCTTTGGCGATAAAACAATCACAAAAAAATTTATGAAAATGAATTCCAAAAATGATCTATACAACTTAAACAACTGGAAAAAATTTGAAGAGGATAATCCAACAACTTTTAGTGGGATGTACCAATTTTGGTGTCAAAGAGATTTCTAAAGAATTTAAAGTGATAATTAAAATAAAAATCACTTCTTATTTAATTTTTAAAAAAAGCTTATTAACCTCAACCTCAATTTATGAATTTTATTTATGGTTTAAAAGGTCAAACTCATGGCATTAGAAAACAGATTAAGTAAACCATTATCGGAATAATCTTATATTTTTTTTGACCATTTCAGAAACAAATAATTTCATAAATTAAACTATTATAATCAATAAAAAAAGAATGTCCTAGTTATAGAGAAAATAATATTAATAGAGGTAAAAATTGGTGAGGGGTCTTAAGTCAGAGAAAAATAACCTTTTTAATATGGATAAACTAACATGGTGGAGGGGATAGGATTCGAACCTATGTAGGGTTTCCCCGACGGAGTTACAGTCCGTTGCATTTGACCGCTCTGCCACCCCTCCTTAAAAATATATTGGTAAAATTAAATTTACATATATATTATTACTTCCTGTATTAAATTTTTGAAAGATTTATTCAAGTATTTTTTTGAACATTATATCTAGACCATTATAATTTATGAAATACATTTTGATTATATTCCTATTTTACTCCACCAGTGTGAATGCTGAAACATGTAAATGGTGGTATCAGAGATATGGGTGGAAAAATTTTAATCTGAGTAAAGTTGAAGTTTGCCTAAAAAATGGATCACCTGTAGTAGCAGATGTAGAAGGTGGAGAAAGTCCCCTACATATTGCTGCTGAGGTTAATAACGATCCAGAAGTATTATTGAGGTTAATTAGAGCAGGTGCAGAAATTAATGGTAAAACCAGCAAAGGATGGACTCCCCTTCATAGCGCAGCTAGATTTAATCCAAACCCGGAAATTCTTTTAACTTTAATTGATGCAGGAGCGAATATAGATTCTAAAACAAATTCTGGAAAAACATTTATATACTGGATGGAAAAAAATTCTAAATTAAAAAAAACAATTGGATATATCGAATTATTAAACTTATACGATAGGTCACAATAAAAAAACTAAACAATTTCTGAATAGGTACGTTATTTATGCTTAGATCACAGTTTCATATTTATGTACCTACAATGACTTTAGCCAGGTTTTAATACTTGGCTTTTTTTTTTGCAATGATGTATGTTTAAAAAAATTTAAAATTTCCATTGTCATGATTAAATACAAGTCTAAATCTTCAAAGTACAAAGCTTCTAAAACAAATTATAACTCAAATAAAAAAATCTGGCTTTATGGTTATCATTCTGTAATAGCGGCTATAGAAAATATAAACAGAAAAAAATATCGACTTGTTTGTACAAAAAATGCATTAAATAAAGTCAGTAATGATATAAATAAATTAACTTTAAATACAAGCATTATAGATACCAAAGATTTTTGCAATTTCTTAAATGAAAGTGCTGTTCATCAGGGATTAGCTTTAGAAGTAGCCCCTCTTAAAAGAAATAATATAAATGATATTTTTTGTGAACAAACTAATAATGATATAATAATTATTTTGGACAGAATTAAGGATCCTCAAAATGTAGGAGCTATAATTAGATCTGCTGAGATATTAGGATGTAAAGCAATAATAGGTTCAACTTATCACTGTGCTCAGGAAACTGGGGGATTAGTAAAAGCAGCATCAGGGGCGTTTGAAAGATTGCCTTATTATAGTGTTACAAATATATCAAATATCCTACAAACCCTTAAAGAAAATGGCTTCTTGATTATTGGATTAGATCAAAGTGGGAATGTTTCAATAGCTGATTTACTTAAAAATTTGAAAAAACAACCAATAGCATGTATTTTAGGTTCAGAAGAAAAAGGAATGAGATATCTGACAAAACAAAAATGTGACCATTTAGTTAAAATTAATACGAAAAGTAATTTTAATATATTAAATGTATCAAACGCAGCAGCTATTACCCTTTTTGCAATAAGAGAGTTTTTATGATCAATAAACTTAATGATAATGAACTACGACTTCTTTTAAAAAAAATAAATGTTATGGTTATGATTGGTGTATCCGCCAGTCCTTTAAAAGCCTCGTTTTTTGTAGCAAGGTATTTTGTCTTGAGAGGAATTTCAGTGATACCTGTAAATCCAAATTATGAAGGACAATATTTGTGGGGAGAAAAAGTTTTAGGTAAAATTTCTGACATACAGCCAGACAAAAGAATTGACTTAATTGATATATTTAGACCTACGAAAGAAGTTCCAGATATAGTTGATGATACAATAAAATACTTAAAACCGTTAGGGTGTGAAACTGTATGGATGCAAATAGGTATAAAAAATATACAAGCAGCGCTTAAAGCAAAAAAAAATGGCTTGAATGTAATTATGGATAAATGCCCAAAAATCGAAAACCAAAGATTATTTGGAGAATTGAGAGTAGCAGGATTTAATACTAAGATAATTTCCTCAAAAATAGAGCTTTAATAAAAATCGATGATAAAAAGTAAATACAAATTTGATACTCTTCAGATACATGCTGGGTCAAGACCAGATCCTTCTACTGGAGCTAGACAAGTCCCTATATATCAAAATACTGCTTATGTTTTTAAGAGCATACTACATGCTGAAGCTTTATTTGATCTTAAAGAGTTAGGTCATATTTATAGTAGATTATCCAATCCAACTGTATCAGTACTGCAAGAAAGAATTGCTGCTTTGGAGGGTGGAATTGGCGCTGTTTGTACTTCCTCGGGCCATGCAGCACAAATATTAGCATTATTTCCATTAATGTCTCCAGGAGATAATATCATTGCATCTACAAGACTGTATGGTGGGACAATTCAGCAATTTACAAATACTATAGAAAAGTTTGGATGGGCAGCAAAATTTGTTGATATCGACGATAATGACAAATTAAAAAAATCTGTCGACGAAAAGACTAAAGCAATTTTTTGTGAAAGCATTTCAAATCCTGGTGGTCACATTACTAATCTTGTTGAAGTGGGCAGATTATCAAAATCATTCAAAATACCCCTTATTGTGGATAATACAGCTGCATCACCATTTCTATGCAATCCAATCAATTTTGGAGCTAATTTAATTGTTCATTCCACTACAAAATATATGTCTGGTAATGGTACTTCTTTGGGGGGTGCTGTAGTTGACAGTGGGAATTTTGATTGGTCAGAATCAGGAAAATTTAAATCCCTTTCTGCAGAAGAACCTGCATATCATGGTTTAAAGTTTCATGACACTTTTGGACCATATGCCTTTATAATATACAGTATAGCAGTTAGCCTTAGAGACTTAGGAATGACAATGGCACCACAAAATGCTTTTCAGACACTTTTAGGATTAGAAACTCTTTCTTTAAGAATGAAAAAGCATGTGAGCAATGCACGTAAAATTGCAAACTGGCTTGAACAACACCCCAAAATTGATAAAGTGACTTATGCTGGGCTTAAATCTTCAAAATACTATGATCTTGCAAAGTCAGTATTACCTAAAGGTGCTGGTGCATTATTTACAATATCACTGAAAGATGGGTATGAGGCTTGTATCAAAATGATAAACAAATTAAACCTTTTTAGTCACGTTTCTAATCTAGGAGATACTAGATCTCTTATTATTCATCCTGCATCTACCGTCCATAGGCAGTTAACTGAACAACAACAAATCAATGCTGGTTTAACTCCAAACGTCATTAGACTTTCAATTGGAATTGAGGACCCAAAAGATTTAATAGATGACCTAAAGCAAGCATTGGAATAAATTTTGATTAGGAAATTTAAACAAGAAAATAATCCCTAAAATGCTATATAATAGAAAATTTTTTCTCAATTTAAAAAGTGATGTTATTTCACTTGTTGTAAGTGATCATAATAACCAACATGTTTTGGATAGTTTTGACCCAAATGAACCTGCAGCGAGTGTCAATTTAAAACAATTGTTTAATCTAGCAAAAGCCCTTAACTCAAAAGTTCCAAAAATTGAAGTCAATATTCCTGAAAATTTACTTAAAAATGAGACTTTAATTACAAATAAACCAATTTCTAATAATGAAGCTATAGAAATTATAAACAAAAGAAATACTGACAACAAAAGTGGAATTATATCTCTTAATTTTGCAAATATAGGAAATAGGGCAACCTCTATAACATATATTCAAATTTCCTTAATAAATGAAGTAAAAGAATTTGTTGAAAAAGCTGGCTTCATAATTACAAAATTTAATATTGGTAATTACAGCTTTTTTAATAAAAATACAAATAAAATTAACTATAAATATTTTAAAACTTTTTATAATTTTTATATCAGAAGTTTTTCAAGACCCATTTTAGGTTTGATCCTATTATCATTTATTGGATTTATGACCTTATCTTTTATAGTTGAAAATAAGAAAAAATATCATGAACCACAGATAAGGTTAGAACCAACAACTATAAAGGTAGACCTAAAGCAATTTAATGAAAATCTTAAAATTAATTTCTCAAATGAGCCAATTTCTAAAGATGAATTATCATCAATTAATATTTCTTCAAAAGGATATGATAAAATTGAGATTAAGTCTAATTCGGATAATTTAAAAAAATTACCTATATTAAATACAGCTACTAAAGATATCCCATTTAATAAGATCTATACTTCTAACGAAATTTTGCTTGGGAATGACTTAAATCACAAAAAATTGCAGACTAAATTAGTAAATACTAAAGAAACAATAAGGAACAAAATTTCAAATTTATCTAAAGTTCAAAGTTTAAAAAACTTTACAAATTATAAAATTTTATTTGTAGTACGAAATAATGAAAATTTATCCCATCAGGGAAAAAAATTAAGCACAGATTTTAAAAAAATTATTGCAGCTTATAATCCTGAAATAAAGGCTTTAAATCAATCAATAGATAAAGAAACTCAAGAAAAATCTAATAGTAAATTAATCCTACAAAATGACCCAAATGTTAAAAAAAATAAAGTAAATGAAAAATATCCTGAATTAGAAACATCTGTAGTAGAATATGCGATTAAGATATCGCCATACAAAAAGCCTTTAATTATTAATAGTATAAAGATTTTAAGTGAACCTACTCTTTCAAGTGGTGCACTCGTTTTTACTAAAGTACCAAAAAAAAGACCTGATTATTTTAAAGATTTGAAAATTATAAAACCATCTCAAATAAAAATAACAGCCAAAGCAACAAGGGCACCAAGTATCCCTGAAAAAGCATCTGTTGGTTATAATTCAACAAAAAGAAATCTTATTGACTTAGAAAGAACTAACTTGATTGGTATTGTTGGTAAGTCATCCAATCCAAGTGCACTATTAAGATTATCCAATGGAAAAATCATAAAAATAAAAGTTGGGCAATGGTTTGAAGGTTGGAGAGTATATGCAATTGATAGTGATAAGATTCACGTTGAAAATGGATTTAAACAGGAAATATTACGAATGCCAGGTTAAGGTTTCATATTTTTAAATAAAATTTAGTAATTTAAATGGTATCTAGATTTATCCATTTTGAATTATTATTACTTGAATAAACACAACTATTTATGAATTTCATTATATGTAATCCATCATCTTCATTAGGCAAAATTTTTCTAATATCTTTTGAACCATTTTTATTTCTAATTAAATCTGCAAAATCAGAATAAAGTTGAGCAAATGCCTCTATATATCCTTCAGGATGTCCTGGAGGAATTCTTACATTTGCAAAAGAACCTTTTGAAGGAGTAAAACTAGCTCTGGTTAAAATTTGTTTGTGATGACCAACTTTGTTAAATTCAGCCTGATTTGGGTTTTCTTGATTCCACTTTAATGAAGCTTTTTCACCATAAATTGAAATACTTAAATTATTTTCTTCTCCAACAGCAATTTGAGAAACAGATATTGAACCTTTTACACCATTTTCCATCCTAAGAAAAATAGAAGCATCATCATCTAGTTTTCTACCTTTAACAAAAGTAGAAAGATCTGCTGCGACTGATTGTAACTTAATTCCTGTAATAAACTCTATCAAGTGTAACGTATGACTGCCAATATCTCCTACCCCACCAGCGGCACCACTGCGTTTTGGATCTGTTCTCCACTCTGCTTGTTTGTTATTTCCTGTATCTTCTTCTTTAAGCCCTAACCACCCCTGTAAATAGGAACCTCTGACAGACCTTATGTTTCCTAATTCACCATTTTGAACTAGTGATTTCAATTCTCTAACCAAAGGATAGCCTGAATAGTTATGGGTAATTAAAAAATGTAAGTCATTTTTTTTAACAGCATTGTATAAATTATACGCTTCATCCATTGTTGCAGTCATAGGTTTATCGCAAATTACATGAATACCTTGTTCTAAAAAAGCAATTGCTGGTTTTGAATGCATATGATTTGGAGTAACAATAGAAACAACTTCAATTCCATCTTCTCTCTTAGCTTCTTCCTCAGCCATAGTTTTAAAATCTGGATAACTACGGTTTAAGTCCAGATTTATTTCATTAGCTGAAATTTTTGCTTTTTTAGGAGTTGAAGACAAACAACCAGCAACAAATTCATACTTATCGTCCATTCTTGCAGCCATTCTATGAACTGCACCAATAAATGCATCTTTACCCCCACCAACCATTCCTAATCTAATTTTATTTTTCATTTATACTATCCAATACCTAAAATTAATTTATTTGTATTTTCATCAACACCAGATTCTGCAAAATCATCAAATGCTTTTTCAGTAACTTCAATTATATGTTGATTTATAATTTTTGAGCCTTCTAATGCTCCCTGTTCTGGACTTTTAATACAACACTCCCATTCCAAAACAGCCCAGCCATCAAAACCATATCCAGATAACTTTGAAAAAATAGCTTTAAAATCTACTTGTCCATCACCAATTGATCTAAATCTACCCGCTCTTTTTAACCAATTTTGAAATCCCCCATAGACCCCTTGTCTCCCAGAAGAGTTGAATTCAGCATCTTTGACATGAAACATTTTAATTTTGTCATGATATATATCAATATGATCTAAATAATTTAGTTGCTGTAAAACAAAATGACTTGGATCATAAAGCATATTGCATCTTTGATGATTATCTACTTTTTCTAAAAACATTTCAAAAGTAATGCCATCATGAAGATCCTCACCTGGATGAATCTCATAACATAAATCAACACCATTTTCCTCAAAAGTATTTAAAATTGGTTTCCACCTTTTTGCAAGCTCGTCAAAAGCCTCTTCTATCAAACCCTTAGGTCTCTGAGGCCATGGATAAACATAAGGCCAAGCTAGCGCACCAGAAAAAGTTGCATGAGCTTTAAGCCCAAGGTTGTTTGAAGCAACAGCAGCTTTATGTAATTGATCCTCTGCCCACTCTCTTCTTTTCTTTGGATTATTTCTTACTTTTTCAGCTGCAAAACCATCAAAAGGAATGTCATATGCTGGATGAACAGCTACCAGTTGACCTTGTAGATGAGTAGATAATTCTGTCAGTTTTAAGTTATGTGATTGTAGAATACCAAGAACTTCTTCGCAATAAGTTTTACTTTCAGAAGCTTTTTCTAAATCAAAAATTCTATTATCCCATGAAGGTATTTGAACACCTTTATAACCTAAGTCTGAAGCCCAGTTTGCAATACTTGGCAAGCTACAAAAAGGTTCTTTGTCATCTGCGAATTGTGCAAGAAAAATTCCTGGTCCTTTGATTGTTTTCATGCTTAAGGTCCTTTTCATCATTTTTAAAAAAAAATTAATTATTTGATTATTTTGTATTTTTCTATTTTTTCAACATTTTTTTACTAGTTTTTTTTTTTAAAATCATCATAATTAAGTTTCATAATATCAATTGGAGGGAATATGAGAAATAAAATAGCGATTTTAGTTTCTTCTATTGTGTTTGCATTATCCTCAACACAAGCAGTTAAATCTGAGAGTATTACTCTAGGATGGGCAGCTTGGGATCCTGCTAATGCACTAGTAGAACTTAGTAAAGATTTCACAGCACAAACCGGAATTGAAGTAAATTTTGAATTTGTCCCTTGGCCAAATTTTGCTGATAGGATGCTTAATGAATTAAATAACAAAGGGAAGACTTTTGATTTATTAATTGGTGATTCACAGTGGATCGGTGGTGGTGCAACTTATGGTCACTATGTGAAACTTAATGATTTTTTTGATAAAGAAGGCATATCAATGAATGACTTTTCAGATGCGACAGTATATGCCTATTCTACTTGGCCGAAAGGTAGTGAGAATTATTATGCATTACCTGCTATGGGAGACGCACTCGCTTGGGCTTATCGAAAAGATTGGTTTGACAGACCTGAACTAAATTCAGAATTCAAAGCGAAGCATGGTTATGATTTAGGAGTACCTGAAAATTGGGATCAACTTTATGATATGTGTACTTTCTTTCAAGGCAGAGAAATTGACGGTCAAGTAAGATACGGAGCTGCAATTAATACTGAAAGAGGATCTGAGGGAATTACCATGGGTGTAACAGCCGCTATGTATGCTTGGGGTATGCAATATGAAAATCCAAGCAAACCATATGATATGGAAGGTTATTTCAATGCACCTAATGTTGTAGAAGCACTTGAGTTTTATAAAAAAATGTATGAGGATTGTGCTCCTCCAGGACATTCAGACGCTTATATGGTAGCTAACTTAGATGCCTATAAATCTGGTCAAGTTGCATTTCAAATGAATTGGTATGCTTTTTGGCCTGGTGTTTCAAAAGAGGATGCAGATGGAAGAGTAACTGGATTTTTTGCAAATCCATCACAAAAAGTTTCTGCTGCGACTCTTGGAGGACAAGGTATTTCAGTAGTTAATTATTCAGACAAGAAAGATTTAGCTCTACAATACATAAAGTGGTTTGCTCAGCCTGACGTACAGCAAAAATGGTGGGATTTAGGAGGTTATTCATGTCACAAAGACGTTCTTGGATCTCCAGATTTTGTAAATTCCGCAGTATATGCTCAGGGATTTTTAGATTCCATGGGTATTGTTAAGGATTTCTGGCAAGAACCAACATTTGTAGAATTAATGTTACCTATGCAAGAGCACGTACACGATTACGTTGTTAATGGCAAAGGTTCAGCAAAAGAAGCTCTCGATAAGATCATTGAAGAATGGGTTGAGGTCTTTGAAGCTGACGGTAAACTTTAATCAATTTATTTAACATAAGGGGTAGTTAAACTACCCCTTATTTTTTTTTAAATGAAAAATAAGATTATTCATAAAGCTAAGGGATTATCTGACAGAGCAGTAGCTTGGATTTTCATTACTCCAACATTACTACTACTGCTCGCTATTAATATATATCCATTAATATATGCCATTAGTATGTCCTTTACTAATTTTTACGCCAACAAGTTAGGAAGAGAAATCAAATGGGTAGGATTAAAGAACTATGCTAAAATTCTTGGAAAAGAAGCTATTTGGGAAAGGATGCAAATTACAGCCAGCTTTATGTTTTGGACGCTATTATTACAAGCTATTATAGGTTTAAGCCTAGCTTTATTATTAAATAAAAAATTTAAAGGAAACGAACTACTCACAACACTCATTGTATTACCAATGATGTTATCTCCTGCAGTAGTTGGTGTTTTTTGGACTTATCTATATAACCCTCAAGTAGGCTTATTTAATTATATAGTAAACTTTTTTTATGACTTTGGATCTTTTGACATGATTGGAAGTAGTACTCTTGCACCCTGGGCAATTGTAATAGTTGATACTTGGATGTGGACACCTTTTACAATGCTAATTTGCCTTGCTGGGTTAAGATCTATACCAAATTATCTATATGAAGCTGCAGAGGTAGATAGAGCTAATAGACTGCAACAATTTATATATATTACATTACCTTCTGTATTACCTTTCCTTTTATTAGCCCTTTTATTTAGGGGCATTGAGAATTTTAAAATGTTTGACATGGTTGTAGAATTAACATCTGGAGGTCCTGGATCTGCAACAGAACTTGCATCGATACAATTAAAAAGAGAGGCTTTTGAAAAGTGGAAGACAGGGTACAGCTCTGCTTACGCAGTCATATTATTCGTAACTATTTTTGGATTTGGAAACGTCTATGTAAAAGTCATGAATAAGATTAAGGATAGATAATGGTTGATACCTCTAGATCACCTACTGAATCAAGTGGCTTTTCAAGGAAATTAGCTGCATTAATTATTATTATTTATGCTGTGGTTACACTAATACCTATTACATGGATAATTCTTACTGGATTTAAAAGCGTTACAAGCTCAATTACATATCCCCCAGAGGTATTTTTTGAACCCTCATTAGAGGGATATGTCAATCTTTTTACTACAAGAACAAGACAATCACAAGAATATCTAGAAGCTTTACCTCCGCCTGAAACTTGGTATGAAGAATTAGTTAGAAGTAGAGAAATGGTCATAGCTGGCCCATCTAAATTTTTTGGACGTTATGCAAACTCGCTTATTATTGGTTTTGGGGCAACTTTTCTTTCTGTTTTTTTAGGGGCTTTAGCTGCTTATGCATTTTCTAGATTCAAAATTCCTCTTAAAGATGATCTTATGTTTTTTATTTTATCTACCCGAATGTTCCCTCCAATCGCTGTAGCTGTTCCCATTTTCATTATGTATAGAAAGATTGGCTTAGGAGATACACATCTAGGTATGATAATATTATATACTGTTGTAAATTTAAGTCTTGCAGTTTGGTTGCTCAAAGGTTTTATGGATGAAATTCCAAGAGAATATGAAGAAGCAGCCATGATAGACGGATATACAAGAATGGGAGCCTTCTTTAAAATAGTTTTGCCTCAAGCAACAACAGGTATCGCTGCAACAGCTATTTTTTGTATGATTTTCTCCTGGAATGAATATGCATTCGCCGTATTACTGACACAATTTAATGCCCAAACAGCTCCCCCGTTTATTCCAACCATAATAGGGGAAGGTGGTCAAGACTGGTCAGCTATAGGGGCTGGAACAACTTTATTTTTAATACCAGTAATGATTTTCACGGTAGTTTTAAGAAAACATCTTTTAAGAGGAATTACCTTTGGTGCGGTAAGAAAATAGAGAGCTTGGAAAATATGTTAAAGAAAATTTTTAGAAGGGTTATTTGGGAAAATTTATCAATAGCCATAATTTTAATAGGTGTTTTTATGCTTTTACAACCTTTCCATATGATACTTTATTCTTACTCTTTTATTGTTATCCTTGTTGGTACTATAGGATTTGTTATCACCAGCCATTTTCCAGATTAAAATGTCAGAAATTAAATTAGAAAATTTAGAAAAATCCTTTGATGACTTTGTTGCTGTAGAGAAATCTGATTTAACAATTCAAGATAATGAATTTTTTGTACTTTTAGGTCCTTCTGGTTGTGGAAAGACGACAACCCTTCGTATGATAGCTGGATTGGAATTACCAACATCAGGAAAAATTTTATTAGATAATGAAGATGTGACCTTTTTACGAGCATCTCAAAGAGATATAGCCTTTGTATTTCAACTATTTGCTTTATACCCACATATGAATGTCAAAAAAAATCTAGCATTTCCTTTAAAAATGCAAGGATTCAAAAAATCTGAAATAAATAAAAGAATAGAAGAGGTTTCAGAGTTATTGAGAATTCAACATTTGCTGAATTCTAAAGTTTCTAGTCTATCTGGAGGAGACAGACAAAGAGTTGCTTTAGGGAGAGCGATAGTAAGGAGACCAAAAGCATTTTTAATGGATGAACCCCTAGGTACACTTGATGCTGAGTTTAGGGAATTAATGTGCTTAGAACTAAGGAAGTTACATAACGATATAAAAGCAACTACTGTTTATGTTACTCATGACCAACTCGAAGCAATGTCAATGGGAGATAGGATTGCTGTAATGAATAAAGGAAAAATTATACAGTTTGGCACCCCTAAAGATATTTATTTGAAACCAAAAACTAAATTTGTTGGCTCTTTTATAGGTTCACCTGCAATGAACTTTATTCCAATACATCACCCAGTTGAAAAGAACCAAAATAAAATAGTAATTAACGGAGAAAATTATGATATTCCACAATCATTTGGTGGAACAAACTCCCCTACCAATTATCTAGGAATAAGACCAGAAAAAATGTTTCTTACTGATAAGAAAGGTATTCCAGGTATAGTTTTTGGTTCAGAATATTTAGGAGCAAGAAAAATTCTTACAATTAAATCAGAATTTGGCAACTTTAAAGTTAGAGTTTCAAATCAAGTAAATGCTCGAATAGGTTCTAATGTTAAAATAAATTTTGAGCCAAAATCAGCAATTGTTTTTGATGGAACTACAGATAAAGCAATTGAAAGTAGATATATTAAGTTGAATTAAATGGCATCAATAAAGCTTGAAAATGTTTATAAGAATTTTGGGAAAATACCCGCCCTTAAGAATCTTAATATAGAAATTTATAATGGTGAGTTTTTTGTTCTGTTAGGTCCGACAGGTGCTGGAAAAACTACTACTCTAAGAATTATTTCTGGGTTAGAGCAACCTGATAGAGGAAAAATTTTTTTTGATAAAGACATAATGAATGATGTACAACCTGCCTTTCGTGACACCTCATATGTTTTTCAACAATTTTCTCTTTATCCACATTATTCCGTGTATGACAACTTAGCTTTTCCACTTCGCTCACCATTACGTAAAGAAAAGAAAGAAGTTATAGATAAAAAAGTGACTGAAATTGCAAAACTCCTTAAAATTGATAATAAACTCAAAAATAAAGCTACTCAATTATCAGGTGGTGAAATGCAAAGAGTTTCGTTGGGAAGAGCATTAGTTAGAAATCCAAATATCTACCTAATGGACGAACCACTATCCTCTTTAGATGCAAAGTTGAGAGAAGAGTTAAGGATTGAACTCAAAAAAATCCAAAAAGACCTAAATGCTACTATTCTTTATGTTACACATGATCATGTTGAAGCTACAACTATGGCAGATAGGATTGGAGTTTTAAAAGATGGAGTTCTATCGCAAATAGGCACCCCAGAAGAGATCTATGATAATCCTAACTCAATTTATGTAGCAAATAGGCTTGGGTCTCCTAAGATAAACATATTTGATTTAGGCAAAACAAAAATTCCATCAAAAAATAAAGCCACTCATGCCGGAATAAGGCCAGAAGATATTTCAATTACAAATAAAGGGCATTATGATGTTTATATTGAAACAGTTGAGTTATTAGGAGCAGAAACTGTCATTTCTTTTAAATCTGATAATATAAACGGAATGATTTTAACTCAAACATCAGATACTTTTGAGGAAGGGAAAAAAATTAAGATTGCTCTTAATAATAAAAAAATGCTTTATTTTGATAATAATGGAATGAGAATTTAACTATGAATTCAGAGAATATATTTTTAGCACTCAAAAATATAAAAAAAACTATTGATATAAACAAAGATGAAATTGAAAAGTTGGATCAAGCTATCGGTGATGGTGATCATATTTTCAATATACAAAGGGGTTTAAACGAAGCCTTGAAACTTGAGACCGAGCTTTCAAGTTTATCTCCTGAAGAAGTATTTAAAAAAATAGGAATGAAAATAATGACTACAGTAGGAGGATCCTCTGGTGCATTATTCGCAACATTATTAATGGGTATGGCTAAAAAATATTCTAAAGAATTAAATGATTTAGAGAATCTTGCGGCTATGTTTTATGAAGGTGTAGAAGCAACTAAGAAAAGGGGAAAGGCAGACTTAGGGGAAAAAACTATGCTTGATGTCTTAATTCCAGTTTCTCTATCATTGAATAAACTCAAAAATGAAAAAGATATAAAAAAAGTTGCTGAAAAAATTAAAATGGTTGCAGAAGAAGGTATGTTATCTACCAGAGATATAATGGCGACCAAGGGGAGAGCATCCTTTTTAGGAGAAAGAGCAATAGGTCATATAGATCCAGGAGCTAGATCTTCTCAACTTGCTATAAGTGCAATATGTGACGAATATATAAATTAGGGGAAAAAAAATGAAAAAATTTGTTAATAATGTTGAAGAAATTCTAACTGAGAGTTTATCAGGGTTTCAAAAAGCCCATCCAGACATAATTAAAGTAAACTTTACTCCAGACTTTATATTCAGAGCTAAAAAACCAGCCGGTGATAAAGTATCCCTAATATCTGGCGGTGGTTCAGGTCATGAACCTCTCCATGGAGGATTTGTGGGTCATGGAATGCTTGATGCTGCATGTCCTGGTCAAGTCTTTAGTGCCCCTACCCCTGATCAAATGGAGGCTGCTGCTAATGAAGTCCATAATGGAAAAGGTATTTTATTTATAGTTAAAAATTATTCTGGGGATATCATGAATTTTGAAATGGGTGCTGATATGATTGATTATGATCATGAGACTATCCTCGTAAATGATGATGTAGCAGTTGAAGACTCTACTTTTACAACTGGAAGAAGAGGTGTTGCTGGTACCATGATAGTTGAAAAAACAGTAGGTAGTCTCGCTGAAACTGGTGCATCTTTAGAAGAGTGTAAATTATTTGGTGATCATGTGAATAATGTTACAGCGTCAATGGGAGTTGCATTTACAAGTTGCACTGTACCTGCAGCTGGCAAACCTACTTTTGAAATTGGTGCTGAAGAGATGGAATTTGGGGTAGGAATACACGGTGAACCTGGTAGAAAAAGAGAGAAAATAAAAACGGCTAATGAACTCACTAATGATATAATAAATAGTATTCTTGAAGATCTTAAACCAGACAAAAATGAAGAAGTTTTGATGCACGTTAATGGGTTTGGCGGAACACCTTTAATGGAACTTTATCTATTATTTGAAGTTGGTCAAAAGATTTTAGAGAAAAAAGGAATAAATGTTGTCCGTTCTCTAGTAGGTAATTATACAACTTCACTTGATATGGCAGGTGCATCTTTTTCAATTACAAAACTAGATGAAAAAATAACTCAGCATTGGGATTCTGCAGTACATACTGCAGCATTAAGATGGAAAATTTAAAATTATTTTTTTAATTAAAATTATAAAAAAATCCTAAAAAAAAAAACCTTAATATATTTTCTATTGACTTAGGAATATTTTAGATTAATTGGTGGATTCAATAAAGTATAGGGGTTATCGATATGGAAAGTGAACGTTTAGGTATTCTGTTAATACTTTTAGGAATGAGCTTGTTTTCCATACAAGATATTTTTATAAAACTTATAATTTACGATACTTCAATACTTCAAATACTTGTTTTTAGAGCACTTTTAGGTATTGTATTTTTAACTGGATATCTTTATTTAAATAAAAAAAAAATAACATATACATCAAATTACCCCATTATTGCTATAATACGTGGTACATTATTTTTTTTAGGTTTTATTTTTTTCTATATTTCCCTTACAAAAATATCTTTGGCTGAAGCAAACGCTTTATTTTTCACAAATCCTATTATAGTTACTTTTCTTTCAGTTTTTATACTAAAAATCCCAATCGGAATTCATAGAGTATTAGCAATTATAATTTGTTGCATTGGAACTCTACTTATAATTAAACCGTCTATTTATAATTTTAATTGGTATATTTTATTACCAATTTTTACTGCTTTTTCTTATGCATTAAGTATGGTTTTATCAAAAATTACTAGTGATAAAGATAATTCTTTTCAACAATCTTTTCACATTTATCTGGGTGGTGTTATTTTAGGATCTTTACTTTCAATTGTTTTAACAAATCAATATGCATCCAGCGCGGATCTACTAAATATTCTATCGAAGAAATGGATTTTTACAGATTTAAATATAATATATCAATTTTTAGTAATAGCTGTTTTTGGTACTGCTGGTATTTTCTGCTTAGTTACTGCTTATAGAATCGGATCACCTTCTGCAAATGCACCATTTGAGTATGTTTTGTTGATATATGCTTTAATTTCTGGCTATATCATATTTAATGAAATACCAGACATTTATTCATTAATAGGAATGATACTGATAATAATGAGTGGTATTTATGTTTTTATTAGAGAAAGCCTTAACAATCGACTAATTGCAACAATTAAGTCGAGATAGAAATAAAATTAAAATTAAAATTAAAACTTAAAATATTTGGTAAGTTAAATGTACTATATGTCTAATAAGTAAATAAAATTCCAGTTTTTTCCAGTTATAAAAATTTTATCGTTTACCTTATCCCAAGCAATACCATTTGCAACATCTTCAATTTCTGTTTGCTCACTAATCTTGCTTATATCAAAAATATTTGTTACCATTCCAGATAATGGATTGACTGTTATAATATCGTTACTTTTCCATATGTTAGCCCAAATCTCACCTCTTATGAATTCTAATTCATTAATATAAATCAGTTTATTCCCATTGATAGAAACAGAAATAGTTTTTTCAATCTCAAAGTTCTTTGGATTTAAATAGTAAATTTTTTCAGAACCGTCACTTAATATTAATGATTTTCCATCATTAGTTAATCCCCAACCTTGCCCATATATTTTAAATTCATCCAGTAATTTGAAATTATTAATATCATATACAAAACCCTTATTAGATTTCCATGTGACTTGAAAAATTTTATTATCATAAATAGTTAGACCTTCACCAAAGTATTTGGATTGCAGTTTGTTAAAATTTGTAACTTTACCAGTATGTTTATTTATCTTTCTGATTTCAGAGGTACCCCACCCTCCTGTACTTTCAAAAAAATGATCATTTTGATAGACTAACCCTTGTGTAAATGCACTTGGGTCATGTTTATATTTTTTTATGATATCAGCTTTACTTAATGCTCTTTTTTCTACTACTAATTGAGTAATAGAGTCTGAAGGTATTAAGAAAAAAGTAAAAAAATAAAAGAAAATGATATTTATTATCTTTAAAATCATTATGTCTATAAATTAAAACAAATTATAATATGATTAAAGTTTAAACATATTTAAATAAGTTTACGTAAAAAAAAGTAACTGTATACTTTAATATGTTTTTAAATAAAAATATATTTAGTCTGTAAAAAAATTTTACAAACTGACAAAAAATATTTTTCATATAAGAAAGGAAAAAAAAATGCGTAATTTTCTTTTAGGAACGATGATATTATTTTGTTCCTCATTTTATAGTTTTGCTGAAACTAAAATGTCTTTTGCATTAGATTGGAAATTTGAAGGGCCAAGTGCACCATATTTTTATGCCATTGATCAAGGTTTTTTCAAAGAAGAAGGTATTGAAGTAGAAATTTCTCCAGGAAAAGGTTCCTTAGATGCAATACCTAAAGTTGCAACTGGAGCCTTCCCGATAGGATTTGCCGATATCAACAGTGTTGTTAAATTTATTGACAAAAATCCAGGAGCTCCTGTTACTGGAATTATGATGGTTTATGATAAACCACCATTCGCTATAGCCGGAAGAAAAAGTCTTGGTACTAGTTCTCCAAAAGATTTAGAGGGAAAAATTTTAGGAGCTCCACCTCCAGATGGAGCATGGGCTCAATTTCCTGCATTTGCAACTGCAAATAATCTTGATGTAAATAAAATTACGGTTGAACCTGTTGGCTTCCCAACACGTGAACCAATGTTAGCAGAAAGTAAGGTTGACGCAATTACTGGATTTTCATTTTCAATGTTTTTAAACTTGGTAAGGTTAGGAGTCCCTGAAGATGATATTACAATAATGTTGATGGCAAATAATGGCTTAGAACTTTATGGAAACTCCATTATTGTAAATACTGATTTTGCAGAAAAAAATTCAGATTTAGTTACTGGTTTTTTAAGAGCTGTTGCAAAAGGTTGGAAGGCAGCAATTGAAAATCCAGAAGATGCAGTTAAAAGTATGATAAAAAGGAACCCTGCAGCAGATTTAGCATTAGAGACTAGACGCTTAAAATTAGCAATAGAAGGAAATGTTCTTACAGCGAATACTGAATCTAGTGGAATGGGAAATATTGATGAAGGAAGAATGAGGAAGGCTTTAAGCCAATTAGCTGAAAATTTTAAATTTGAAAATTCTCCTAATATGTCACTTTTTTTTACCGATCAATATCTTCCTAATGATGGAAGTCTAATGATAAAATAAAAATTAAAGTAGGTGGATTACTCCACCTACTTTAATCCTTAATTTGAAAATATGCACATAGAACTTAGAAATGTTTCTCATGAATTTGAACTAGAAACAGGCTTTCTCCCTGTTTTAGAAAATTTATCCTTTTCAATTCCAAAAGGTAAATTTACAGCAATAGTTGGTCCGTCTGGTTGTGGTAAATCAACTATAACCAGATTAGTTAGTGGACTTATAAAATCAAAAAAAGGCGAAGTATTTATTTCTAACGAAATTGTTAATTCACCAAGGTCAACTGTTGGGATGGCTTTCCAAAATCCAGTTCTTTTAGAATGGAGGAATATCTTAGATAATGTAATCCTACCTCTTGAAATAGTATCCAAAAGTATGAATAGAGTTGAGAAAACAAAACGCGCTAGAGAGCTTCTAAGTTTAGTTGGATTAGCTGAATTTGAAAAAAGTAGACCATCTGAATTATCTGGAGGAATGAAACAAAGAGCTTCACTTTGCAGATCTTTAGTACATAAACCAGAAGTTTTGATATTAGATGAGCCATTTGGTGCACTTGATGCTTTTACTAGAGAAGACTTATGGCAAACAATGTTAACATTAAAAAAACAAGAAAGTTTTACTTGTATACTTATTACCCATGACTTAAGAGAAGCAATTTTTTTAGCAGACGAAGTTTTAGTACTTTCAGGAAGGCCAGCAACTTTACAGTTTCAACTGGAGACTAAGCTAGGTGATAACAGAAAATTAGATGATTTATATACAAATGAAACTACAAAATCACTTTCTATACTTCGCAAACAGATAGAAATAGCACAAAAACACAAATGACCTTATGACTAGCTATAATAAAATAATAATACCTTTATTAAGTGTTTTCATTTTTTGTATATTTTGGGAATGGCTTGTTTGGATTAATGGTTGGCCAAATTATAAAATGGCATCCCCATCAGATTTATGGCCTGCTTTTTGGAAATTTCGTTGGCTTTTCCTGAGTTATGGATGGGATACCCTTTGGAGAACCATGGTAGGCTTATCTCTATCAGTTTTTGTTGGTGTTGGGTTTGGAATAATAATGGGATTTTCAAAAACAATGCGTATAGCTTTATATCCACTTTTGGTGGGTTTTAACGCCATTCCTAAAGCTACTGTGGTACCTGTAATTGCACTTATGTTTGTAGGCTTTCATGATATGAATACTATTTTAATAGTTATTTTTATTTCTTTTTTCCCTATAGCCGTTTCAATTTCTATTGGCTTATCAACTTTAGAACCTGAATATAAAGATATTTTGTTATCATTAGGTGCGACTAAATTTGAAATTTTTTATAAGATAGCATTACCTAAAACATTACCTGAGTTTTTTGGTGCTCTTAAGGTTTCAGTTACTTTAGCATTTATTGGCACTAATTTGATGGAAATAATAGAACCTCACGGAAAAGGTTTAGGACATCTTTTTGACAGCGGGAAGATAAGTGCTGATTATCCATTAATGTTTGCTGTGTTAATTGCCCTTGCCGTGCTAGGCATATTTTTATATTACATTGTAGTCTTGTTTGAAAACATTTTTGCAGGATGGGCAGAAAGAAATTAATAGTTATAAATACATACCATCCCTTTAAATAGATTTTTATTAATAATCAGGTTATTTCTATAAATTCCATATATTAATGCTATTTTCAAAGAAAAAGCTTTTCTTTTCTTGATGAGACCAATCTTGTGTCATCAAATAAGTGGCGGCTACCCAAGTTTCTAAGCCTCCACCAAGATTACATACTGGACTATCACTGCCCCATATAATTCTTTTAATTCCAAAAGAATTAACCACTTGTTCAAAATAAGGCCTTATTTCATCTAAAGTCCATGTCTTGTTATCACCATAAGCTATAATACCAGAAATCTTACAAAATAAATTATCTCGATGAGCTAATTCAGAAATACTTTTTTTCCAATCATTAAAATCACCATCTTTTATGTTAGGAACACCACAGTGATCTAGAATAAATGTTACTTTTGGACAGAAATCAATTAGTTGCATTATTTCTGAGTGTTGATGTGGAAATGCACATAAATCAAAAGTAAGTTTTGTTTCAGATAATAAATTTACATTTTTTTTAAATTGGTCACTTCCTGCGGTGTTATCTGGTGCAACATGTAATACTCTACGAAATCCCTTAATTAATTTCTGAGAATCTGCATATTCAATCATATCTTGGAAATTATTTTGTTCTGGTCTACAGGAAGATATAACACCTTTGATAATAGTATCATTATTTTCAATCAAATTATGTATCATCTTCGTTTCTTCTTTAATTTGATTTTCTTCAACATCTACTTCCATATGTAAACAAGCACCTATTCCTAAACGACTAGCCTTAATATGATAGTCTTCATAATGACTTGGTTTATTAAGTAAATCTACTTTATCCAGCCATGGATATTTCAAAATGTCTGGATAAATCAAATGCAAGTGGGTATCAAATAGCATATTCAAACCTTAAAATTGGTAGTTTTATATTAATTTTAAAATGATACTTATTTAAATTAGTTAGAGAAATTTGATTCAAGAAATTTCTAAACAATGCAAGATCTTCCATTTACTGCTAAGTAAGCTGAATAAATAGACGTAGTTCCAGCAATAAAAAGTCTATTTAAAGAACTACCTCCAAAACAAACATTTGCAACCATCTCAGGAATACGTATTTTGCCTATAAGTTTTCCATCTTTAGAAAAGCAATGAACACCATCTGCAGCTGAAGTCCAAAGCCTATCTTCAGTATCAAATCGAAACCCATCAAAAAGACCAGCATTACATTCTGCAAATACCTTACTTTCTCCCAATGAACTTCCATCACTGTTTACTTTTATTTTCCTAATATGTTTAGGACCATTTTTATTATGCGATAATCCAGTATCAGAAATAAAAAGTGAAGTTTCATCATAGTTGAAAGCTAAACCATTTGGTTGTATGAAATCTGCTGCTACAATTGAAATATTTTTTAAATCCCTATCTATCCTATAAACAAAGCAACCTTCCTGCTCAGAAATAGATTTGATACCTTCATAATCACTAATAATTCCGTAAGTAGGATCAGTAAACCATATAGAACCATCAGATTTAACAACAACATCATTAGGAGAATTTAATTTTTTATTATTAAATTTATCAGCAAGTGTTGTGATTGAACCATTATGTTCTGTCCGTGTGACTCTTCTACTTTTATGCTCGCAAGTAATCAATCTACCTTGATGATCAATTGTATTTCCATTAGAACAATTAGATGGTTTTCTAAAAATGGAAACACTTCCATCAGTTTCATCCCAGCGAAGAATTCTATTATTTGGTATATCTGAAATTAACAAATATTTTCCTGCAGGAAACCAAACCGGACCCTCTAACCATCTTGCGCCTGTCCACAACCTCTCTACTCTTCCATGACCTGTCAAACAATTTGCAAATTCTGAGGATAGTATATCAAAACCTGTTCCTTCTAATTTTCCAAACAATTAAGCTACCTTATGTATTTTTATTAATAAACTTAAAATATACTAAACCAAATATACCAACTAAAGAAGTTATATTTTGAAAAAAAAAATTCTAATGTTAAAGTTAAATAATTTTAACGTTACTTTCATTAAGGTGAACTTCCTAGACAAGATGTAAAACTAACAGCAGCAAAAAAATCAATTCAGATTTTTAATTATGAAAATAAATTTCTTATTTACTAATTTATAATCAATTTAAGATTGGGAGGATAATAACAAATGTTAAAAGGAATAAATAGTCTATTGAACGCTGAAGTACTATATGCTCTAAGAGCTATGGGACACGGCGATGACTTAATAATTGCTGACACAAATTTTCCGTCTGATAGTGTTTCAAAAGAAACCGTATTAGGAGAATTATTAAGAATAGACGCACCTGCAGCTGAAGTTGTAAAAGCTGTTTTATCTATATACCCTCTAGATACCTTTGTTGACGATTCTGCCGGAAGAATGGAGGTTGTTGGAGAGCCTGGTTCAATTCTTCCAGTAATGAGCGAGGTACAGTCTGAAGTCAGTGCAGTTGGAGGTCCAAACCCTATGGTTTCAATTGAACGTTATTCATTTTATGAAAGGGCTAAAAAAGCTTATGCTGTAATACAGACAGGAGAACGCCGATTTTATGGGTGTTTTGCCTTTCGAAAAGGTGTAGTTGGTCCAGAGGAAAATTAAAAAAATGGGTCATGTAGTAATTTTGGGAGTGTTTGTTGCAGATACTGCATATCGTGCAGAAAGAATGCCTATTATTGGTGAGACAGTTTTAGGAAACTCATTTTCTCTAGGACCAGGTGGCAAAGGCTCTAACCAAGCAGTTGCCGCTGGAAGATTGGGTGTTAAGGTTTCAATGATAAGCCGTTTAGGCAAGGATGATTTTGGCCAAATGGCCCTCGAAACTTGGAAATCATCAGGAGTAACTCCGTATATTGAAGAAGACAAAGATAGTTTTACAGGAGCTGCCTACATTTTTATAGAAGAACGTACAGGAGATAATGCTATTATTATTTCTCCTGGTGCAGCTGCAAATATTAGTCCTGAAGATCTAGAAAATAAAAAAGACCTTATTGTCAATGCTGATGTTTTTATAACTCAACTTGAACAACCATTAGAGGCTGCAAAAAAAGGTTTGGAAATTGCAAGATCAGCAGGTGTGAAAACAATTTTAAATCCTGCTCCTGCTGTAAAATTATCTGATGGAATATTATCCTTATGCGATTTTATAACTCCGAATGAAACTGAAACAGAAACACTCACTGGAGTAAATGTTTCAACATTAGAAGATGCAGATTCAGCTTGCAAAAAATTTATAGAAATGGGTGTAAAAAATCCAATCATTACATTGGGTCAAAAAGGTGCCTATTTACATAATCATGGACTGATAGAGAGCTACAAAGTGGGGAAAGTCTTAGAAACTACAGGAGCTGGAGATGCTTTTAATGGTGGTTTTGCTGCAGCTTTAGCTGAAGGAAAAGATATAGTGGATGCTATAAATTTTGGATGTGCAACTGCAGGTATTTCAGTAACAAGGGCTGGAACTGCTCCTTCCATGCCAACTAGGGACGAAGTAGAAAAAATTATAACAAATTAGATTAAAAATATTTATTATAAGATCTCATGTAATTTATTTTCTGAAATGATCAATCTTAATCAAGAATGGATTAAACCAAAAAAACCTATACCAATCGTTATATTTGTAGCTTTTTCAATTGTTAACGATGCTCATTTACCAGCCTATCAGAAGTCAGGTTTTAAAATACTTGGAATTTATGATCCGGATATAGCGAAAGCACAAAATCTGGCAACCAAATTTAATTTAGATATATTTCATAGCTTAGAAGAAGCAATTGATCAGCAAAAAGTTATCTTTGATTTAGCCACGCCACCCGAAGTGCATGCTGAAATATTAAAAATTTTATCAGAAAAGTCTGGAGTTTTGGTTCAAAAACCAATGGATAGTAATTTGGATAAAGCAACTAAAATATTAGATATCTAAAATACTAGATCACTAAAGGCTGCTGTGAATTTTCAACTTAAATTTGCTCCAATGATGATACCTTTTAAAGATGCTATCAACTCTGATTTGCTAGTATCAATTGTAGATTTTGACACTTGGCTAGCATTGGACACACCATGGTCATTATGGAAATTTTTGGAAAATTTACCAAGAGTAGAAATTCTTTTACATTTTAAACATTATTTTGATTTTATTAAGTCCATTCACGGTAATCCAATTGGTGTAAAAGCAAAAACACTCGGCACTTCTGGAAAAAAAACTTCTAACACTGAAACTGCAGTGATACTAGATTATGGAAAAGATATCAGATTTGCTCTAACTATTAATCATAATCATAGTTTTGGCAGAAAATTTCAAGCTTGTTAATTTAAAATTTGTGGGACTAAAGGTGCGGCTAATGTCCATCTTGGAGTAAATTTAAATTATCCAGAAAGAGAACCTGATAAATTAGAAATAAATTTAGGAGAAAAATGGATAAATATAACTTTAAAAGGATCTTGGTTTATTGAGAGCTTTGGAAATAGAATGGTACAACTACAACGATTTGTTAGTGGTGAAGAAAGTGAACTTATTGCAGGGGTTGAAGACTCTTGGGACAAAAGGGCGCTTATAGAGGTAGCCTATAAAAATAATGAAAGTCCAGGAACTTTATTAACAAAATATATAAATAAATAATTATTTAAGTAATAAAAATTATTCTATCGTACAAACAACTTCTCCTACTTGTACTAAATCACCTTCATTTGAATTTATTTGAGAAATTTTACCACTAGTAGGAGCCTCAATTTCCAAGGATGTTTTTGTAGTGGATATTAAAAGCACAACATCACCTTGTTCTACATCATCACCTGTTGCAACTAACCATTCTGTTATTTCTGCCTCTGATATTTCATTACCCAGATTTGGTATTATTATATCTGTCATTTAAAATTTCCTTTTTAATTATAAACCTTTTTTCGCTAAATCTATAAAATCCCAATCTTTTCGAAGTCCTCTCTTATTTATCCTTTTTTCTGGGAAAAAATCTCTAAAAATAAGATCTAAGATATCTTCTGATTGTGGAGAATATGTTTTTTCCATATCAGCTCCTGGCGCAATCCAATTAGGCGCACCAATTATCATAGGCGATGCTTTAAGATTTTTGAAGGCAAACTTTGAGACGTTTGTAGCAATAGTATTTGCAAAACTACCTCTTTCTACAGCTTCAGAAACAATTAGTAATCGACCGGTCAACTTTACTGAATTTAACAACATCCCATAATCAAATGGGACTAATGATCTTGCATCAATAATTTCTGCATCAATATCGTGGTTTAATAATTCTATACTTGCATCTAATGCCGCATATAGTGAAGCTCCTATTGTAAGGATAGTTATGTCCTTTCCACTCCTTCTTTTTACTGCTTTACCAAAAGGTACTGTATAATAGTTTTTTGGTACTCCATTTTCGGTAAATATTTCAACTTTATCATATAACCGCTGACTTTCAAAAAATATCGTTGGATCATTTGAACATAGAGAACTGGCCATTAATCCTTTTGCATCATAGGGTGTTGCTGGGTATACAATTGACAATCCTGGAATATGTGTAAGTAAGGAAGTCCAATCTTGAGAGTGTTGTGCTCCATATTTAGAACCAATTGAAGCTCTTAATACAATAGGTAAATTTAATTCACCAGCAGACATAGCTTGCCATTTAGCTAACTGGTTAAAAATTTCATCTCCTGCCCTTCCAATAAAATCTGAATACATAAGTTCAATTATTGCTCGACCACCTGATATAGCATACCCAATTGCGGTTGAAACTATAGCTGCTTCAGATATTGGGGAATTAAATAATCTATTAATTGGAATAATATCAGAAAATCCTCTATAAACACCAAATGCACCTCCCCAATCACGACATTCTTCTCCATATGCAATTAATGATTTATCCCTTGATAAATGATAAATAATTGCTTCAGCTAGACTATCTCTAAGAGTAATTGCTCTCATTCCAGATAATAAAGAGCCCTCCTCAGACTTTCCAAATCTTGACTTTTTTTGTAAACTTTTCATTTGATTTACTTCACCCTCATTCTGCAGTAAGTCACTCGTAAGCGTTGAAACACTGATGACTTTTTTATTGAATGTAAAATCTCCAATAATTGTGGGGTTTTTTTCAAAATCAATACTTGGAGTTAACTCTCTATCCACGACTTTACTAGTCAGATACTCTATTTGATTTTGAACTTTTTCAATCATATTATTTAATTCATTTTTATTTATGATACCTGCTTCTATCATTTTTTTTGAATATTGTTGAATAGGATCAAAAAATTTCCAATGCTTGATTTCATCTCTTGATCTATATGCATTAGTATCAGTTGTAGAATGACCAGAGTATCTATAGCATTCAATATCTAGTAATACAGGCCCATTACCCTCAATTAATAGTTTTCTTTTTCGGATAATTGCATCAGCAACAGATAGTGGGTCAGATCCATTTATTGTTTCTGCATGCATTTGTTCAGAATTTACCCCAGTAGCAATCCTTGATAAACGATCCCAAGACATTGTTTCACCCAAGGTTTGACCACCCATAGCATAAAAATTATTCATAAAACAAAATAACATTGGTGGATTTTTATTATATGGTTCAGGCCATAAATTTTTATATTGTCCCATAGACGAAAAATTCATTGATTCCCAAACTAAACCACAACCAGTACTTCCATCTCCTAAATTTGCTATACAAATACTTTCTTCTTGGTTTAAATGAGCATGTAAAGCGGCGCCCATAGCAATACCCGAAGAACCTCCAACAATTGCATTATTTGGAAATGTACCAAAAGGTGTGAAGAAAGCATGCATTGACCCACCCATACCTTTATTAAATCCTAGTTCACGCATAAAAATTTCAGCTAATACTCCACTAAGTAAAAACATTTCTGCATCATTAAATTCTTTATCATTTAAATTTTTATGAACATATGAAATTAATTTCCCACCATTATAATATTGCATTATTGAGTTTATTTTGTCTCTTCTCAGATTCTTAATAGCTGAAAGACCCTTGGCTATCATTTCACCATGACTTCTATGAGAACCAAAAATTTTATCCTCAGGTTTTAGAGCAAATGCAGCTCCAACAGCTGCAGCCTCTTGACCTATAGAAAGATGTGCAGGCCCATTATAAGTATAATTTATATTCTTATATGAACCTGTTGTTTTGAATGAATTAAGCATATTTTCAAATTCACGAACAATATACATATGCCTTAATACTTCTTTCAAATTTTCCTTACCGTGTATCTTTAATTCATCATCAATTGATTTCTGATATTGATGAATAGGAAGCTCTTTACTTTTTAAAAAGTCTTTAGCAAAAATTTTATTAGGGTCTATATCGATGTTTTTAGGCATTATTCTAAAAATTTTCCTTGTTTATAAAAATTTCAATATCTTCTTTTGAAGGCGGATTACAGCCTATTTTTTTGCAATTCAAAGCTGCTGCAATAGAAGCTTTATCCATCATTGAAGACAAATCTGGTTTTTTTAAATTTTTGACTAAACCTATATCGAATGTTTTATGATCTATAAACCAGTTCAAGATACTAGCCATATAGGTATCACCTGCACCAACTGTATCTTTTAAGTCAGAAATTTTTTTACTAGAAATTTTAATTTCAAAATTTGATGTTTTTCCAATAGATCCTTTTTCTCCAAGTGTAAGAATAAGTAATTGAGCATTAGTTTTGGATTGAAGGACTTTAAAAGATTGATTTAATGATTTACTTGGATAAATCCATTTTAAATCTTCATTGCTTAGTTTTAGAATATCCACATCAAAAAACATTCTTTCTAATCTTTTGATATAATTTTTACGATCTTTTATTAGCATTGGACGTACATTTGGATCCAAACTGGTAATTAATCCTTTTTGTTTGCATATCTTAAAAAATTTTTCCCAAACTTCAGCATCTTGGCCTTCTATGAGTCCCAAGGAACCAACATGAAAAATTTTTGAATTGATGGGTAATATATCTAACAAATTTTCTAAATTTACTTTCCTTTCTGCTGTGTCATTTCTATGAAAGCTATAAGACGGAATACCATTTCTTATTGATACCACAGCTAAAGAAGTTGGATTTGAAATACTCTTTGATAATATTTTTACCCCACTTTCTTTCAACTTAGAAGAAAGTAACTTTCCAAGTGTATCTTTTGATAATGGTGTAAGATAAGATACTTTTGCACCTAACTTACTTGTAGCTATCGCAACATTATATGGAGAACCCCCAGGATTTGCTAAATAGATTGGGACTCCTTCAGAATTAAAACTTGAAGAAACTAAATCAATAAGATTTTCTCCACCAATCACAATCACATAAGAACTCCATAAAAATAAATTATCTTAATGTTAAGAAATAAAACAATCAAGCTTACAAGATCTTTCAAAAATTAAATCAACAAATAAACTCATAATGAGTACAATAACTCCAAAAAATAAAACGGGATCGTGACAGCATAACCAATATTAACAAGTGGTATAATTAATAAAATAAAAAATATTAAGTAAAAATTGCCAAAAGTTTATTAAAAAAAATATAGGTTATAAAGATAGGATAAAGAGTATTAAACATAAAACTGAAATTGAGGTATTTGAAAGAATGATTTGTTGAAGATCATTTATTTCTTTTGGTCCTAATAACCTCGCCGTTTGACCATTAGCTAATTTTTCCCCAGCAATCTGAAGATTTTAGATGCATTATGCTCTAATAGTGAGATTTATGCTTTTAAAAAGAGGCTTGCAGATGTCATCATGGTTAAAAATGCATTTGCCGTAGTTGCAACTGCTAAACTTTCTTTGTCCACAAATTTAATCCTCACAATAGGTGTTATACTTCCAACCTAAGTTTATTTAATTAATTGAATTTATTGTAAATTGTGAATTTAGATTTATAATAATATAATCTAATTTTAATACTATTCTGGAAGATAATTTGTCATTTGAAGCGTCACCATTACCTAAGAATGAAGAAAGTAGACTACTTGCAGTTGAAAAAACTGGGGTCTTAGACATTGTTAATGAAGAGATTTATAAAGTTTATTGCCACCTTTCTAGACAAATAACTAAATGCCCAGATAGTTGGGCGAATGTTATTGATAAATATCGCCAATATAATTTTGTACTCGATGGTGAAGATATTAATGATCAAATCAAAGAAGAAAGAAGATCTTCACCAAGACCGCTAACATTTTGCCAATATGCTTTAAATAGTACAAGTCCACTTATAGCCAACGATTTAACAAAGCATAAGATATTTAAAAATCACCCCTCTGTCTTAAAAATTGATGGACCCAGATTCTATGCAGCATTTCCATTAATAAATTCAGAAGGCTATATTCTTGGGTCATTATGTGTTCGAGATTTCAGAGTAAGAAGACTTTCAAAAAATATTATAAATTTAATGATAGGTTTATCTAAAAAACTCTCTCACCAATTAGATATCCAAACCGAACAAAGACAACTATCAATTGAAAGAATTACAAGAGTTATGGAAACATTAGACGAAGAAATAACTAATCTTTCCTTAAGTGAAACTATATCTATATTAAAATGTCTTTCTAATGGTTTGCTGAGTACTAAGGATCAAAAGAAACTTTTAGATTTAGATCTTATCGATAAAAATTTTAATTTAACTAAAAAATCAAAAGAATTAAAAAATTTTCTCAAATTGGATGCAGCAGTTTTAAAAAGGATAAAAATGCCAGCATTAAAAACAACTGAAATTGATGAATTATTCAAGGGTTTAGATAAATAATGTATGGGAAGGTTGTTAATTTAAAATTTGCAAATATGGAAGAAGCAAAATTAGCTGCATCATTTTTTACTGAAAATATAGCATCCAAAATATCTTCTTTAAAAATAATAGGGTTTAATGTTTTTATTGGAAAACAAGGTGATTTAAATTTATTGGTCAAATTCGAAGATGTTTCTTCTATTAAGTTGTTTGAACAGAAATATCCCCAAATAATTGAATCACTTAGAAAAAGTTTGGTGTTTAAGGAATCCGTTTTTGTTGGTGTTTGTGCTTATACTTTTGAGCAAGAAGCAGCACTTACTGAAAAATAATTTAAATACTCTACACAATTTAAGAGAATAGAGGATATAAAATAGGAAACCAGTCTATTCTTAATTTTTCTCCATTTTTCATTCCGTGGTTTGGAAAAGGAGGTGATGTTTTTCCCGACCTCTCTATAAAGCATGCATCGTCTCCAATTAATCTTAAAGAAAATGCTCTTCTCCTATTTTTTGTATTATTACCCCTAGCTCCATGCAAAGTTTCAAAGTGAAAAGCGACAGCATCTCCTGGCTCCATTTGATATTCTAATATATCCATTTCTTCTAAATCAGGATTGGGAATAGACATAAATTGATCTGTTTCATCATAGAAATTTTCTTGAGATAACCACTTAGTGGGTAGTACTTGTTTACCCCATTTATGCGACCTTGCTACCATCCTTAACGACGCGTCTTTAACAGGATCCAAAGGAACCCAGAAACTCAGAGTTTTTTTTCCGTTTACAAAATAATAAGGACCATCAGAATGCCATGGTGTATCCTTAGAAGTACCAGGCTCTTTGACTAATACATGATCATGAAAAAGCTGTACTGTCTGAGATTGCATTAATTTAGCTGCCGCGGTTATAATGTCATTATCAAAAATAGTCTTCTCAAATTCAGGAATTCTATTCCAGTTACAATAATCGTCAAAAAAACGTCCTTTTTCGTGTTTGTGCAGATTTTCTGCTGCATAAGGACCAGGGTTTTGAATATTAAATTCAATACCTTTTCTTAAGTTATCAATATGTTTCTTAAAAAGCTTGGGTATAAAAGAAACACCCAATTCCTGAAAATCATCAATCATTTTTTTTGAGATAATTTCACTCATATTAATAATATTACTTAAAATAAATCTTTAAACTATAATAAATTCTACCTAATAATTCTCTTACAACAAGAGAGTTATTATTCAGAGCACCACTACTGGGAAGGAATGAAAGAAAAGTGAATTTTTGATTACTAGCTCTTTGGTCTACAGAAACAGGAATAACTTTAAATCTATTATCGCTTATTAATTTTAATGACCTAGGCATATGAAACGAAGATGTTACTAGGGCTATTGTCTCATTATTTTTTATTAATTTTTTTATATTCTTGGCTTCTTCTTCTGTATTTTTAACTATACTAGTTAGTAAAATATTATCTTCATTAATTCCTCTTTCTATTGCTAGCTTTTTTAACTGTTCACCTTCAGGTATACCGATTGACCATGGCAAATAACCCCTCGTAAAAATTATCTTTGAGGATTTTCCCATTTTCATAAGCTGAATTCCAGCCTCAAAACGATCAACGGATTCATTAAATTCGTAAATAATTTTTTTATTATCAAGCTCAACCGATTTTAACATACCACTCAATACAACAACAGCGTCGACTTTATTAATTTCTGTCAATTTTGAAACTGGATAGTTTTTTTCTAAAT
>CACOBR010000011.1 GCA_902625475.1 uncultured Alphaproteobacteria bacterium
TTATTGTATTTTAGGTTGCTCAAAAGTTGGAGCCGTTGCAATTCCATGTACTAATATGCTCAAAGCTAAAGATATTGAATATAGAGCCAAGAAATCAAATGCAAAAGTTATTATTTCAACATCAGAAAGTTCATCTGAAATAAATAAAATAAAAGATAATTGTAAATCACTAAAATATAAAATTTTAGTTAAAGGTAAAAAAGATGATTGGTATAATTATGATGAAATTTGCAAAAAATCAGATGTAAATTTTTACAGGGATATGGTTCCACCCACAAAATCCAATGACTTAATGTTGATTTATTTTACATCTGGCAGTACTGCGATGCCAAAAATGGTTGGAAGAGACCACTCTTATGCCTTTTCACACATTATTACAAAAAAATATTGGCAAGATTTAAAATCAACCGATATACACTGGACATTGACAGATACTGGATGGGCTAAGGCTGCATGGGGATTATTATATCCACCTTTACTAGCAGGTTGTACTATTATTTTGTATAATAATGAGGGTTTTGATTTAGATGAGCATCTTGAAATTATAAAAAAATATAAAGTTACTACTTTTTGCGCTCCACCTACTATTTACAGACTTATGGCTCAATCAAATTTAGCTAAATTTGATGTCTCTTCTCTTAGACATTGTTTTAGTGCAGGAGAGCCTTTAAACCCGGAAGCAATGCGTTCATGGAAAAATGCTACAGGGTGTGACGTTTATGATGGATATGGGCAAACAGAAACAATCAATATAATTGCTAATTTCCCTGGTATGCCAATAAAAAAAGGTTCTATGGGAAGACCCTGTCCAGGATTTGAAATAGAAATAATTGACAATCAGGCAAATATCTTAGAAACAAATCAAATCGGTAACATAGGAATTAAAATTACTGACCCATATCCTCCAGGACTTTTTAGAGGATATTATCAAGATCAAAAAAAAACATCTGAAGTTTTTAAAAATGGATGGTATTTTACAGGTGATACTGCTACCAAGGATAAAGATGGATATTTTTGGTTTGTAGGTAGGTCTGATGATATCATTACATCTTCTGGATATAGAATTAGTCCTTTTGAAGTTGAAAGTGTACTCCTAGAGCACCCATATATTGTTGAGGCAGCAGTTGTAGCTAAACCAGATAAAGTAAGAGGAGAAATAGTAGCCGCATTCATAGTCTTAGGAAAAAATTATAATGGTAATAGAAAATTAAAATTAGAAATTCAGGAATTTGTAAAAAATAATACGGCTCCTTATAAGTATCCAAGAGAGATAATTTTTACTAAAAATCTTCCTAAAACTATATCCGGGAAAATTAGAAGGATAGATCTAAGAAACACAATCATTACAATTTAGTTAATTATTTTATTTGGAAAAATTATGAAAAAATTGAAAAAAACGGTAAAAAGTATGGTGGCAGAGGCAAAAAGCAAAATTAATGAAATTAATGCGAAAGAAGCAATTAATTTGTTTGAAAATGGTGATGTTATTTTTGTAGATATTAGAGATATCAGAGAAAGACAAAAATTAGGATTTATTCCTGGAAGTTTCCATGCTCCACGAGGAATGATTGAATTCTGGGTTGATCCTGATAGTCCCTATTTTAAGGATATATTCGATTCAGATAAAAAATATGTTTTTCATTGTGCAGCAGGTTGGAGATCTGCACTAGCAGTTTCGACATTAAAAGATATGGGTTTTGAAGCTACACATATTTCAGATGGTTTTGCAGGTTGGATAAATGAAAAAGGTCCTATTGAATTTAAAAATAAAAAATAAAATATTTAAGATTTTACAATGAGTAGAAAACTTTTTACACCAATATCAATTAGAAATTTAACCTTATCTAATAGAATAGTAGTTGCACCTATGTGTCAATATTCAGCAGTGAATGGTTCCGCAACTGATTGGCATTTGATGCATCTTGGCCAATTATCAATCTCGGGATCTTCTCTTATTTTTGTTGAAGCTACTGCAATAGAAGAAAAAGGTAGAATTACTCCCGGATGCTTGGGTTTATATTCTGATGAAAATCAAAAAGCATTATCAAAGATAATTGAATTTGTGAAAAGATATGGGAATACAAAAATTGGTATACAACTAGCCCACGCAGGTCGAAAAGCTTCAACTCAAGTACCTTGGAAAGGTGGTACACCTCTTAATCAAAATAATTCAGACAGTTGGCAAACAGTTGCACCATCGTCAGAAAGTTATAATTCAAATTGGCCTTTGCCAATAGAATTAAATGAAGAAGGCTTGGAATATATCAAAAAATGTTTTGTAAAATCAGCTAAGAGAGCTGTTGAGATAGGTTTTGATATTATTGAATTACATATGGCTCACGGATATTTAATTCATCAATTTCTTTCCCCAATAAGTAATAAAAGAAAAGATAAATATGGTTCGTCTTTTGAAAATAGAATAAGATACCCCTTAGAAATTTTCAAAGCAATTAGAGAAGAAATATCTATGGATTATCCTGTAGGAGTAAGGTTTTCAGCTACAGACTGGGTTGAAAATTCTTCGTGGGATTTGGGAGAAGCAACACAATTTGCAATGAAACTTAAAGAACTTGGTTGCGATTTTTTTGATGTATCAAGCGGTGGAAACTCTCCTAAACAAGAAATTATTTCTGGTCCATCTTATCAAACTGGTTTTGCATCACATATAAAAAATAAAGTAGGCGTACCAACAATCGCCGTTGGTCAAATCAATGAACCTTTACAAGCTGAAAGTATAATAAGTACAGGACAAGCAGATATGATCGCTATAGGTAGAGGAATGCTATATAACCCTCGATGGGCCTGGCATGCAGCTGAAGTTTTCAAAAAAGAATGTGCTTATCCACCCCAATATGCTAGAGCGCACCATTCTCTAATTGGACTTCCAATACCAGGTAATCCACAAACAAAGTAGTATTAGCTGAAATTAAAAAATGATCTTTAATTATTCTGCAGCTTGATAAGTTTCGATAAAACCACCAGATTGACGTGCCCAATATTTAGCGTAAAGTCCTCCTAAACTTAGCAATTCACGATGGGTACCATTCTCTACAATTTTACCTCTATCCATAACTATTATTCTATCCATTTTATTTAGAGTTGATAATCGATGTGCAATGGCTAAGACCGTTTTACCTTCCATTACAATCTCAAGAGCCTTTTGAATAGAGGCTTCAACTTCACTATCTAAAGCACTAGTAGCTTCGTCTAACACAAGGATGGGGGCGTCCTTTAATATGGCTCTGGCCAAAGCAATTCTTTGTTTTTGCCCCCCAGATAATTTTACGCCTTGCTCACCTAAAAAAGCATTATAACCTTTACGGCCCTTATGATCTTGGAGATCAAGAATGAAATTATGAGCTTCAGCTTTTTTAGACGCATTTATTAAATTTTTTAAACTGGCTGATGATTTTCCATATAAAATATTATCTTTTGCAGATCTGTTGAAAAGGGCTGTTTCTTGGGTAACCATACCAATTTGTTTGCGTAGACTTTCCTGCGTTACATGGCATAAGTTTTGATCATCAATTTTTACAACTCCTCCTTCTGGATCATACAAACGTAATAAAAGGGAAACTAAAGTAGATTTTCCAGCACCAGATGCGCCAACTAGCCCAACTTTTTCACCTGCAGAAATAGTCAATGAAATGTTATTAACTCCACCAATGTTGCGATCATATGCAAAGCTTACATTTTTAAATTTGATTTCACCCTTTTTAATTTTAAGGGAAAATGCATTTTTATCATCAGCTAAACTATATGGTTTAGTTAAAGTTTTTACACCATCTTCAATTTCTCCAAAATTTGAATATATGGTCATAAGTACATAACTCACCCAACCAATCATTTGTGATAATCTTAAAGAAATAGCACCAGCTGCAGCAATATCTCCAGCACTTACTTGACCTGTACTCCAGAACCAAAGACTTCCTCCAACCATTAAAATTGGCAAAACACCTGCTAGTCCATTAAGATAAAACCTGAACCAAGCAGCAACTTCCCCATACTTTATAGAAGAAGTACGAAAATTCTCCATAGCTTTTATGGCTTCTCTATCTTCATGTTTGTTGTGGGCAAAAAGTTTGACTGTTTTGATATTAGTAACAGTATCAACAATTTGACCTGTCACCATAGCTCTTGAACTAGCTCTTTCTCCCGATCTAAATCGAATAATAGGCATAAAATATGCAATTAAAAAAATATAAAAAATGAGCCAAATAATAAGTGCTATTGCCAGAGTTATATTTACCGATAACAACATAAGTGCTGCACCAATAAGTGATGCAAGTGCAAATAAAACTGTCTGTAAAATTTCCACTACAACATCAGTTACGGCCCTAGCTGTTTGCATTTCTTTTTGAGCAATCCGACCAGCAAAATCATTCTCAAAAAAGGGAATTGAATGACCAATGCACCAGCGATGAATTCTTGACAATACAAGATTAAAAATATTTGGAGAGACCATTACAGATTGCATATATGAAGAGCAACCAAAAATTATTGGACGAACTAATAAAAAAAACATTAATCCAGCTGAAAATAAGAAAACATTATTTCCAAGTGGGTTATCAACACTTGAATTTAGAGCTGCATCAATCAATAAACCTAACAGTAAAACTGCTGATACTTCAGTAATACCAGTTAAAATAGATAACATACCGGAAAGAGAAAGTATTTTAAAACTTCCGGATAAAGACCATTTTAAAAAACTCAATGTATTATTTGGAGGCGGACCTTTAGCAGGTTCTAAATGATTTATCCAATTATACGGTTTCACACATATTGCCTAGATTGATTATAGATACCATATGATATAATATCAGTATTTGATTATTTAAGAACTCATATAAAATTAGATTTGAAGTAGAATGTGTGGAATTGTTGGTCTCTTTCTGAAAGATAAGAATTTGAATGATCAGCTAGGACATTTGCTTTCCAATATGTTAATTACTATGAGTGACCGAGGACCAGATAGTTCAGGTATAGCTATTTATAACAAAGATAATTATGGTCAAATCAAATTAACCTTAAGATCTGAAGATCCTGATCAAGATTTAAAAAAATTAAAACAAGAGCTTATCCACAAAAAAAAATTAAAGTTAACTGTTATTAAAAATTTCAACCATATTATTTTAAGAATTTATAAAAAAGATTTCAGTTTTATAAACAACTATATAAAGAATTTTTTTCCTTCAGCTTCTCTAATGAGTTCTGGAGAATATATTGAAATTTATAAGGAAGTAGGATTACCAGAAACTGTAATTAAAAAATTTGGTATAAAAAAGATGAATGGAACTCACGGAATTGGCCATACCAGAATGGCTACTGAAAGTGCAGTAACAACACTGGGAGCACATCCATTTAATACGGGTTCTGATCAATGTTTAGTGCATAATGGTTCATTATCAAATCATAACCAGCTTAGAAAAAAGCTCCAAAGAAACGGAATGGAGATCCAAACTGAAAATGATACAGAAGTTGCAGCAAGTTTTATTAGTTTGCAATTAAAAAATGGAAAATCATTAAAGCAATCTTTAGAGTTAGCTTTGTCTGAGTTAGATGGATTTTATACGTTCCTTATTGGTACAAAAGACGGTTTTGGAGTATTAAGAGATCCAATTTCATGTAAGCCAGCCGTTATGGCTGAAAATGATTATTATGTAGCGTTTGGTTCTGAATATAGAGCATTTGCAGAATTACCAGAAATTGATCATGCTGAAATATGGGAGCCCGAACCTGCTAAAGTTTATTTTTGGGACCATAAAAATGAATAAAATTGACCTAAATAAAACAACATTGCGAGAATTAAATTCTAGATTGCAGCATTCCAAAGAAAATGAAAATTGGTTAGTTACTAATCCAAAAGGAAACCATGCACTTGCCGTAGGTTTAGATAATTTTATTAATGTTAAAATTGATGGATCTACCGGTTATTATTGTGCAGGAATGAATAAAAAAGCATCCATTCAAGTTAATGGTTCAGTCGGACCTGGAGTTGCTGAAAATATGATGTCAGGCAAATTAGTCGTCGAAGGAAATGCCAGTCAATATGCTGGAGCAACCGGTCACGGCGGGTCCCTGGTTATAAAAGGTAATGCATCTTCTAGATGTGGTATATCCATGAAAGGAATTAATATTATTATAAAAGGTAATATTGGCCATATGTCAGCATTTATGGCTCAATCTGGAAAACTTATAGTTTGTGGTGATGTTGGCGATTCACTTGGAGATAGTATTTATGAAGCCCAAATATTTGTAAAAGGATCTGTAAGGTCTTTGGGTTCGGATTGTATAGAAAAAGAAATGTCAACCAAACATAAGCAAGTACTTGAAAAATTACTTGATGAATCAAAAATAAATCTGAAAGCAAGCAAATTTAAAAGATATGGATCAGCAAGAAAGCTTTATAATTTCGATGTAGATAATTTATCAAAATATTAATTGAAAGAAACTGATGACAAAAAAAAATAAACCATCCTTAACACCTAAAACAGAACCTATTTTTTCTCAAACATTTACACCAGAAGTAAATGCAGAAATTAGAAGAGCTGCTGCCACGGGTATTTATGATATTAGAGGTGGTGGATCAAAAAGAAGAATACCTCACTTCGATGATCTTCTTTTTTTAGGAGCCTCTATGTCAAGATATCCACTTGAAGGATATAGAGAGAACTGTGAAACTGCAGTGAAATTAGGTACAAGAAATGCAGAAAAACCATTAGAAATTGATATCCCTGTAACGATAGCTGGTATGAGTTTTGGTGCTTTATCAGCTAATGCGAAAGAAGCTTTAGGAAGAGGTGCTTCTTTGGCAGGTACTTCTACTACAACAGGGGATGGAGGTATGACTAAAGAAGAACGCCAGCATTCAAATAAATTAATTTACCAATATTTACCTTCAAGGTATGGAATGAATCCAGATGATTTGAGAAAAGCTGACGCTATAGAAATTGTTGTTGGTCAAGGAGCGAAACCTGGCGGTGGTGGGATGTTATTGGGCCAAAAAATCAATGATAGAGTAGCCGAAATGAGAAACTTACCCAATGGCATTGACCAAAGATCTGCATGTAGACATCCTGATTGGACTGGACCAGATGATTTAGAAATTAAAATTATTGAATTAAGAGAAATAACACAGTGGAAAATTCCTATATTTGTTAAAATTGGGGCTACAAGACCTTTTTATGACACTTCATTAGCTATAAAAGCAGGCGCAGATGCAATAGTTATTGATGGAATGCAGGGTGGAACAGCAGCAACACAAGATATTTTTATTGAACATGTAGGTATTCCTACCCTCGCCTGTATTCGTTCATCAGTTGAAGCATTGCAAGAACAAAATCTTCATCGACAGGTCCAATTAATTGTCTCTGGTGGAATTAGGAATGGAGCAGACGTTGCAAAAGCTTTAGCTTTAGGTGCAGATGCAGTATCGATAGGAACAGCAGCACTTATTGCTTTAGGTGATAATGACCCAAAATGGGAAAAAGAATATAAAAATTTAGGAACAACTGCTGGTGCTTTTGATGACTGGCATGAAGGAAATGATCCTGCTGGAATAACCACACAAAACCCAAAACTTGCAAAAAGACTAAACCCTATGGATGGAGGAAAACGTTTATCAAATTACCTTAAAGTTCTTACATTAGAGGCACAAACTCTTGCCAGAGCTTGTGGGAAAAGTCATCTTAGAAATCTAGAACCAGAAGATTTATGTGCATTGACGATTGAGTCAGCAGCAATGGCGCGTGTTCCATTAGCTGGGACAAACTGGATACCAGGACTAGATCCCAATAAGAAATTTTGAGAATTATACAAAAATGTTACTAAAAATATAAAAAAAATAATTTTTATTTTTAGTATTTATACACAATTGAAAAAATTGTGCTCACACTATCACTTTTTGAAACAAGTGGACTATTTGCTACCTGACCAACCAATTTTTTATAGATCAAATTGCTATTTATACTGATCCTATCATTTAAATTATATATAACTATTAAACTTGCTGAAATATTTTTTATCCCACTTTCTAAATTATATTTTGAATATCCTGATGATAAATTTTCCCTGACATCCACACCAAAAAAATTATTCAAATATGTTTTATCAGCGTAAGTAAAAGAAAAAGATGGAATTATAAAGGTTTTCAGTCTTATTAAAGGAAATCCAGTATTAAAAGACGTTTTAAGGTATGCTCCTTTATGTCCTCTTTTTAGCAAATCATATGAAATTTCTGAAGCAATCGAATAATATTTATCCTTATATTTGGCTTTTAACTTAGGCTCAACTGTAGAATTAACTTTTTTTAATCCATTTAGATTGACGTCACTTTCAGGATCTCTGCCAAAATTAAAACCTAGACCATAACTCAATAACCAATCTTCCTTATCTAGAAAATTTATATTTAATCCCATTACAGGATTAAATAATATATTTTTGTATTTTAAATTGAAAAAAGGCATAATTCTGCTTACTGATTTTGATGACCCTTCATATTTTGGAGCACTTACAGTAGAAAGACCTACGTTAACATTTAATAATTCATTACTATTAGTAAATTTATTGTTTTTTAGTAATTCCGAGTGTGAGGGAGAAGTTAAAAAAAATAAGAAAAAACAAATTTGAAAAAATAATGAGTTTCTTAATAAAAACATAATTTAAATAAACAATCATAATATCTTATATTAATAAAAGGTTTAGATTATTTCTGATTATAAGTGAACCTATTTTTTATTTTGTTATTTTAATAATGAATTTAATCTTTATATAAAACACTAGATGAAAAAATAAGAACATGATAATCTTAATAAAACAAAAGTTTAATACTTTATATATTTTGATGATTACTCCCACAAGAAAAGCACCAAGTTTAGTCTTACCAACCGTTTATCATAGTGAATTTAATTTATTTAATGAAGAACCTGTGAACTTTACTATGGTAATATTTATAAGAGGTTTACATTGTCCACTGTGCATCACTTATCTCAAACAGATGATGAAATATCTACAAACTTTAAAAAATATTGGAGTAGACTATATAACTGTTTCCTCAGATGATAAAACTCGAGCTACACAAATGTTGCAAAAAGTTGGATCAACAGAATTAAGGTTAGCTTATGACCTTGATATTGCAAAGGCAAAGGAATGGGATTTATTCATATCTAAAGGAAGAGGTAAAACATCAATAGGAGTTGATGAATTAGATTTTTTTCCTGAACCTGGCTTATTTTTAATTAAACCTGATAAAACTATTTTCTCTGCATACATACAATCGATGCCCTTTGCTAGACCACAATTCGAAGACATAATTAACTCTTTAAATTTTATTATTGATAAAAAATATCCTGCTAGGGGAAATATTAATTAAATTTAATACCCAATAAATTTATAAAAATTTTAATTATGAATGACCTGTACTTAACAACAATCTTTGCTTCACTATTTACAATTATATATATTTTTCTTTCTTTTAGAGTTGGGTATTTTAGGGGCAGTCCTGTTATGAGATTGATTTTCAAAATGGATGATAAAATCAATGAAACTAAATTAGTTCGTAATGTTCGATCACATGGTAATTTTTCAGAATATGTTCCGCTTTTTTTAATACTTCTTTTAATTTTAGAAATTAAAAATGGAACTCCATTTTTACACTTGCTAATAACGTGTATAATTTTTTTATATGGTAGAATAGCCCATGCTATTTGCTTTTCTTTTTATGAATTTAACCCATTGCTAAGAATTTCAGGTATGCTTTTTACTTACTTAGGATTAGCCATGCTTAGCTTTTTTTAATATACCAATTATACTAATTCAAATGAATTAAAAACCTATCTTTTTAAGTTAAATATTTTTAAAATCTAGGAGAGAAATTGGAAAATCTTCGTGGTATTCTTTTTATGACATTAGCAATGGCTAGTTTCGCATTAGAAGACTTAATTATAAAGATCTTGTCAGAAAATATGCCAGTTGCCCAAATTCTTGTGTCAGTAGGCATAGTTTCAGTTTGTCTATTATTTTTAATTGGTAAAATTCAAAAAATCCCATCCATTAGATTACAAGATTTGAGAAATCCAATTATACTTATACGTACTTTATCAGATATGTTGGGAGCAATTTTTATAGTATATGCAATATCACTTATTTCTTTGTCAACAGTTTCCTCAATTTTGCAAGCCATTCCCTTATTGGTGACCGCTGGATCTGCAATTATTCTTAAAGAAAAAGTAGGATGGAGACGTTGGTCAGCAGTTACAGTTGGTTTTATTGGTGTTATTTTAATATTAAAACCCGGTATGGATAGTTTTCAAAGTTCCACTATTTTCGCGTTTATAGGAATAATTTTTTTGGGTCTTAGAGACCTGATCACAAGAACTATAAATAAAGATATTCCATCCTTAACAATTTCAGTATATGCCTTTATTGCAACTACTTTGGGGGGAATACTGTTAATACCAATAAGTAAACCTTTCATAACATTGTCATTAGTTGATTTGCAATTAATAATATTAAGCGCAATCATAGCCTGTATTTCATATTTTTTGCTTGTTTTAGCAACTAGAAAAGGCGATGTATCCGTCATATCTCCTTTTCGTTATACTAGACTTATTTTTGCTTTGATCTTGGCTGTTTTTATATTGGAAGAAAATCCTGACTTCCTCACTATATCTGGTGCTATTATTATAGTATTATCAGGATGTTATACTTTTTGGAGAGAATATAGATTGAAAAATGAGATAACATAATACAATGATATTTTAATTAAACCAAAAAATTGGGCCATCTTTTAAACTAAGCTTCTGCTAATCTTCTTCTTTTTAAACTTTCAAGGGAATAAATTTCCTCTTTATTATACATTTTTTTAAATTTTGGAATATCATCATTTAGTTTTACCCAATTTAATTTATTCTCTATAAAAATATGTGCTTGTGGTGGAAATAAATTTGGATCATCTAATGTGGTAGTTTTAAGTATTAAAACTTTATTATTTTTTACAAAATTAAATTGACTATAAATTTGATCTAAACATTTGCTACAACGAAATACTTCATGCAACGATCCGCTACCAGAAGGACCTTTACTATTTATTAAAGTACCTGTTTGTAATGAAAAATTTAAAGTTTCAATTGCTGAATGTAATATAAAAGCAGAGGAAGTATATTTTTGACAAAGAGTGCAATGACATGCATGTGTGAATATTGGGTCATCAAGTATCCGATATCTTAATTCACCACAACTACATCCTCCGTTATAATTTTTTTCATTTTTTTTTGAATAATTTTTAATTATCATAAGTGCAATCTTAAAAAAACCAATCAGTAGTAATTGTGCACATTTTTCTCTCTTTTTATGCAGGTTAATATATTTTTAGAGTTTAATAGTTATAATTAATTTGTTAGTTGCAGATTAAGTTAATTAAATTAATAAATTTTGTCATTGATTTTTTTTTTTTAGACTGAATAGTTATAATAAATTCCTTATCATTATTTTAAAATATTATGAACTCAATTGATAAATCTTTCATAAATAAATATAAAAAAAACGGATTTTGCTATGGTATAGAAATATTCTCAGAAAATGAAACCAATAATATACGGTCAGAAATTGAAAATCTTGAATTTAAATTTAAGAATGGAGTCTCTGGGAAAAAGTTAGATCAATATTTTAGGGTTAATGGCCATATCGTAATTCCTTTATTAGCTAATTTATCAAAATCACCAAAAATTTTAGACCATGTTGAGTTATTACTAGGATCCAATATTTTAGTTTGGTCTGTCGAACTTTTTATTAAAGAACCTGGATCTTCTAAAATTGTATCTTGGCACCAAGATCTTACCTATTGGGGAATGGGTGAAACTGACGGTGAGGTAACAGCTTGGATTGCTTTAAGTAATGTAACTATTGAAGCGGGATGTATGCGTTTTATCCCAGGAAGTCACAATAAAAAAATTCTTAGACATGAAGATACTTTTCATAAGGATAATTTGTTATCAAGAGGTCAAGAAATTAAAGGAATTAGTGAAAAGGATGCAGTATTTGCACCATTAAGACCAGGTGAAATGTCATTACACCACGGTAAATGTCTTCATGCGTCTAATATTAATAATTCGAATGATAGGCGTATTGGTGTAGCAATAAGATATGTTAAACCTGATGTTAAAGGTACAGACAATGGCAATGATTTTGCAATGCTAGTAAGAGGTTTGGATGATAAAGGTGGTTGGTATAATTTTGCAGGACCTAGGGGGTTATTTAACAAAAAAGACCTTGTTATTTATAATTATGTTTTAAACTACCAATCAAAAGTATTAATGGCAGGTGCTGATACAAATGACGGCATGTACAAAACTATCAAGTAATTTTATTCAAAAGATATAATCCTAATCATAATTAAAATAAAAATTATAAAAAATAAAATTAAGAAAAGCACATGAATATAAAAGGGGGTCTATTTATTGCAATTGGAATGTTAGTGTTAGCAATTGGTGATAATTATATCCGTTTTATAACTGATAAAATTGGCCTTTGGCAATTTCATTTTATGCGAAGTTTTATCGCAATACCTTTGCTAATTTTATTTTCATTCAATCAAAGTTATAAAATAATTTTTCCAAAAAAATTTAGACTTGTATTTTATAGAACAGCTTTAATGGTAGTTTCTATGTTAACATATTTTGGATGCTTAGCCTTTTTTCCAATAGCCCAAGTGGCAGCTGGTCTTTTTACTTCACCCATTTTTGTAATAATATTTTCTAGATTCATATATAGAGAAGAGCTTAACTTTATCAAAATAGCTTCTGTTTGCATCGGCAGTTTAGGAGTATTAATAGTCTTAAACATAAATATATGGGATTTTACATTTGGAACTATATTTCCAATATTTGCAGGGGCTTTTTATGCTTTATCCTCTATTACAACGAGAAAGTGGTGTAAAGAGGAAGATTCTAGGTCCCTGATGTTTATGTTTTTTTTAGGAATAGGCCTTACATCTTTAATAATAATCATTTTTTTAGAGTTAAACTCATTTTTTTCATTATTACCAATCTCAAAATCATTTATTACTATGAATTTAGCTTTATTAGATAGTCAATCTTTATTAATAATTATAATCCATGCATTTCTTTCTGTTGTTGGAGGTATTTTTATAACTTATGGGTACCAAAAAGGAGAGACAAGTTTTGTTTCCATTTTTGAATATTCATTCTTATTTTTTGCAACATCCTGGGGTGTTATTTTTTTATCAGATTATATTTCAAAATATATTATATTTGGTATGGTGCTTATCCTCTTATCTGGAATATTAGTTTCATTTAAAGAGAAAAATTTAATAAAACCAAAATAAAAATACTGATTTAAACATTTTTATATCTTTATTTTGTTATGTCGCAAATAGAGTGCTCTTATAAGAATAGAAATTAATATAATTATACCTCCAGTTAATGTATTGGGGCTTATTATTTCGTTCAAAAATAACCAAACCCAAAATGGACTTAATGCAATTTCTATAAAGAAGAATAAAGTTGCTTCAGCTGCTATTAAGTGTCTAGTGGCAAATACAAAACAACAATTTACAAAACCTGATAGAACTCCACCTAATAAAAAACAAAGGAAAAAATCATGGGTAGATATTTGTAAGGAACCAACATTTTGAAATGAAGTTAATTCCATGGCCATTATGCCAGATATTAACAAACAAGGCAGCATATCAATATTTTTATTATATCTAATAATTATCGTATAAATAGAAAAAGAAATAGCTGTAATAAGAGCAAGCATATTTCCCCATAGCTCTCCAATTTTTAAAGATCCATAAAACATTATTAAAACTCCAAAAAAAGCTGCTATCATTGTATAAACGGTAATTTGAGCAAGTTTTTCTTTTAGAATTAATAGAGAAAATAATGCGGTAATAAATGGGATAAGACTTATAGTAAAAACAGTATTGGCAACTGACGTAGTAGTCATAGATAAAATAAAACATACGTTTGAAATTCCTAGAACAAACCCACCAATTAAACCACTAATTCCAATTTGGATAATTTTTTTAAAAATTCTTCTTTTATGTATAAAAAAGAGATATATAAATATGGTAAATGAGAATGATAAAGCACGATAAAATATAATTGTCCAATCATCTGCAATTTCTATATTCCTAAGAACTAGTCCATTAAAACTTATCGCCACAGATCCAATAGTCATCAATAATATTGATAATAATCTTTTTTCTACGGCAAATAAATTGTTATCAAAAAGCAAAATAATATACGCCAAAATATTTTAATATTAATAATGTAGAGTTTTAACCTAAAAATTGATATGAGTAACTTAATTTTTATTACTTTAATTTCTAAATATGGCCGAACGTCGAAATCTTCCTAACACAGTCAGCATTGTAAAATACAATAACGATGGCCGTCTCACTGCACCTGCAGCAACTAGAAATGCCAAACCAATTATTCAATTATTGCGAAAGACTGTAACCAAACCAGGTAACGCACTTGAGATAGCCAGCGGAACAGGACAGCATATTGTAAAACTTGCCTCTGCCTTACCTTTTTTAAATTGGCAACCTTCAGATTTGGATATTACTCGTTTAAATAGTATTAAATCCTGGAGTAATGACCAAAATTTAAAGAACCTAAAACCACCATGCATATTAGATGCAACTGAGGAAGGTTGGTCTGAAAAGCATAGAGATCAAGACCTTATTCTTTTAGTAAACTTGTTACATTTGATTAGTATAAAAGAGACAAAAATTTTAGTTAAAGAGATATCAAAAGCACTAGCTCCAAAAGGACTTTCAATTATTTATGGACCTTTTATGCGAAGTGGTAAGCTAATTAGTAAGGGCGATATGGAATTTCATTACAGCTTAATTAATGCTGATCTCAATTTGGGATACAAAAATGATATAGATATATTGAATTTATTTAGTGAGGCAGGATTAGTCCATCTAAATACAGAACAAATGCCTGCAAATAACTTGGCCTTTATATCCAAAAAACCCTAAGCAATTCTCTTATACAATGACATTTCTACTTAATTTAAATTATATTTTAGAAATTATTTTACATCACTCCAATCCAAAAAATTAAACAATAGTACTTACTAAAAATGTTCTAGTTTTTAGGATAACTCAAATTGTTTGATTAATATTTGAAATAATGACAAAAATAATAATTAAAAGTTATAAAATATTAAAAAAAACCATTTAATAAAAGAATATACTTTTTTTATGGAAAAATACTTGAGTGAAATTTATGTTCAAAAGAAAATGCTACTTTTTAAACATCAAAGGAAAATATATATTCTCTTGAAAAAAACAAAAAATCTTTACAATTTAAATACCTAAAAATAAATTCACTAAATCGATTGGTTAAAAAATGATTAATAAAGAAGTCAAGTTAATAAAAACTGGAAAGCAATATCTGGGAGGCCAAGGAGTTAAATATAATGCTGGGGTATCTCGAAAAACTGCTGGCTCTGAAAAAGTTTGCATGAATATTTTACCAATGCCACCAGGCGTTCACTCTATACCTCATATACATAAAGAAATAGAGACTATTGCTTATTTGTTGGAAGGAGAATGTACTCTATTCTATGGAGAGCAATTGGAAAATCACATTTTAGTTAAGAAAGGTGAACAAATATTTATTCCTGAAAATATTCCCCATACTCCTTTTAACCAAAGTAAGAATGACTGTATATGGGTTGTTGTGCATTCATCAGGCGATGACCAAGATGAACTTATTTCCATGCCAGAGTTAGCTAAAGAACTTGATAAACATAAAGGAAAATCTGAAGTTGAAACAATAGAAATTAAGTCTAAAACGTCAAACATATTATCAAAACAAAACCTACATAGAAAAGTAGAATAATATTTCTAAAATGTATAAAATTATTTGTTATTATATCTGTTTGGATATATAAAAAAGAGCTCTTTTTGTTTTTATTTAATTTAAGTCAAAGCCTTAAATAAAACAGATATTTGACCCAACTGAATGATGCATCTAGATAGAAAAAATGAATTTCAGGACTGTCATTTTCTCCTAAATAGTATGACTTTTTATAATAAAAATTGTTATCCATTGCATTACCTATTGATTAAATAAAATAAATTTATTTTCATTTATTCCAAAGATACATAAATGATCTGAAGTATATCTATCTCCTTAATCAAATAAGAAAGCAATTAATTAATTATACTCCGCCAATAGTGGCCCTTTTTCGCTCGCTATAAATCTAACTCCTGGATATGAGGTTGCAACAGCCTCTATTGCTTCAATTGCTAAGGCCGCAGTTTCTTCATTTGGCCACAAAGTCATAGTGCGAGCTCGATTTTCACCAGTTTTTATAAAGCGCAAGTTAGTTGCGCCTAATTCTTTAAAATCTTTAAACGCTATTGCCACCATCTCATTAAAACTTTCAGGGGTTGCTGGTGCTTCTGTTTCCCACTCAGTAACAGTTGCATACATTTTTATCTCCTTCATTATTTGATTTTTTGTTACTTATTTTCCTTTTTTCATTAATTTTATCATTTATATTTGTTGGCTTGATCACATTAGTAATTTACTTCCAATTAATTTTTCAAATGATTTCATAATGAAATTATTGATAACAAAACCACTATAATTAAGCTTGTTCCCATCACAAACTTTAGTTTGTTTCTCACTTTTTCACTTAGTGGCATCTCATATAACAAAACGCCAGCATATAACCAAATTAAATGAATTGGTAACCAGATTAAATTAGTTATTATTAATTTAATTAGTATTTCCAAACCAAAGTTTGCAGGGAAAAAAGCAAAACCTGAATAAAAAGTTAAATTTACTATATAAGCTTTTGGATTAATAAGCTGCAAAATTACACCGTGCGTAATTCCTGGAATATTTTGAGACTTCAAGAAATTTAATTTTGTATCACTCAAAAATATCTTTAAAGCTAAATGAATAAAAAAAATAGAAGACAAAAATAAACAAATAGTCCTAATAATTGGAAAAGAAATAATAACAGTTGCAAGACCAGAAATTACAATTATTGCAACAATATTTGTTCCAATAAAAAGGCCGAAAACATATCTAATTCCTGACCTAAATCCAAATACAGATCCTATCCCAGCTGTTGATAAAACACCAGGACCAGGAGTTATTAATAAAAAAAATACAGCTATTGAAAATATAATCAAAGTAATCGTATTAAATATAGCAACTTGAGAAATATTAAGTTAGTTAATGATTAATTACCATATAATAACCTAAAATTTAATAAATTATTCCAAAAAAATAATCTTTTTTTTATTATTAATGATTTATGTATATATCTTTAAAGGCTAAGAAATCGAATTTATTTAATATTACAAACTTAATGATTATGAAATTATATTTACTTCAAAAACGCTAAATCGATAAAGTTGAAATCTCATAAAATAAAACATTTGATATTCATGCCTACATGCATTACTTACATCTTAAATATTTTAATGTTAATTATGGCGGTTACGGACTAGTACTTTTTGATAGAGTATTTGGAACATATCATGATGGTTCTAAAGATCTTGACTCAAAATTAAATTCTTAAATTTTAATATTTAACAAAGCAAAATATTTATCATTTTAATTTTGATTACATATGATTTTTATTAAAGTATTAGAGGTTGTTTTCCCAGTTTTTTTCCTTTCTTGCCTTGGTTTTTACTGGGTAAAAAGTGGTTTTGATTATCCAATGCAATTTGTAACTAGAATATGTATGAACATAGCTGTTCCATGCTTAGTCTTTGTTTCACTTATGAACACAAAAATAAATTTAAAAATTTTACTAAATTTCGCAGTAGCTACATTGCTTTGCTATTCGTTAATAATTTTAACCTTTTATATTATTATTAAACTCCTGAAAATAAACTCTCAAACCTATTTGTCACCTCTATCATTTGGTAACACTGGCAATATTGGTTTGCCTTTAGCTTACTTTGCATTCGGAGAAATTGGATTAGGTTATGCAATTTTAGTTCTTTCAATTACTTCAATTTTATCTTTTTCTATTGGTATATGGTTTGTTTCTGGAGAAACTTCTTTTTTAAAAACATTAAAAAATGAACCATTACTTGCTGCTACATTTTTGGGATTAATATTTCTAGTTACAAAATCTAAAACACCGTATTTTTTTACATCTACACTTGAATTAATAAGTCAGTTGGCAATTCCACTAATGTTAATTACCCTAGGTGTGGCAGTAGCGAAGCTTAATTCAACCCATCTATATAAAGCACTAAAATTAAGTATATTAAAGTTAATTATCTGTTTATCTTTATCTATATTAATTGGGAATATTTTACATCTTGATCAAATTCCCTTTTATATTCTGATATTACAAATGTCTGCTCCTGTGGCAATAACATCTTATTTTTTAGCAAAAAAGTATGATGCAGATGATAAAGCAGTAGCTGGAATTGTAATAACTTCAACTATCATTTCAACAATATATTTTCCAATAATTTTATATTTTCAACTAAGTTAGCTTTTTATAATTTTTAACTTTCCTTTATAGAATTTAGTAAACTAAGTCTTGTAATTTAGGTAAAAAAATTATTATATTCCCTAAAAAAATTAAAAGAAGACATCTAGCAGTTAGTTTTTTTACAATAAAACCTTTAGTTATAAAAAACAAACCTACTCCTATTTGAATTGAGATTAAAATACTTGATAGAGGGGAATTTGCAAAATTAATTAACAATGGATGACGAACCATTGCAAGTGGAACTATGTATAATCCTAAACCTAAAACTAATGAAGTTTTAGCAACCTTTAACCAGTTTTCTTCAACCATACTTGCCGCAATGAATACACCTCCACAAACAGGTGGGGTTATTGTAGACAGTAATGAAAACCAAAAAATAAATAAATGTACTAATAATGGTTCAAGACCTAAATCAATTAGTGCAGGTCCTGCAACTGAGACACAAATTACATAAGCTGCAGTAGTTGGAACTTCCATTCCTAAAATAAGACACGCAATAGCAGTAAGAAAAAGTGTCAACCACAGATTTCCATTAGAAAACGTAATAATAGATGATGTCACTTTTATACCCAAACCAGTTATTCCTAAAACACCTACAATTAAAGATGCGCTAAGAATAATTGATGCTATTATTGCTACTTGTTGTCCTGCAAATAACGTAACATTAATGATCCTTGTTTTTGTTTTTTTCAAATTAAAATTAAAATTAATGTCAATAAATAGAAGAAGAAATCCTGATAATATTGCTAAAGCAGCTGAAAATTGGGGCGTATATCCTACATACATAAATAATAATAATATCGAAAACGGAATAAGAAAAAAAAGTGCCGTTTTAGTTACTATAGTAAAAGAGGGCAACATTTTTGTTCTATAGGGTTTTAAACAATAAAGCTCTGCATATCTATTTACACCAAGCCAAATAGTAAAAAAATAAAGTAATGCTGGAATGAAGGCAGCAATTATTATTTGACTATATGGTATACCTGTGAGTTCAACCATTACAAATGCTCCAGCGCCCATAAGTGGTGGCATTATCTGACCACCTGTTGATGAAACTGCTTCTACAGCACCAGCTATTCTTTTTGGATATCCTAATTTTTTCATTGTTGGGATGGTAACCATTCCCGTTGATGCAACATTTGCCGAAGCAGAGCCTGATATTGACCCAAAAAGAGCTGAGGAAATAACTGAAACTTTTGCTGCACCACCTTTAAGCCTTCCTGCCACTGCAATTGCAATATTCATAAATCCTTGTCCAGCTTCCCCAGCATTCAAAATGGATCCAAAAATTACAAAAATCGCTACTATAGAAACAGAAACACCTGTTAATTTACCCCACAAACCGCCTTCAGTTATTACAAGAGTACCTAAAAAACTATTTATTGGGATTCCAGGATGACCAAATTCACCTGGGATTCTGTCTCCAAATAACCCATATATCAAAAAAATTAAAGTAATTAATGGAAGAGGCCATCCTACTGTACGTCTAGCCATTTCCAATGTTATCAATAGTAAAGTGATTGAGATTAGAAATTGTTCCCATCCAATTAAGAAACCGTATTGATCTGATAGGGATTGTTCAAATATAGCTATATATAAACAACTTAAAATACCAAAAAAAGTAAATATGTATCCTAAAAATAATTGTTCTTTAGTTCGGGAAGAATAAACAAAAATCCATGGTATTGCTAAGGCCATATGTAATGGCCTAGAAATTAAACTTGGAACAAGACCTGAAAAAATAAGATATATATGAAAAAAGATTGAAACTAACCCTATTCCAATCCATAAAGTTTTAATTTGCTTAAGATTAATCATTTTTATGTTCCTTAGGTGCATGCAACAGACCTAAGGAACATATACGCTTTTTTAATGATGAATCTCCAAATTAGCACCAACCTCTTTATAATATCTCTTTGCTCCTGGATGAATATCAGTGAGTATATTACTTAACATATCTAAAGAAACACCATTCCACCATTTAGCTGCTTCACCTAGAGATTTTTTATTTTCCCAGTAAGTTTTGGTAAGAAGATATGCGGTTTCTTCATTCATATCTGATGTTGTAAAAGCTATTACAGGAAGAGAAGTAGTTATAATATCTTGATTTTGACCAGCATAAGTACCAGCTGGAATAATTAATTTTGTTCGCTTAGATGCTTTAACTTGATCCTCAGTTAAAGAAATTACTTTTGCCCCAGAAGAGGCAGCCGCTTCAATGACATTTGGCGCAGGAAAAGATCCAGCTGTTACGAATCCATCAATTTGACCATTTTTAAGTGCTGGAACAGCATTAGAAAGTTCAACTTCAGCTAATTTTACTTTATCTTCAAGTCCAAAAAGTTTTAAATATTTTGCACCTTCTTTTGCACCAAAGGAACCTTTTCCAAGAAGGATAGTTTTTCCTTCCATTTCATCAAAACTATTTACCCCAGATGATTTTGACATTACGAAATGCATTGTTAAAGATGGTATTGGAAATAATGCTCTTATCTCATCAAATCTAGGATTTGATTTATCCTTAAACATAGCTTTTCCATCACGCGCTAATTTAATTAACACAGGAGGAGTAGTAAACACATAGTTATTGGTTCTGCCAATTGCTTCCATAACATTTTGGACAGAGCCTTGACTTTCTTCAATAGTAATAATTACTGCACCATTAGAGCCTTTTTTCATGGCCTCAGCAATTTCTACTGCCATTTGATAGTAAGAAGATGTAGATTTAGCAGACTTATATGTAATTCTTGTTTCAGATATTCCATATGAAAAAAGTCCAAAAAATAATAAGATACTAAGCGTTGACCTAATTAAATGCATATTATACTCCCTTTAAAAATTTTAAATATTATTATTGTAGACTTACATTAAATTTAAATTTTGAAAAGAGATACGATTTAAAATTTGTTAATATCAATTATTAAATATCTAAATTATTAAAAACTTGTAAATAAAATAACTAATAGTTCTATGCATAAAATTAAAAAGATTATTGAAGAGATAATAAAATATCTTGAAGAAAATATTAAAAAAAATGAGGAAAAGTGTATTTGTAATTCTATTAAAAAAAGTATTCTAAGCAAAAAAACGGTGAACGATTTTATTCCAACAATTCCTCCAAAGAATAAATCGTTAATAAATGGGTTATCATCAATATCTTCAAATAAAATGTTACCCTTAAAAAATGCTATCTTAGATGGCTATACCAAATTAAATTGGAAAATAGATAATGGAGAATATTATAACAAAAATTCAAATATTGGGAAAATCTACCTAAATGGAAATATGAATGCAGAACTTATTGGTCCCAATGATGGATATTTTAAATCTGAGGAATTAAAGTTAGGGATTTTTTTATTAGAACAAAACATATTTTACAAAGATCATATGCATGCAGCTCCTGAATTATATTTAAATTTAACTGATGGTACAAAATGGAGATTTGGAAAAAAGAAGTGGTTAGAAATGCAATCAGGATCAATAATTTATAATGAACCTTACTACCCTCATGGAATGAAAGTTGGCGAAATACCATTTATATCTATATGGTGTTGGCCTTTCAATGTAGATCAAAAATGTGAAGTAGTTAAAATAAAATGACCCATTATTTATAGATAATAAATTTTAAAATAAAATAAGTTGTTTTTAAAACATTTTAGCATTAAAATTTCCATAGCAAGGTTTGGATAATTATATGTCTAAAAGTCTAGCAGAAAAACTAACTGAAAGAGAACTCATAACTGTTAATGAAAATGATCAGTTGCTAAATGCTATTAATAAGTTAGTAAAATATAATATTGGAGCAATCCCAGTAATAAATAATAATAGGAAACTAGCTGGTATTATATCAGAAAGAGATATAGTAAAAGCATTAGCCAATTATAAAAATAAAGATTATTCAATTTTATTAGTTAACCAACTAATGACAAAAAAAGTTGTCAGTTGTGAAAAAGAAGTTCTTTCTGATAAATTAATGGAGTTAATGACAATAAACAAAATCCGTCATATTCCAATTGTAGAGAATAATGCTCCTATAGGAATTGTATCTATAGGTGATGTAGTAAATAGATTAATCGAAAAAGTTCAATATGAAAACAAAATGTTAAAAGATTTTGTAAGTGGGTGATTGGCTTTAATTTAATCCATATATAAATGTATAAGATCTATATCATTCTCTAATATTATCTGTAAAATATTAAAAATTAAAATATATCATAGTCCATTAAATACAAATTTGATTAACTAATAACTATTTAGTTCCAAACATGCGGTCACCCGCATCACCTAATCCTGGCATTATATAACCTATTTCATTCAACTGTCTGTCCAAAGATGCAGTAATTATTGGCACATCTGGATGTGCTTCATTTAAAGTTTTAACTCCTTCTGGAGCAGCAAGTAAGCATAAAAATCTAATTGTTTTTGCACCAGCTTTTTTTAATAGGTCTATTGCTGCACAAGCAGAGTTACCTGTAGCTAGCATTGGATCTAAGGTTATTACTACTCTTTCACTAAGCTCATTTGGGACTTTAAAATAATATTGCACAGGCTCTAATGTTTTTTCGTCTCTATATAATCCAACATAACCTACTCTAGCAGATGGTATAAGATCTAAAACACCATCAAGAAGACCGTTACCTGCTCTTAGTATAGAAACTAATGCTAATTTTTTTCCATCGAGTGTGGGTGCTTCAAAATTTTCTATAGGAGTTTCAATATTGACAGTTGTCATATCTAAATTCCTAGTTATTTCATAAGCAAGTAATAAACTGATCTCTCTCAATAGCTGTCTAAAATGATTAGTTGGAGTATCCTTTTTTCTCATTTTAGTTAATTTATGCTGAACAAGTGGGTGGTCTACTATCTTTAAGTTTTGCATTTTTTCTCCAATTTATTGTTATCATTAAAAATATTTGTTCCTTTTAATTTCCCACTTAGATTAAGGAAAGCAGCCATAGTGGCTCCCACATCAGAAAAAAATATATTTCCATTATTTCCTTTTTGGGCATAATTTCCAACCATTAATACAGGTACTTTTTCTCTAGTATGATCAGTACCTTTAAAAGTAGGATCATTCCCATGGTCAGCAGTAATTATTAAAAAATCATTAGGATTGATAACTTCTAATAATTTAACTAATTTTAAATCAAAACGTTCAAGAGCCGCAGCAAATCCTGCTACATCTCTTCTATGTCCATAAAGTGAGTCAAATTCAACAAAATTTGCAAAAATCAAGTCTCCATTTTTAGCTTTTTTTATTACATCAATCATTTTATAAAATAAAGCATCGTCACTTAACCCAGATACACTTGTTGAAATCCCTCTGTTAGAAAAAATATCAGCAATTTTTCCAATGGCATGACATGATCTATTATTTTCGATAACTAAATCACAAAGTGTTTTATTTGGAGGAGGAAATGTATAATCTTTTCTATTTTTTGTTCTGAAAAAAGTACCTGAGTTATCTCCTAAAAAAGGTCTGGCAATTACTCTTCCAACTTTTAAAGGGTGAAAAACTTTTGCAGAGAATTCACATAATTCATAAAGTTTTTTTAATCCAAAAATTTTTTCATGACACGCAATCTGAACTACACTATCTTTTGATGTATAAAATATTGGCTTTAAGCTAAGGATATGTTCCTCACCACATTTTTTAATTATTTCAGTTCCGGAAGAATGACAATTACCTAAAATACCTGTAAGTGAAAATTTATTAATGATAGGTTTAATTTGATCTTCAGAAAATGATTTAAATTTATTTTCAAAATATTTCCAATTCCACTTTAAGGGTAATCCAGCTAATTCCCAGTGACCAGTTGGAGTATCCTTTCCTTTACTTATTTCAGATGCACATGCAAAAGAAGCATTTTTTGAACAAAAGAAATTTTGATTTTCTGAAAAATAATTTTGAGCCACTGCATGAGAAGCGTAAATACCTAAACTAGCTAAATTTGGTATATTTAATTGACCGAAACGACTAAAATTAGCTCTACCCTTAATACATTCTTTTTTTATATTGCCCAGAGTATCAGCACCCATATCAGCGAAATCGTTTGCATCTGTTGCTCCACCAATACCAACAGCATCTAAAACAATTAAAATGCCTTTACCTGTCATTCAAAATTCTCAAGAATTATGTCACTATTTATATTCTCTTTAGTCTGTCCAATTTCAAATGTGTAATTAAGTTCTTTTTCAGCAATTTCTAAAGTCTGATGATTGGATGCATATAAAGTACAAATTGGCTGATTTTTTTCTAAATAGTCGCCTTTTTCTATCTTTAATTTTATTCCAACAGAATAATCAATCTTATCTTCTACCTTTAAGCGTCCACCACCTAAAAGAATTAAGGTATTCCCTAATTTTTTAGTATTAATTTTATTTACATATCCAGATTTTTTTAAATAAACATCTTTTTTAATTTTTGATGAATTTAAGTATTTATGTGGCTTATCAAAAAAATCATATGCACCACCCAATTCACTTATCATTTCCGAGAATTTTTCTGCTGCCTTTCCAGAAGAAAGTACAGAAGAAATTAATATTTCTGCGTCATTTTTATTTTGACAGATTTTTGATGAACACAATAAACTGACACCAAGTGCTTTAGATACTTCCAACAATCTATAGTCATCAGAAACTCCTTTCAAAACATCAACTGCAGATAATACTTCTAGTGAATTGCCTATGCTTTGAGATAAGGGTTGATTCATATCGGTAACTAAAGCTGTTGTCTTACAATCACTTTTATTAGAAACAGTAACAAGTGACTGAGCAAGATTACTTGCTTCATTTAAATCTTGCATAAATGCTCCATTTCCACATTTTACATCTATAACTAATCCGTCTAGACCCGCTGCCAATTTTTTTGAAAGAATAGAAGCTGTTATTAAATCTATTGATTCAACAGTTCCTGTAACGTCTCTAATTGCATAAAGTCTTTTATCTGCGGGAGCTAACTCATTAGTTTGACCAATTATTGCACATCCTACTTTACTAACTACTTTTCTAAATAATTTTTCATTTGGCGAAGTATTATATCCAGGAATTGAATCAAACTTATCTAATGTTCCACCGGTATGCCCTAAACCTCTACCTGAAATCATAGGTACATAAGCACCACAAGCGGCCAATATAGGAGCTAAAATTAGTGAAACAGTATCACCAACTCCCCCTGTCGAATGCTTGTCTATAATAGGTCCTGGTAAATGCCAAGATAGTGTCTTACCACTATTTTTCATAGCTAAGGTTAATTCTACTCTTTCTTCAAAAGTCATTCCTTGTAAGCAAACTGCCATAGCCAAAGCCGCAACTTGTCCCTCTGTTATAGAATTATTAGTCAAACTAGTTACAAACCAATAGATTTCTTCTTTAGAAAGTTCTTTTCCTAATCTTTTTTTTGATATTAATTCTTTGATCAACATAGTTAGTTATTATAAATCATCGAATTCAGAGAAACTAAATGGTAGTAATTCATTCAGAGAAAATAGTTTATAATCCCATTGTATATTACATAAAAAGATCTTGGTTTGATCTGAAGAAAATTCTCTAATTTTTTGCCTGCATCCACCACAAGGGCTTACAATATTTTCAGACTTTGAAACTATATAGATTTCTTTAATTGTTTTGCACCCACCTGCAATCATTGCACTAATTGCTCCCGCTTCAGCACAAGTTCCTTCAGGATATGCTGCATTTTCAACATTACATCCCCCAAAAAGTTTATCATTTTCTGATAAAATAGCTGCACCTACCGAAAAATTTGAATAGGGCGCATACGCATTTAACATCATTTCATATGATAATTCTATTAACCTTTTATTTTCTTTAGTTTTTACAAGTCTCACAATTTTATATCTCTAAATTTATTCAAATTAACTTTACCACATAAAATATAAAGGGTATTATATGCATAATTTTTTTTATATTACCAACCAAAATGAAAGGCATCAATAATTGTCTTATGCTCATGAAATAGACTTAGATATAAATCTTATTTTGAGCCAAAAAGTTAATTTAAGTGCAGTTGAACGCCGCTGTGAAACTATTATTAAAAGGCGGTCAGTAAAGAAAAAAAAACAAGTTGAATGGTTGTTAAAAACAATTGAATTTATGGACTTAACAACCTTGGCAGGTGATGACACCCCAGGAAGAGTTAGTAGGCTTTGTCATAAAGCATTGAATCCTGTAAGAAAAGATATTCTTGAAGATTTAGATATTTCTAAAAATATTTCAACTGCTGCAGTTTGTGTATATCCAAACTTAGTAAAAGAAGCAAAATTATCTATTGGAAAAAATAATATCCAGATTGCTTCTGTTGCAACTGGGTTCCCTGCTGGACTGATACCTGAAAATATTAAAAACTCTGAAATCAAAGCTGCAATTAGAGACGGTGCTACAGAAATAGATGTTGTTATTAATAGAAATAAAGTCCTTACTGGTAACTGGAAATCTTTATACAACGATATTAAAAACTATAAAAAATCATGTGGTCAAAACCATTTAAAAGTAATTATCGGTGCAGGTGATCTTGGAACATTAAGAAATGTGGTTAAAGCAAGTTGGGTATCTATGATGGCTGGAGCTGATTTTATAAAGACTTCTACAGGAAAAGAACCTACAAATGCCACACTTCCAGTATCTTTAGTAATGATAAGAGCTATAAGAGACTTTTATGACCTTACGAAAAAAAAGATTGGATTTAAAGCGGCTGGTGGAATTTCTAAATCAAAACAAGCAATTAATTATCTAATATTAATGAAAGAAGAGTTAGATGATGATTGGCTAACTAAAAATCTATTTAGAATTGGCGCCTCTTCTCTACTTGCAGATGTTGAAAGACAATTAGAGCACCTAAGTACAGGATCGTACTCTGCAGAAAATCGTCATCCAATTGTTTAGGATTTACTTATGAATAAAGAAATTGGTATAATGGATTATGGCCCAGCATTGGAGTCCTCAGAAATAGCATTTATGTGGCTATCTAGGCATAAAAACCAATTTGGTCATTTTATAAATGGTAAAATGACATCTCCAAAAGAAACTTTTAAAACAATTAATCCCTCTAATTTAGAAGTATTAGCAAAAATATCTAAAGGAAATTTTACAGATGTAGATAATGCAGTAAAATCTGCCAAAAAAGCCTTTAAAAGCTGGAAAAAAACCAAACCATTTGAGAGATCAAAATATTTATATGCATTAGCAAGATTGATCCAAAAAAATAGTAGGATTTTGGCTGTATTGGAAACTTTGGATAATGGAAAACCTATAAGAGAAACTAGAGATTTAGATATACCATTAGTAGTAAGACATTTTTATTATCATGCAGGTTGGGCAAAAATTTTGGAAGATAAATTTCCAAAAAAAAATCCCATTGGAGTTATAGGTCAAATAATTCCTTGGAATTTTCCACTTTTAATGTTGTCATGGAAAATTGCCCCTGCTCTGGCTACAGGAAATACGGTTGTTTTAAAACCTGCTGAAACTACGCCATTAACGGCGATGTTTTTTGCTGAACTTTGCATAGAGGCAAAAATACCACCTGGGGTTGTAAATATTGTAAATGGGGACGGAGAAACAGGTTCACTTATAGTGAATAATGATAAAATCTCAAAAATTGCTTTCACTGGTTCAACTGATGTTGGAAGATTTATTAGAAAAGAGACAGCAGGAAAAAATAAAAAATTAACTTTAGAACTTGGTGGAAAGTCAGCATTTATAGTTTTTGATGATGCTGACTTAGATAGTGCTGTTGAAGGTGTTGTTGACTCTATTTGGTTTAATCAGGGTGAAGTTTGTTGTGCAGGTTCAAGATTACTTGTCCAAGAAGGAATAAAAGATAGATTTATAACTAAATTAAAAAGAAGAATGTCTAAATTGAGGCTGGGCGATCCTCTTGATAAATCTACAGATATTGGAGCGATCAATTCACTTCAACAACTAAAAAGAATTAAATCTCTTGTAATCAGTGGAACTAAGGAAGGTGCAAATATTTATCAACCTAAAATTGATGTTCCAAAAAGTGGCTATTATTATCCACCTACCCTTTTAGAAAATACAAACCAATCCATGAAAGTATGTCAAACCGAAATTTTTGGACCAGTGTTAAGTGTTATACCTTTTAGAACACCTAATGAGGCTGTATCAATTGCCAATAATTCAAAATATGGATTATCTTCAAGTGTTTGGACTGAAAATATCAATCTGGGATTAGATATAGCACCAAAGATAAAAGTAGGCGTAGTATGGATTAATTCCACTAATATGTTTGATGCTTCAGCTGGATTTGGAGGATATAGAGAAAGTGGTTTTGGTAGAGAAGGTGGTGAAGAAGGACTACTAGATTATTTAACTTACTCTGACAAAATACTAAATAATATAACTGATAAGACAAAAATAAAAAAAATTAAAATTAATAAAAACAGTACAATCAATATTGATAGAACCAGAAAACTTTATATTGGAGGTGCCCAAAAAAGAAGTGACAGTGGTTATGATAAGCAAATATATTCTTCTAATACACTTATTGGACAAGTACCCTTAGGTAATCGAAAAGATATCAGAGATGCAGTTGAAGCAGCTGCTAATGAAAAAAAATGGAAGGGTATGTCTGCGCATGGAAGAGCTCAAGTGCTATATTATGCAGCTGAAAATTTAGAATTACGTAAACAAGAATTTGCACAAACCATTTTAGAAATGACTGGAGAAAATGGTAACTATGAAGTTGAAAAGGCCCTGGAAACAATATTTTATTTTGCTTCATGGACAGATAAATTTGAAGGTGCTATCCATAATGTTCCCATAAGAGGTGTATCTCTTGCTATGAAAGAGCCTTTAGGTGTAATAGCTATAATTTGTCCCGATAATGATCCATTGTTGTCATTTATACATCTAGTTTTTAGTGCCTTATCTATGGGTAATACCGTTGTAGTTGTTCCATCGGAGAAAAATCCACTTTGTGCTACTGATATGTATCAAATATTTGAAACTTCAGATTTTCCATCCGGTTCTGTAAATATTGTTACAGGAAATAAAGATGAATTGTCAGAAACTCTTGCTATGCATATGCAAGTTGATGGAATTTGGTATTTTGGATCTCAAGAAGGTTCAAAAAAAATAGAGGAAAACTCTATTTCGAATTTAAAGCAAACTTGGGTTAATAATGGAGTGAATTATTCTTGGAGTAATTTACCCAAGGAAATTAAGATAAAACCTTTATATAAATCTACTCAAATTAAAAATATTTGGATACCTTATGGTGAATAATAATTTATTTTTTTTGAGGATAATCTATTTCAAGTAATGCCTTTTCAATTTCATCTAAAATAGACGGATCATCAATAGTAGCTGGTACTTTAAATTTTTCACCATTTGCTATTTTGAGCATTGTGCCTCTTAGTACCTTTCCTGATCTTGTTTTAGGTAGCCTTTCTATAATTACTGCCTTTTTAAAACTTGCCACTGGGCCAATTTTCTCTCTAACTAATAATACAGATTCATTAATTATTTCTAAAGGTTTTCTATTAACTCCAGCATTTAAACAGATAAATCCTAAAGGTAACTGCCCTTTTAGGTCATCATTGACACCAATTACTGCACATTCTGCTATATCAGGATGACCAGATAATACTTCTTCCATTGCTCCTGTTGACAATCTATGGCCTGCTGTATTGATAACATCATCCGTTCTTGCCATTATCGATACAAAACCATCTTCATCAATAAGCCCTGAATCTCCAGTATCATAATATCCCGGAAATTTTAATAAATAGGATTTTTTAAATCTATCATCAGACCCCCAAAGAGTAGGTAATGTTCCAGGAGGAAGAGGTAATTTCACAACTATTGATCCAAGTACATTAGAAGCTGCAACTGTTCCATCTTCGTTTAATACTTTGATGTCATAACCAGGCATGGCCAATCCTGCTGTTCCAATTTTAACAGGAGGAGAATTCAATCCTTGGGGACATCCAACCATTGGAAAACCAGTTTCTGTTTGCCACCAGTGATCAATAATTGGAACTCCAAGTTTATTTGAGGCCCATTTGATTGTATCAGTATCTGCCCTTTCACCAGCTAAAAATAAAGTTTTTAGTGAACTAGTATCATATTTACTTATAAATTCTCCATTGGGATCACTTCGCTTTATAGCTCTAAATGCTGTAGGAGCGGTAAATAATATTTTTACATAATGCTCTTCTATAATTCGCCAGAAAGTTCCGGGGTCTGGTGTTCCTATAGGCTTTCCCTCAAACAATAATGTAGTGTTTCCAGCAAAAAGGGGGGCATAAACTATATAAGAATGTCCCACTACCCATCCAACATCAGAAGCTGCCCAAAATACATCATCAGGATCAGCTCCAAAAAAATTTTTCATAGTCCACATTAAACTAACCAAGTGACCAGCTGTTGGCCTAACTACACCTTTGGGCTGACCTGTTGTACCAGAGGTATACAAAATATACAGTGGATCACTACCTAATACTGGTACGCAAGGAATTTCTGTTGAGGCCTTTTGGAAATCGTTCCAATCATAGTCTCTACCGACAACCAAAGGAGCTTGCAACTCATCTCTTTGAAAAATCACACAAAATTTTGGGGAATGTTCTGCTTGATCAATAGCTTTATCGAGTAAAGGTTTATAAGGAATTATACCAGTAGGTTCAACCCCGCATGAACCTGCTATTATGGCCTTAGGTTTTGCATCATCTATTCTTACAGCTAATTCATTTGAAGCAAAACCTCCAAATACTACTGAATGAATAGCTCCTATTCTTGCGCAAGCAAGCATTGATACAATGGCTTCAGGTATCATTGGCATGTAAATAATTACTCTATCACCTTTAGATATACCTGCTGTACTTAACGCATGAGCAAATTTAGTAACTTTTTTTAGTAATTGTTTATAAGAGATTTTTTCCTTTATTCCTCTTATGGCACTGTCATAAATAATAGCTATTTTTTCTCCCTTACCATCAATTACATGGCGGTCAATTGCATTATAACAAGTATTAACTTCACCATCAGGAAACCATCTATAGAAAGGTTTTTTCGTATCATCTAGAGCAAAAGTTGGAAATTTTACCCAATTAATATTTTTAGCTGCATGCATCCAGAATTGTTCTGGATCACTCCTCCATTCGTTATATAAATCTTTATATCTCATTAAAACAACTAACCATATGTTTGAACTGGTGAACCTGCTAATGCTGATATATTCAACAAACCTCTTGCAGTAATTGATGGAGTAACAATGTGTGCTTTATTTCCCAGACCCATAAGAATTGGACCAACTTCCAGACCGTTAGCACACATTTTTAATATATTCCTTACACCACTAGCAGCATCAGTATTAGCAAAAACTAGGGCATTTGCAACACCATCAAATCTACAATTAGGCATTATCCTAGATCTAAGCTCAGGATCAAGTGCAGCATCAGAATGCATTTCTCCTTCATATAAAAAATCACATTTTTTAGAATCCAAAATTTTTAAAGCATCCCTCATATTTCTACCGGACTCACTATCTAAATTACCAAACTGAGAGTGAGAACATAGTGCTATTTTTGGCTCTATTCCAAAACGCCTTGCATGTCTTGCTGTAGCAAATACAATTTCAGATATTTGAACTGGTGAGGGAATAGCATTAACCTGCGTATCTGATATTAAAAGAGGCCCATTTTCTAATATCATTAATGAGAGAGCCCCTATCGCATTCAATTCATTATTTTCTAATACTTCTTTTATATATTTTAAATGCCATAAATATTGCCCAAATGTTCCACAAATCATACTATCAGCTTCGCTTCTAAAAACCATTATTGCAGCAATTGCAGTACTATTTGTTCTCATAATTGCCTTAGCAAGTGCAGGTGTAACACCTCTTCTCTCCATAATTTTATGATATGTCTCCCAGTATTCTCTAAATCGGGGATCACTCTCAGGATTAACTAATTCAAAGTCTTTATTTATCTTCAGCGGAAGACCATATTTTTCAATTCTACTCATCACTACATCCGGTCTACCAATTAAAATTGGACTATCGCCAGTTTCCTCAATCATAGAAAATGAAGCTCTTAAAACACGCTCATCCTCTCCCTCTGCAAATACAATCTTTCTACTTGCTGATCTTGCAGCCTCGAACACAGGACGCATCAAAAAAGAGGATTTATAAGCAGAATTCTCTAGTTTTTTTGTATATTCTGAAATTGTGTTTATTGTTTTTGTGGCTACTCCAGTTTCAATTGCTGCCTCTGCTACGGCAGAAGCAACTATAGGTAGCAGCCTTGGATCAAAAGGTTTTGGTATTACATAGTTTGATCCAAATACCATGTCTTCACCTTGGTAAGCTGCAGCTGCTTCTGCTGAAGAATGTTCTCTTGCTAGTTTTGCAATTGCTTCAACACACGCAATCTTCATTTTTTCATTTATTTCCGTAGCTCCAACATCAAGCGCTCCTCTAAAAATAAAAGGAAAACATAAGACATTATTTACTTGATTAGGATAATCAGATCTACCTGTAGCTACAATTGCATTAGGAAAAACATCATAAACTATTTCGGGCATAATTTCTGGAATTGGGTTAGCAAGAGCGAAAACAATAGGATTCTCATTCATTTTTTTTAACATACTTTTGGAAAGTGTATTAGGACCTGATAATCCTAAAAAGAAATCAGCTCCATCCATCACGTTTTCTAATAACAAGCTATCTGATTTTTGAGCAAAAAAAGCCTTATGAACATTTTTTTCATTACGGTTTTTTGTTACTAGGCCTGATCTATCACATAACCATATATTTTTCTTTTTACAGCCTAAACTCAGTAACATTTCTAAGCATGCAATACCTGCAGCACCGCCACCAGTACATACAACTTTTATTTCTGAAATTTTCTTATTTACCAATCTAAGAGAATTCACAAGTGCTGCACCAACAACAATTGCAGTGCCATGTTGATCATCATGAAAAACAGGAATCCTCATTTTATTTTTACAAATCTTTTCAACAATAAAACAATCTGGAGCTTTAATATCCTCTAAATTTATTGCACCAAAAGTAGGTTCTAAAGTGGTAATAATTTTTGCTAATTTTTCAGGATTTTCCTCGTCTATTTCTAAGTCAAAACAATCAATGCCAGCGAATTTCTTGAATAAGACTGCCTTTCCTTCCATAACTGGTTTGGCAGCTAAAGCCCCAATATTACCTAAACCTAATACTGCAGTTCCATTAGAAATAACAGCAACTAAATTTGACTTAGAAGTGTAACTACCTGATTTTTTTTTATTTTTTTTAATCTCTAAACAAGCCTCAGCAACACCTGGTGAATAGGCTTTAGCTAAATCACTTTGATTTGCTAAAGGTTTTGTAGCCCTAATTTCTAGTTTTCCTGGTTTTGGAAATTCATGAAAATCCAAAGCTGCTTTTTTTGCTGTCTCATTCTTAGTTTTATTCATTTCCTACTTTCAAAAAAAATTAAAAAAGTTATCTTTTTAATAAGATATCGATTAAATCATTTGCAGCATCTAATATGTTAGTTCCTGGTCCAAATATAGCTTTTACACCAATCTTCTTAAGAAAATCATAATCTTCTCTAGGAATTACACCACCACAAACTACTACTATTTCTTCTCCATTTAATTTTTTAAGACTATCAATTAGGATAGGTACAAGGGTTTTGTGTGCAGCTGCTTGTGAGGAAATTCCAATAATATGAACATCATTATCTATAGCATCTTGAGCAGCTTCTTCAGGTGTTTGAAATAAAGGGCCTACATCCACATCAAAACCAATATCCGCAAATGCAGTAGCTATTACTTTAGCACCTCTATCATGACCATCTTGACCAAGTTTGATCACTAAAATTCTAGGTCGTCTACCTTCTTTTTGTTCAAAAAATTCAACTTTTTTGTTTATTTTCAAAAATTCCTCGTCATTTTCATAAGCATTTTTATATACTCCTGATAATGTTTTACTATTAGCTTTATACCTACCAAATACATTTTCAATACTTGCAGATATTTCTCCGAGTGTAGCTCGGTGTTTTGCAGCCTCAACTGCAGATTCTAGTATATTTCCTGACTCAGTTCTACAAATATCCTCAAGATCTTTTAACTTTTTCTGACATATTTTATTATCTCTCGTAGCTTTAATGTGGTTTAGTCTATCGATTTGAGTATTTCTCACAGAGATATTATCAACATTTAATATTTCGACTTTTTCTTTCTGGTGGGGTTTATATTTATTTACACCTACGATTACTTCTAAACCTTGATCTATAGCCGCTTGTTTTTTTGCTGCTGACTCTTCAATTCTAGATTTAGGAATACCTGCAGATACAGCTTCTGTCATGCCACCAAGGTTTTCAATTTCTTGTATAAGTTCCCAAGCTTTCTCTGTTAATTGATGAGTTAAATTTTCAACATAGTAACTTCCTGCTAGCGGATCAATTACTTTAGTAATACCTAATTCTTCTTGCACGATAAGCTGTGTATTTCTTGCAATTCTAGAAGAAAATTCTGTAGGCAAACCCATAGCCTCGTCAAAGGCATTAGTGTGTAAACTCTGTGTACCACCAAGTGTAGCAGCTAAAGCTTCATATGAAGTTCTTACAATATTATTATAAGGATCCTCTTCTTGTAAACTTACGCCAGATGTTTGACAATGAACTCTTAATAAAGAAGAATTAGATTTTTTAGGATTGAATTCTTTCATTATTCTAGACCACAAAATTCTAGCGGCTCTTAATTTTGCAACCTCCATAAAAAAGTTCATTCCTATTGCAAAGAAAAATGATAGCCTGCCGGCAAAAGCATCAATATCTAAACCCTTAGAAAGAGCAGCTTTTACATACTCTTTTCCGTCTGCTAAAGTAAATGCTAATTCTTGAACTAGGTTTGCACCAGCCTCATGCATATGATAGCCAGAAATTGAAATTGAGTTAAATTTTGGCATTTCTTTACTGGTATATTGAATTATGTCCGCAACTATTCTCATTGAAGAATCTGGAGGATAAATATATGTATTCCTCACCATAAATTCTTTAAGAATGTCATTTTGAATTGTTCCTGTTAAATTTGATCTATTCACACCCTGTTCTTCAGCAGCAACAATAAAATTTGCCATTATTGGAATAACTGCTCCATTCATTGTCATAGAAACTGACATCTTATCTAACGGTATGTTTGAGAATAAAATTTTCATATCCTCTACACTATCAATTGCAACTCCTGCTTTTCCTACATCACCAAGTACCCTTGGATGGTCACTGTCGTATCCCCTATGAGTAGGGAGGTCAAAAGCAACAGAAATACCTTTTTGACCAGCCTCTAAATTTTTTCTGTAAAAAGCATTACTTTCCTCAGCTGTAGAAAATCCAGCATATTGCCTTAATGTCCAAGGTCTTCCAGTATACATTGTTGCTCTTGGACCCCTACTGTAGTTATCTAAGCCAGGTAATTCATTTAAATGATTCAAATTTTTTAAATCATTCTCAGTATAAAGAGGCTTTATATTAATATCTTCTGGAGTCTCCCAGTTTAAAGAATCAATAGATTTATCTTTTAATTCTTTTTCAGCAAGTAATTTCCATTTTTCTAAACGATCTTTGTTCACACAAACTCCAATATCGTATCACCATCAGACATAATATCACCTAACTTAAAGTTTATGGACTTAATAATACCACTTCTTTCAGAATAAATAACATTTTCCATTTTCATTGCCTCTATTGCACAGAGCCTTTGTCCTACCTCAATTTTATCACCTATTCCAATATCTAAAGATACAAGTAACCCCGGCATTGGTGATACAATTTCTTTTGAGTTGTTTATATTACTTTTTCTGGGAACTATTGTAAAATAGGAAGACAAATGGGAAGGATAAATTTTTATATTTCCTTCAAAACCGTTCCACCTTACATAAAAACCATCAGTAATCTTTCTACACCAAAATTTTAATTTTTCTGAATTGATCTTTAATTCAATTGGTTCAGAAAATGAAAAGTGAAGAATTTTGATTTTAAAAACTTTATTTTTTTTTCCCTTAATTTCGTGAATTTCGTCATTAAAATTCCAATCTAAATGAAATTGATTTAAACCTGTATCAACAAAATATTTATTTTCAATAACTTCACTTTGTGCAAATTCATAATAATTATCAGTTGTTAGGTATTCGTAATTTTTGTAAAGAGCTAATACTGCGGCAGATAATTTCTGTAGTTCAGCATTATTTAAAGAATAGTTTTGGTAAGCATTAGGATATTCTTTTTCTAAAAATTTTGTAGAAAAGTTACCTTTTCTAAAACTTTTATTCATTAAAATAACCGATAAAAAACTCAAATTATTTTTAATCCCTTCAATTTCAAAACTATTGATAGCTGTATTTAATAAATCTATTGTAAGGTCCCGATTTTTACTCCAGGCACAAAGTTTTGAAATCATTGGATCATAATGTAAAGAAATAATGCTTCCTTCAAAAACACCAGTATCATTTCGGATGATCTCTGACTTTTTTGATGTTTGTTTGGGCGGATTATATTTTACCAACCTTCCAGCGGACGGCATAAAATCTCTAGCTGGATCTTCTGCATAAATTCTAGCCTCCATAGCACATCCTTCGAATGAAATTTCATTCTGTTTCATTTTTAATTTTTCTTTTGACGATATTCTTATCATTAGCTCAACTAGGTCAATTCCAGATACTAGTTCGGTAACTGGGTGTTCTACTTGAAGACGAGTGTTCATCTCTAGAAAATAAAAATCTTTATTCTTGTCCACGATAAATTCAACAGTCCCAGCAGAGAAATACTCTACCGATTTTGCCAGTAAAATAGCTTGATCAGCCATCAAATTTCTTATTTTAGAATTTATAAAAGGACTTGGACTTTCTTCTATTATTTTTTGATTTCGTCTCTGAATAGAACAATCTCTTTCACCTAAATGTAGGTAATTACCAAATTGGTCTCCAATTATTTGGATCTCAATATGATGAGGATCTTCTATAAACTTTTCGATAAATACTCTTGAATCACCAAAGCTCGCTTTAGCTTCATTTTTTGCAGATGTGAATTTATCATTAAGTTCCTTCTCTTCATAAACAATTCTCATACCTTTTCCACCCCCACCTGCTGAGGCTTTTATCATTAAAGGGAATCCAATTTTTTTTGAGGCTTTAACTGCGTCTTCAAAACTTTTAATCTCATCTTGAACTCCTGGTATCGTAGAAACACCTGAATTTTTTGCGTGCTTTTTTGATATAATTTTGTCACCCATAATTTTAATTGCTGTATATGGAGGACCTATAAATTTAATTCCATTATCTTCAACTAATTTAGCAAAATTAGCATTTTCAGATAGAAATCCATATCCTGGATGTATTGCTTCAATTTTGTTTTTTAATGCAATACCTATAATTTGATCAGTATCTAAGTATTCCTTTTTTTCACCATCTTTTGATTCCAAAAAAAAAGCATGATCAGCCATTTGCACAGCTAAGGAATTTTCATCTTCAGATGAATAGATAACAGAACTTTTAATTCCTAATTTTTTGGACGTCTTAATTATTCTACAGGCTATTTCACCTCTATTAGCTATCAATATACTTTTTATCATTAATTTATTACTTTAAATAATTATTAATCAATTAAATCTGGATATTTGGACTTAACAATATCAAAATCTATTTTCAACAATGAATTGTAGTCAGTTGGACTGAATTTTTCATCAGCTGGTAAAATTTCACTTCCAAATAACCAACTTAATCTAGCAGTATCTAAATTCCCTCTTACAAAAGGCTGATGCCCAAAATGATCGATCAAACACTTCAAAAAAGTCTTATCTGCTTTAACATGAATAGGAAGTGCATCAAATTTTCTTTTTCTTTCAATTATAGGAGGAACTTTATTTTTAAAATGTCTCACTGTAAATTGAAAATCTGTTCCTGGCATTCTGGAGGGGAAACCCTTATGTTTTATCATTTGAACCTTTAAAGTGGAATATTATCATGTTTTTTCCAAGGGTTATTTACTTTTTTTCCTTTTAAACTTTTAAATGCCCTTATAAGCCTTTTCCTTGAACTCCTAGGCATAATAACATCATCTATATAACCTTTTTCAGCTGCAATAAATGGATTTGCAAATCTTTCTTCATATTGTTCTGTTTTCTTTTTTATTTTTTCCTGATTTAGCGATTGGGACCTGTAAATAATTTCTACTGCTCCCTTTGCTCCCATAACAGCAATTTCTGCTGATGGCCATGCATAATTTATATCACCTCTTAAATGTTTTGAAGACATTACATCATATGCACCACCATAGGCTTTCCTAGTAATAATTGTGACTTTAGGTACAGTTGCTTCACCATATGCGAATAATAATTTTGCACCATGTTTGATTATCCCACCATACTCTTGTTGAGTACCAGGAAGAAATCCAGGAACGTCAACTAGAGTAAGAATGGGGATATTAAAAGCATCACAAAATCTTACAAAACGTGCAGCTTTTCTTGAACTATCAACATCAAGACATCCAGCAAGTATCTTTGGTTGATTAGCAACAACTCCAATAGTGTCACCATCTAATCTTATAAAACCAATTAATATGTTTTTTGCAAAATCTTTCTGCAATTCAAAAAATTCATTTTCGTCTGAAACCTTATTAATAAGCTCTAGCATATCATATGCTATGTTTGGATTATTTGGTATTAAAGTATCTAAGCTATATTCTAATCTATTAGGGTCATCTGTAACTTTTTTTGAAGGAGCTTTGCTTCGATTACTAGAGGGTAAATAAGAAAGTAATTTTCTAACTTCCCTTAGAGCTAAAATATCATTATCAAAAGCTAAATCAGCAACAGATGACTTTGTAGTATGTGTTTTTGCACCGCCTAAATCTTCTGAAGTTACTGTTTCATTTGTCACAGTTTTCACAACTTCTGGGCCAGTTACAAACATATAAGAACTATTTCTAACCATAAATATAAAATCAGTTATGGCTGGAGAATACACTGCTCCCCCAGCACAGGGGCCCATTATAACACTTATTTGTGGTATCACGCCTGATGATAATATATTGCGTTTAAATACTTCTGCATATCCACCTAATGATGAAACTCCTTCTTGGATTCTTGCACCTCCACTATCGTTTAATCCAATGAAAGGTGCTCCGTTTTGTAGAGCCATATCCATAACCTTGCATATTTTTTGGGCGTTAGTTTCTGATAATGATCCACCAAATACTGTAAAGTCTTGACTAAACAAATAAATTATTTGCCCTTGTATTGTGGCTCTACCTGTTATAACCCCATCACCAGGATAAGATTGTTTGTCTAAATCAAAATCATTACATGTGTGAGTGACAAACATATCAAACTCTTCAAAAGAATCTGGATCGACCAAAACTTCTATTCTTTCTCTAGCCGTTAATTTGCCCTTATTATGTTGAGATACCATTCGATCTTTTCCGCCACCTTTTTTAGCTTCAGATCTTCTATTTTCCAGTTCGAGTAAAATTTTATTCATATAAAAACCTAATAACTATAATTATAAAATAGTTGAAAAAAATAAAATAAATCAAAGATTATAATAAGTCGAATTCAATTATATTTCCAATGTTATTAAGTATTAAGTGTAGTATTTATATAAACATTTTGAACATCATCATCATTTTCCAGCGAATCTATAAGTTTAATTAAGGAATTTTGCTGGTCACTAGAAATCGATAAATAATTTTTTGGTTTCCAAATAAGTTTTGCTAATTCACATTCACCAAGTTTCTGTTCTAAATCATCAGTCATAACTGATAAAGATTTATCATTACAGAAGAATGAATATGTGTCATTTTCTGTTTCTACATCTAGAGCATTTACTTCAATGGCAAGCTCCATCATTTTTTCCTCATCACCAACAGAAATTTGAAAAACAACAACACCTAGACGATCAAACATAAAAGAAACTGAACCAGTTTCACCAAGGTTACCACCGTATTTTACAAACAATGACCTCACATTGGAAGCAGTTCTGTTTCGATTGTCAGTGAGAGCTTCAACAATAATTGCGACTCCTCCTGAAGCATAACCTTCATATCTGATATCTTCATAACTTGTATTATCGGATGCTTGAGATTTTTTTATTGCTCTTTCTATAACATCCTTCGGTACAGAATTTGAACGGGCTTCTTTAACTGCTAATCTTAGTCTGGGATTTTTGTCAACATCTGGGTCACCCATTTTGGCTGCTACAGTAATTTCTTTTGAAATTTTAGAGAATAACTTTGATCTGACAGCATCTTGTCTTCCTTTTCTATGCTGAATATTAGCCCACTTTGAATGACCAGCCATCTTTCACCTCAATGTTTAACATGGATTTAATAATATTTTTTCAAAAAAATCAAATCAAATGGATTATATATAGAAATAAGTAATAATACTTGAAGTGATCAAACCAAAAATCAAATTTAAAGGTAATCCAACTTTTAAAAAGTCAGTAAATTTGTATCCACCAGCACCATAAACCATCGTATTTGTTTGATAGCCAATAGGAGTAGCAAAACTAGCTGATGCTGAAATCATAATTACAATTACGAAAGCTCTAGGATCATAACCTAAACTATTAGCTAAAGTTATTGCAAAGGGAGTTATAACTACAGCTACAGCATTATTAGAAATTGTTTCTGTCAAAACGGACGTTATAAAGTATAGAAACCAAATAATCAAAAGTAATGGCAAAAACTCAAGATAAGGATCGATAAATGCAGTTAAATCACTTATCAAACCATTTAATTCTAAAGATCTACCTATTGCTAGCATTGAAAAAATAAGTACTAAAATTTTTCCATCAATAAATTCATATGCTTCTTCAATATCTATACACCTTGTACACAATACAAATACCACAGCAGTAATGGCTAATAAAAATATAGGAGCAAGCCCTAAAGAAGAGACCAAAATTAAACCTATGAAGGCACTTAAAACAAGAGGTGCATGCTTTCTCCTATATGCTCTGACATTAGATTCACCAAGAATTACCAAATCAATTTCCATAGCCATTTTTTGAATATCTTCGATAGCTCCTTCAATTAAAATGGTATCACCAACTTTTACAATAACGTTGTCTAATTGCTTACTTAAATTTCTA
>CACOBR010000012.1 GCA_902625475.1 uncultured Alphaproteobacteria bacterium
AGGTTATCAGAAGAGTGTTTTTGGTTTGTACAGCCTGATGGTGATATGCATACATGGCTTTTAGCTCATAAACAAAATTATCAAATTAAAATCAATGAACCTAATTCAAGAGTTCTACAAATTCAGGGACCCAATTCCTATAAGATATTGAATCAGTTAACAGAGGGTGAAATAGATTTAAAGTTTAGTTATTTTAGCTCTGGATTTTTTAAGATTAATTCACAACTCGTTTATATTTCTAGAACTGGTTGGACTGGTGAATTGGGTTATGAGATTTATACTTTTTGTAAAAAAACAAATTGTGAAAAATTATGGAGTGACATTTTAGAAGTTGGTAAAAAATATGGCTTAAAGATTTCTAGTATGCAAGCTATGAATATAAGGAGAATTGAAGCGGGTATCTTAGATTGTGGCAGTGATTTTAGTATATATGACAATCCATATGAGGTTGGATTAGGTAATTTTATTGAACTAAAGAAAAAATTTTTTATTGGAAAAGATAAATTAGTAAATTTGTCAAAGCATAAACTACTATTTGGATTTATATCAACTGCTATTATTCCAAAAGGTGGATTTATCATGCATGACGCTAAAAAAAGATCTGTAGGTATGGTCACAACAGGTACATATTCTCCACAATTCAAATCTGGAATAGGTTACGTGAAATTTTCAAAAAAAATTGAATGGGAAGGTAAGAAATTTTTTGTAAAAAACGAAGAGAACAATTTTTATGAATGTGAAATTAAAGACCTACCCTTTTTTGATATAAGTAAAAATTTACCCAGAGAAATTTTAATTTAATAAAATTTAAAATAAATTAATTGAATTATTGCATATACTTTATATATTATTTAAGAAATAAAGTATATATAAAGTACATAAATGCCATGAATTTTTATTCTAAAATATCAATCAATTTTGATTGTGAAGTAGTAGAAGGTGGTTACTTACTTCAGACCTCCTTGATTAGTCCAGTAAAATCCCCTTCATATTTCAACAATAACTATAGTATGATTCAAAAAATCAAAAAACAAAAACCTCGCTGTAAACCTTTTACTGTAGAGGCTTTAGATGATTTTATACATTTATCAAAATTCTTGAGGAAAGACGAATTTAACGAATTACTTATTAGTTTTTATAATAAATGGGGCCCTTTTATAAAGTTGGGTGAGAATTATAAAACTACAAAAAAACTCTTTCAATTATTAGAAGATTCAGAATTTGCTAAACAAAATATGGAGTATCCTCCCTATGATTTTGGTTCTGATTTATTCAGTAAAAAATATCAGGAAATAGAATGGCACTATGATGATAGTGGAGAGTTACATCCTGCTTTTAAACCAAAAACTCTCTTTAATGCAATTTATTTAGCTTGGGGTCTTAATCAAAAATCAAAAAAAATAAAAAAAATATGTAAGTACTTTAAGTTTTTTGGAATGAGAAAAAATTGTATACAGTATTTTGAAATCACCAGAGACAATAAAGAATTTTGCTCTAGAGATTGTAGTAATGCTTTTAGGCAAAAACCAAATTGGCAAGAAAAAATCCAGCAAGATCTAGCAATAAGAGTAAAGCAAACAAAAATAAAATTGAATAGACTAAATATTAATAACTGAATACTTTACCTAATTTAAAAAGTTCAAAGTTAATTAATCGACTATGACACCAGGATTCATTATGAATTTAGGATCTAGATATTCTTTAGCATTATAAAGTATTTTTCCAAAATCATCTGGTCTTTGCTTCTTATACCAATGTGAATGGTCTCTCCCTATAGCATGGTGATGTGTAATGGTTCCACCATATTTATGTACAGCATCTGAAGCAGATCTTTTTATTTGCATCCAATCTTCCAGCATAGTTTCTTCAGTACTGTTAGCATGAAATGCGAAATAAGGAGCTGGGCCATTTGGATAAGAGTGACTAAACCTGCAAGAGACCACACCAGATTTTCCAGTAATTTCTTTTATAGCTAACTCAGTAGAAATTTTTACATTATGGTAAAAATTATCAAATTTTTCCCATGTAATTGAGGTCTCAAAAGTATCAGATATAATATTTCTTGGTGTTAATTCTTCCCTGTTATAAGGCATTTTTATAAAGGCTTCTCTCCAAGCTCCTACTGTTCCCTGTTGATTTGAAAGGGGATTATTTCTCCAATCAACATCAATGATTCCACCATGATCTAAGCAACACTCTTCTGCTCTAGAAATCCATGGATCTATATTGTGATCAGCGTTTTCAAATGAAACAATCATTAGAGTATTTGATCCTTTACTAGCACTATTAATTTTTAATTCTACATCATCGACTATTCTTACATTAGCTGGATAAAGACCTGCTTGAGAAATTGATTTAACAGCTTGAGCTGCAGATAAAAAATCAGGATAAAGATATCCAGCAGTCGCTTTGAATTTTGGTTTTTTTTGAAGTTTTACCCAAGCATCAGTTATTATACCCATTGATCCTTCTGATCCTATCATAAAACGGTCAGGACTTGGTCCAGCTCCTGATCCAGGTACACGTAAAGAATTCATCTTTCCATTAGGTGAAACCATTGAAATATTTTCTACTAAATCATCAATATGAGTGTATAGAGTTGCAAAATGCCCTCCTGAACGAGTTGCTATCCATCCTCCTAGAGTAGAATGCTCAAAACTTTGGGGAAAATGTCTAAGGGTTAGGCCATATTGTTTAAGACCCAACTCCAAGTCAGGCCCTCTTATCCCAGCTTGAATTCTAGCTGAAAGACTTATTTCATCAACCTCAAGTATCTTATTAAATTTTGATAAATTGACACTTATAGTTCCGTTAAATTTATTGTTAACATCGCAAGTAACACCACCAACTACGGATGAGCCTGCTCCATAAGGAATGAGGGCTACGTTTAATTTATCACAATATTCAAATAATTTGACTAAATCCATTTCGTTTTGTGGATAGGAAATTACATCTGGTGCATGCTTGAAATCACTTTGAAAAGTTCTGATTGAATCAGGTTGTGATTGACCAAAGGCATGAAGGATTCTTTCGTATTTATTTATTGTACAAATATTAGCTAAATCTTTAGGAATAGTGATTTTAGGAATAGAAAGATTAATGCTGTCTATCGTTGGTATAGCTCTTTTTTCTGAGCCATTAATACTATAATTCCTTAATGAATTTAGTAGATTTTTAATTTCAGTTTGGCTAAGCTGATTTTCTTCAAATCCCCAACCCCAATATTTCAGCTTTTTTTTAATTATAATTATCCTTTTCAAAGATTACTAAAATTTAATAATTTCCTTCATTAATTCCATCCATAACATCATCAAAATTGGCAAATGAAATTTCGCTACTCAAAAAGATGATTACTATCACCTTAATTATATACCCTATAAAGTTTTTATTACGAATCATGACCTTATTTCTGTTTAAAACATTTGATATTAAATCTTATCATCATAATTTCGTTGGAAAAGCTTTGAATTTTTTACTTTTCATTAAATATAATTTAAGTTATGAATTTTTAGGTTAGCGGGCGTAGCTCAGGGGTAGAGCGTTACCTTGCCAAGGTAAATGTCGTGAGTTCGAATCTCATCGCCCGCTCCATTTTTTAAAGTCTATGTTCAGAATTATGAAATATGTGAAAGCTTATTTAGTTCTTTTTTTTATATTCATACCCTTTAAGGTTATTTCGTGTGAAAATTTAAGTGATCCGTCATGGTGGGAAAGTTATCCAGAAAAGACTGAAATTTTATCAGAAATAGGTATGTGTTCTGATATTAATCTACCGGGTAAAAGTGAGTTCCCTCCACTACATTCTGCCATATTTGTAGGTAATCTTGAGGGAGCACAACTACTAATTGAAGCTGGAGCAGATGTTAACCTTTTAAACGATGATGGGTATGGTTCCTATACCCCATTGCATCAAGTGATAATCAGCTTGAATCAAGTTGAACAGATAGAACTAAGGGATAATTTTATAGTTACTTTGGTTGCTGCGGGAGCTGATCCAAATACTACAGATTACAATAATATGTCAGCATTAGATTGGGCAAAACTTAATATTGATAAAGGTGATCCTTTCCGATTTTTGAACTCAAAAGGACTTAAAGTTCTTGAAAACCCAAGTTTGGTGAATGAAATATTCGCACAGAATGAAATCTCTAACAAAAGCACACAGGTATGTGAACACCTTTGTAATGATGATGCCTGGATGGAAGAAGCCACATATAATAATACTTATGAGTTTGTACAATGGGCGTTAGAAAGTGGGGAGGATGTATTGGCACAAAGTGTGAATGAATATAAAGCTTACCCACTTCATTATGCTGCTTTTTATGGTGATCCTAGATCCATTGAATTCCTTGTTAAAAATGGGGCAGATATTTATATGAAAGATGCTTTTGGAGCTTCACCTCTTTTTTGGGCTTTATCAAAACCTGACAATGTGGAAATCCTTATAAAGCTAGGATCTGACGTCAATGAGCGTAATACTGATGGAAATACACCACTACTTTCTTTAACAGCAAACTGGAATTATGAAGAAACAACAGTAATTAAGCAGCTTTTATTGGCTGGAGCAAATGTAAATGAAAAGACAGACTATGGTTCTACACCTTTCGGTTTAGCTCTTGCTTTCAAAAATAATAAGCAAATTCTAAAAATTCTTCTAGACAATGGAGCTGACGTTAAACTCGATGGTCAAGGAGGTGAATTTGTTACAGATTCTAATCTTCATACTGCAGCTTCCTTATTGTGGGATACCGATATTCTCCAATTATTAATTGATGAAGCCCTTGATATTAATATACTAGGAGTAAATGGACAAACACCTCTCCATAATGTTATTAATTCGCAGACATCTATATCGCAAGGCTTTGGAGCAGATTCCTATAATACAGTTAAGTTTCTTTTGGAAAAAGGAGCCGACACGTCAATAAAAGACGATTTTGGACTAACAGCACTAGATTGGACTTCAGATGAAGCTGTTAAAGAGAAAATAACGACAGAAATTATTGACCTTCTCCAGATGTCTTCACAAACTAAAAAATCAAATTGGCCAAAATCTGAATTAAAAAAAGAATTTTTATAAATTAATTAAAAATCTTCAATAAGCACGATGATATAAAAAATGAAAAAAAGTGAAGAGGATATAAGGAAAAAATATTTTAGTGACCTTACACGTTGGCAAAGTTGGCTTGATGTAGAGTCTGCATTGGCATTAGCTCAAAGTGAAATTGATATAATACCCAGTTGGGCGGCAGCTGTAATTTCTAAAAAATCAAAAATTTCATTAATAAATCAAAACAACTTAAAAAAAACAATTAATGATACAGGTACGGACGTTTTTTCTCTTACAAAATTATTATCTAATATTTGTGGTGAGGCCGGGAAGTTCGTCCACTGGGGAGCCACAACTCAAAATATAACTGACACTGGATTATTGATAATTTTAAAAAAATATCATTCTGAGTTGATGATAGTGATATCTGAAATTTTAAAAAAACTTTCCTTTATTTCAAAAAAGAACTCTAAGACTATTATGATAGGACGTACACTTTCACGTCATGCATTACCAATAACCTACGGGTTTAAAGTAGCCATATGGACTGAAAATTTCTCTGAATTAGCTGATCAAATTATTGAAACTGAAAAACGTGTATTTAAGCTAAGATTTGGTGGTGCTGTAGGAGGGTTTCATAGTTATGAGAAAAATGGTTATGAGTTATCTAATAGATTAGCAAAAAAGTTAGGTTTAGATATAGCTAGTGTTCAAGATAGAACATCTAATGAACCCTTTATGGAATACCTTATGAAGTTAACAATGATTGGACAGTTAGTTAAGAAAATTATAGATGATTTTTATTTTTTAAATACGGAAGGTATTGATGAAATTATTGAAGTTTTACCAGAGACCGACATTGGTAGTTCCACTATGCCCCAAAAAATTAACCCAAAAAAAATAATAGATCTAAAACCAAAATGTAACAAATTAAGACAATATTTAGGAAGTATAATGTCCTTTGACCTCCCTAGTAATGAAGGAGACAAGTCTAGCAATGACGAGATTAGGGACAATATAAAATCTCTTTGTCCTTTAGCTCTATCAGTTCTTTATGAATTTAATTACTTATTAGATGTGGTTAAGCCGAACAAAAAGAAAATGTTTGAAAATGTAAAAAATTCTGAAATTTTTACTGCATCAGAAAAGTTACAAATGGAGTTAGCAAAATATTTGGGAAAAGTTAAAGCTCATGATTTAGTAAATGACCTTGTAAAAGAGGCAAATAGTGATCAAAAAAAATATAGAAAATTGTTATTCAATAATAAATTCATTAAAGAAAAGTTAAGTAACTCAGATTTGGAAAAAATTTTAATTGCAGAAAATAATATTGGTGAATGTCCATCTATTGCTAATAAAATGTCAAAATTTGGAATGAAAAAATCTGCAGAGATATTTAAAAAATACCAGAAAGGGATTGAATTTGTTAAATAATTTGTTTAAACCTGCTATATAATTTAGCATTTTCTTTCTACAAATAATTTTAATACAATATTTAAAAAATAATTACTGATTTTCTTCAAATTATAATTCCAAAATCTGAAAGTGATGATTTTCCCACTTTAATAGCTTTTTTAAGTTCTATAGGTCATAAACCAATTATTGTTTCAAATAAAACAAGGGCAAAAAGTTTAAATAAAGGTGCTTACCTCTCTAAGGCTAAATATCTTCTTTTTCTTCATATTGATAGTAAGTTAGATCACAGTACTGTAATTAATTTGATAAAGACTTTAAAGAAAAATGATAGAGAAGCATTATATTATTTTTCGTTAAAATTTGATGATAGTAGAGTTTTAAGATTAAATTCATTAGGAGCAAATTTAAGAAGTAGAATATTTTCATTACCCTATGGTGATCAGGGTTTTTGTTTATCTAAAGAACTATTTCTAAGAATAGGGGGTTTCCCAGAAAATGTTAAATATGGTGAAGATTTATATTTTGTTTTAAAAACTAAAAAACTTGGAATACCTATTATAAATATTCCAAATTACTTAATTACTAGTTCAAGAAAATATTTGAATAATGGTTGGCTTATTACAACCCTTTTACATCAGTGGCGGTTTATTTTAATACTTATTAATTTTTATTTTAAAAAGAAATTATAAAAATGAGACAATGTTTAGTTATTCTAGCTAAAACACCAATTTTTTCTGATGTAAAAACTAGGCTAAAATCAAAAATTGGTAAAAAAAATACTCTTATTTTTTACAAATTTTGTAGGAACTGTGTAAGGGATTTAAAATCAAAACATGATTATGATATGAAAATTGCCATTGCTGAGAAAGATGCTGTATTTAATAATTATTGGAATGGTTTTGATACTTTTTTTGCTAAAGGAAAAAATCTTGCAGAAAAACAATATTTTATTTTTAAAAAGTTATTAAAAATATATGAGTCAGTTATTCTAATAGGAATTGACATTCCTCAATTAGAAAAAAAACTTATAAAAAATGCCTTTAAATTTCTAACGAGAAATGATTATATCATCGGTCCATCCTTTGATGGGGGGTTTTATTTAATTGGAAGTAAATCAAAAATTGCAAAAGAAGTTTGGGAAAATACTGAGTGGAGCAGTACTAAAACTATGCAAACATTTGTTCGCTCTTTAGGTCATAAAACTTATAAATTAAAAAAATTTACAGATGTTGATGAATTTTATGATTTTCAAAAAATGCTTAAAGAAATGCCAACTTCTGCGTCTAAACACCAATTAAGACTTATTAATTGGGTAAATAGTATTGATGAATAGGTTAAATAGAATTATCCTCACCTAATGTCTTATTATTGTAGAACAGTAAAATTTACATTTATTAGTGAATTTGCAAAGAAAAGTTTTATTTCTCAGTTGAATTCATCTGTTAATGCTGTGGATTTTGAAAGAGGATTAATTCAGAGAATTTTTTTTGATACTTCAGAAAATCAAATTGTTCAAATTTTTGTTTGGCCTGATAAGAGTTCTGCAGATAAAAGAATGAAAGAAATAGGAGATGATCTACTTCAAAACTTAAGAGAATCTAATGTTAAAATTGAAAGATTTGAAGGTATAATAAGTGAATTTTCAATAAACCCTAAGCATTAATCTAATAAAGTAAATTAGAAAATATTTAATTGTTTTTTACGCTACGTAACAAAATATTTTTGTTGAAATAGTTTCTAATTTATAGATAAGAGAATAAATTTTTTCTTCAAAATTAAGGATTATCAATGGAAAATTTTACTTCAAAATATGCTTATGCTGTTATTAATCATAGAATTAAAGTTTTATTAGCTACATTTTTATTAATTTTAACAGCAATAGCTATGATTATGTCCTATCCTTTAAGGCATAATAATTCAAATGAAATGTGGTTTTTGCCAGGTGATCCTAACCTGGTTGCCTTTGAAAAATTACAAGATCTTTTTGGAAGTTCTGAATATTTAATTGTTGGCGTAACGGCTAGGGATAATGACAAAGATATTTTTGAGTATGAGACTCTGATGATGATTGATGAAATTTCAACAATGTTGGAGGATCACGAAATTGTAGAACAGGTAAGGAGTTTATCAAAATATCAAAGAACATATGATAAAAATGGAATGGTTGCTACAGATGATTTAATAGAAGATTTTGAAGAATTAGGTGATAATCCTGTTATAATAGAAAATGCTAGAGAAATAATAAAAGGTGAAGAATTAGCGTTAGATTCAATAATAACGTCTGATCTAAAGCATACTAGAATACTTGCTCGTACAGAGTATCGAGCTAATGATAATTCGCACAAAATTAAAGTAGTAAATGACCTAAGAGATTTCATAAAAGAGAAAGGATATATACAAAAGGGTTATGATTTAAAACTTGGTGGGGTTCCATATGTAGGGGAAAGATTTGAAACAATAAGTAACACTGAATTTGGATGGATGATTCCAACTCAGGCTGTTATTATGTTTATTATTCTTGGTATAATTTTTAGATCCTTGGCTGGAATGATTGTTCCCTGGGTAGTGATAGCAACTAGTGCAATTACATTTTCTGGTTTACAGGCTTTTTTAGGACTACCAATTACTGTTGTAAATCAATCTTTGACACCGATAACTATGTTAATAGGAATGGCAACGGCAGTTCATGTTCTATCTGAATTTTATGGTTTAAGAACAGCAGGCTTAAATGCCAAAGATTCTTGTGTTAAATTGATAAGAAATCTTTTAAAACCTATTTTCTTTACATGCCTGACAACATCAATAGGATTTTCAGCATTATATGTTACAAAATTGGTACCAGTAAAAGAGTTTGCAATAATTGCAGCATTTATTCCATTAATAGTTTTTTTGTTTTCTATGACAGCACTCCCAGCTGCTTTAAGTTTTTTTTCAAAAATGCCTAAATGGACAGAAAATACTTTCAAAGATGGCTGGCTAACAAAATTTACAAACTTCTTACCAGAATTTAATTTTAAGTATCGGAAAATAATTTCTTCATTAGGAGGTATTTTACTCATACTTAGTATTTACGGCGTTTCTCAAATTAATGTTGATACTAATATTTTCAAATATTTTAGAGCTGATTTAAAAGTTACAAAGGATTTAATTTACTTTGATAATACATATAAAGGAGCAGCAAACGTTGAATATTTAGTAACTTCAAAAGAAAAATTTATAGATGATGGTTTAATCAAAGAACCTGAATTTTTAAATGATGTTGGTAAATTAGAAAAATTTTTAGAAGACAAACCAGATGTTGGTAAGGGTTTGACTGTTCCCGATTTTTTGAAACAAACTCGGCAGGCGTTTAGTGGCGACGATCCAAGTTACTTTATTTTACCTGATACTAAAGAAATGACAGCTCAACTTTTATTATTGTATGAAAACTCGGGTCCAGAAGAGGATTTATCTGATTTAAAGGACTTTGATGAAAAAAATCTAAGAATGACATTTCCTGTAACAAATATGGATGCTAGTGCATTTAATATCTTTGTTAAAAATTTAAACGCAGAAATCAAAGAAAAATTTCCCTCTCTTAACGCTTTGGCTACTGGGCCAATGGTTATGTTTCAAGCTCAGAATGAATATACAGATAAAGGTATAACAAGCTCATTTTCTGTTTCTTTATTATTAATAAGTATTACTTTTTTTATATTATTTAGATCAATTAAATTTGGAGCAATAGCCATAATTCCTAGTGTTATACCAATTTTATTAGCAGGAGGCATTGCCACATTAATGGGAAGAGATTTGAATCTTGGTTCTTTAATAGTAGGGGCAATGACAATGGGTATAGCAGTTGACGATAGTATCCATATGGTAAGTAGGTATAGGCTTGCTAGAATGGAGGGAAGTAATGTACACCAGGCAATGAAAAGAGCAATGAATGAGTCTGGTCGAGCGATTATAACTACATCCATCATTCTGGTAATAGGTTTTAGTGTTTTCTTAATGGCAAGTTTAGTACCAACAATTGATATTGGCAGATTTTCTGCAATAATTTTTCTGTTGGCCTTATTTGGAGTTTTGTTTTTTATACCATCGATATTATATATCCTAGATGGTAAAAAGGATGAATTACAAGCTACTTAACTGATAGGATAATAAAATGATTATAACCAACTTTGCTAAGTTATCTGTTTTTATTTTTTTGTTAATATTTTCTTTAACGGGCATATCATATGGATCGTCTGCTTTGGAAATAATGACCAAAGTTGATGCACGATATACTGGAGATTCGGCTATTTCTGATTGGCGAATGATTTTAATTGATAAAAAAAACCGAAAAAGAATAAGAGAAATCGAAATATTTAGTAAAGAATATAAGGATGTAGATAAATCAATTTCTTTTTTTAAAAGTCCAGGTGATGTTAAAGGTACTTCATATATGTCATATAACTGGGAATCAACTTCAAAGGAAGACGATTCATGGTTATATCTTCCAGCATTACAGAAAGTAAATAGAATAGCATCTACTGATAGGTCAGGATCATTTATGGGTAGTGACTTCACTTATTCAGATATAGATGGATTTGAGCTTGAAGATTTCAATTATAAATTAGTTAAAGAAAATGATGTTGTAGATGGAAAAGATTGTTGGGTTATCGAGTCAACTCCAAAGAATAAAAAAGTGATTTCAAAAACGGGGTATTTAAAATCTATTCAATGGGTAAGAAAAGATATTTATTTTGTAATAAAAAATAGAATACTTGTTAAAAAGGGAAAAAAAGTAAAATTGTTTGCCGCTAAAGATATTCAAAAAATTGATGGAGTTTGGACAGCTAAAATCTTGCAAATGATTACTACAAAAAATAAAAAATTAGTACATAAAAGCATTTTCCAACTTAAGAATGTAAAATATAATACAAATGTTGAGGACTCTATTTTTGAAACTGAGGTTATGCAGCGTGGTCTTTAATTATAAATTAAGAAAAACTTATACATTTTTTTATATTTTAATTTTTGTTTTATATTCATCTATTTCAGTTTCTCAAGAAGACAATTTTGATTTGGATTCTGAGGATTTTGATTTACTAGAAGACACTTCATTTGATCAACTTGAGTTAGAATTGGCTAATACTGATAACTTAGCATTAGAAGTTTCATCCGAAATTTCAGGATTAGAAAAAAATGAAGAAATGGAGAATTTGAACTCCTTAGATAGTTTCTCAGGTAACATAATTCAAAAATTTACATATGGTTTAAATAGCCCTTCAATTAATTTTAGCAGAAACAAGTCTGCACTTGAAAGAATAGAAACTATTTTTAATTTTAATTATAAAGGTGAATATTCACCGCAATTAAATTATAAGATAGGTAGTAATCTTCTTTTTAGCTGGGGAAAATGGAAAAATAATAAATTTCAAACTGATGAAAATAGTTCAACATTCAAAATAAAAGATTTTTATTTAGATTACTATCCATCTGATCTAATTTGGTTAAGACTTGGGAATCAGATTATTGCTAGAGGGCAATTAGATAATCTTTCTATTACTGATACGATCAATCCAAGAGATTTGTCTGTTCCTGGTCAGGGGGAACTTTCAGAGTTTAGACAGCATGTACCAGCTATACTCTTAAATTTTCCTATCTCCGATATAAAAATAGAATTAGCTTTAGTCGGTGAAGCTGGTGGAAACTTACTAAGTGAAAAAGGGGATAGCTTTGATCCCACAATTCCATTTGTTCAAAATCTTGTAAATATAGGTGGGAATCCATATACAGTGAATTACTTAAATCCAAGTAATGAATTAGAATTTTTTGCCAGTATAAATTATTCATTCAATGGGGGAGATATATCTTTAGTTTTTTCTGATGAAAATCTAAATCAGAGAAGTTTAAAGAATATTGTGTCCAAATCTTTGTCTAGTCAACTAGATTTTGGTTTTGATAGAGTTCAAATGGTAGGTTTAAATGGTAACCTAGCACGTGGTGATTTTTTATTAAAGTATGAGGCTGCAAATATAACAGGAGCTTCATTTTTAAAAATGAACCCTGCAGATTTACCTGGTTCAAAAAAAAATCAGAATGTTCTTGGTTTTGGCTTTGACTATAGTGGAGTGAACAACTTAACTTTGGCTTATGAGACAAATTTAAGATCAATTCTAAATCATACAAATGACTTAATTGTATCTAAATCAAGTATAGGGCATGCCTTGCAAGCTAGATGGACAGGAATTAATGATACGATAAACATAAATGCAAACTTAAATAGATTTGAAGGTGAAAAAAGCACCATTGCTAGTTTAGTAACTAGTTATAAGCCTAGAGATGGATTAACCCTTTCTGCAAGATATGTTCAATATGATGCTGTAGAAACTACTGACACATTATATCCTTACAAAAAACAGGATGTCATAATGCTTGCTTCAGAATATAGCTTTTAGTGAACTTATTGTTGTTTTCCCTCTAATACTGATACCTTCGCCATTGCTTGTTCTTTAAATTTTTGAAGTATCTCCAAGGTTTTAAGCTCTTTTCCAGCCATTTTAATATCTGCAAATAACTCTACTACTACTCCAGCATTATCGGATGATTTAAATAGAAGTATTGTATGACCTTTAGCAGTTTCAACTGATGTTGTTGTTTGAATTACAGTCCACAGAGAAGGCGCTAATAATGTGAAATTTATTACTCTTGCATACATTATAAATTTTCCGTAAAGGCTTTTGCAGATACATACTCATTCATTTTATCTGATGCAAATTCATAAATTTTTTGTAATTCTCCAGCATCAAAAGCTCTATACCAATTTAGATCATCAAACATGCCACTGGCTTTTACAATTCCGGCCATTGATGCAACTGCCTCATCATTTGGAGCTTCTATATTGGCAATTGCATTCATTTCTGGGTGGTTGATATAAAGCATTTGAATTAATTTACCTCCGAGGTTTTCAAAAAATGGTGTAACTATTTCAGTACGATTTTGAGGTTTTCCTACCATAGAAGAGCTAAATTCAATGCTTAATTTTCCAATCATTATATATTTGTACATAAATTTTCCTTTCTTTATAATGAAATATAATTTTTTGATATCGAAATTTATTTGATTTTGTTTTACAATTTTTTTTTTTTCAACAGTATTTTTTAAAAAGGAATATTAGCCTTGAGTAAAGATGAAATACACTATGATAATACACACATAACCTTTTTAGAGAAAATTTGGGGTGATGGATTTATGTCCCCAGGTGGAAAACAAGAAATTGAAAAACTATTGAAAGGATTGAGTCTTAAAGAACAAAAAATTTTAGATATTGGGTGTGGAGCAGGTGGTATCACAGTTAGCCTTATAAATGATTATGGGGCTCAAAAAGTGATAGGGGTTGACGTTGAGAAAGATGTTGTGAAGGTTGCAAGAGATAGAGTTTCTAAAAATGGATTAAAAGACAAAATTGATATATTACTAGTTGGTAAGTCAAGGCTCCCTTTTAATGATAATTCTTTTGATTTGGTTTTTTCAAAAGATTCATTTGTTCATATTTCAGATAAAGAAAGAATTTTTAATCAAGTTTTCAAAGTTTTGAAACCAGGTGGAGTTTTTGTTTTTTCAGATTGGTTAATTTCTCATGACCATAAACCATCAAAAGAAATGGAATATTATTTAAAATTAGAGGATTTGGGCTTTGGAATGGCTTCCCCTCTGATATATAGCAAAGCCTTAAAAAAAAGTGGGTTTGTTGCAATAAAAAAAAATAATAGAAATAAATGGTACAAAGATGAGGCTAGAAGAGAATTAGAAATTTTATCTGGTCCATCTAGAAAATCTTATGAAGAAATAACTTCACAAAGCTTTATTGAAAATCAAATCAATACCTGGAAGGCTATGATTAAAGTTTTAGATACCGGAGAGCATTGTCCACATCACTTTCGTGCGCAAAAACCTTTAAAATAATTTTTTAATTAAGACTTTTTAATTATATGTTTCTATAGATTTTTTTATTATACAGAAGATTTTTTAATTTTTACTTGATTTCCTTGCTGGTTACATTATTTAACTCCAATGAAACTCTTCTATATTTAACTACTAAATTTATAATTATGAAAATCGCAACCCTTACAGAAACAACTGAAAACGAAAATCGCGTAGCAATAACCCCTGAATCTGCCAAATTTTTAATAAAATTTGGTCACGAGGTTATAATTCAATCAGGTGCAGGAGAGAAAGCCCGTTTTTCTGATAAGGATTATAAAACATCTGGTTGTAAAATTTTAAAATCATCAGCTAGTATTTTTAAAGAAGCTGATGCTATTGTCAAAGTAAATGCACCTGACAAAGCTGAGCAAAGTAAATTTCAAAAAAAGCAGATACTGATAAGTTTTATCTGGCCAGCACAAAACAAGTCTCTATTAGAAAATTTAAATAAAAAGGGGGTTACCTCCATCGCAATGGATATGGTTCCTAGAATTAGTCGTGCTCAAAAAATGGATGCTTTATCATCCATGTCAAATATTGCTGGTTACAGAGCCGTAGTAGAAGCCACAAGTAATTTTGACAGATTTCTAACTGGTCAAATTACAGCAGCAGGAAAAGTACCACCAGCTAAAGTTTTGGTTATTGGAGCAGGAGTTGCAGGTTTAGCTGCTATTGGAACCTCAGTAAGCCTTGGTGCAATAGTTAGAGCATTTGATGTAAGGCCGGAGGTAGCTGAGCAAATTGAAAGCATGGGTGCTGAGTTTCTTATGCTTGACTTTGAGGACGGATTAGACGGCTCAGAAACTGGAGGATATGCAGCACCATCGAGCCCAGAATTTAGGGAAAAACAATTACAATGCTTTAGAGAACAAGCAGGGGAAGTTGATATTGTTATCACAACAGCTTTAATTCCAGGAATGGATGCACCAAAGTTATGGTTAAAAGAATTTGTTGATAAAATGAAACCAGGATCAGTAATTGTAGATTTAGCAGCTGAAAAGGGTGGTAATTGTGATTTAACTACACCTGGTGAGAAAATAGTGACTAAAAATAATGTTACTGTGATTGGCTATACTGATTTTCCAAGTAGAATGGCTGCACAATCTTCAGCACTTTATGCGACGAATATAAGGCATATGATTGACGACTTAACACCAAAAAAAGACGGTAAAATTGATGTTAATATGAAGGATGATGTTATTAGAGGCAGCACTGTAACACATAATAATCAAATAACTTTTCCTCCACCTCCACCTAAGGTTCAAGCTATAGCTAAACAAGCACCTAAAATTATAGAAAAAACAGCTGAAGAAATCAAAGCTGATGAACTAAATGAATTTAAGAAAAATACATTACAACAAACTATTCTATTATGTATTGGGGGGTTGTTTATGTTTGTAATTGGAAATTATGCACCATCAGAATTTATGCAGCACATGATTGTATTTGCATTAGCTTGTTTTGTTGGTTTTCAAGTTATATGGAACGTGAGTCATGCATTACACACTCCTCTCATGGCTGTTACTAATGCCATATCTGGAATAATAATCATAGGCGCAGTTTTGCAAATGACTTCAGAAAGTTGGATTGCGATATTTCTTGCTGCCATTTCTGTATTAATTTCAACAATCAACATAGTTGGTGGATTTTTAGTCACACGTCGTATGTTGGCAATGTTTCAGAAATCATAGGTTAGGGATATTTCTATGGAATATGGCTTAGTGTCAGCAGCGTATATATCAGCAAGTGTACTATTTATACTTTCTTTAGGTGGTTTAAGTAATCAGGAAAAAGCTAAAAGAGCTGTTTGGTTTGGAATTGCTGGTATGGGCCTTTCCGTTTTTTTTACAGTTTTTGGAGGTAGTTCTGGTAATTTTTGGTTGCTATTTCCAATGATCTTAATTGGTTCAGCAATTGGATATTACGTAGCCCAAAAAGTCGAGATGACAGAAATGCCTCAATTGGTAGCAGCCCTTCATAGTTTTGTTGGTTTAGCTGCTGTTTTTATAGGTATTAATGCACAATTAGAATTATCATTTGTACAAGATTTTAATGGTAGTTTGAATGAATTAAGTGGTTTTACAAAAAAAATAGCATCAAAAAATTCTGCTGAAATATCAATAATGGCTGTTGAGATATTTTTAGGAGTTTTCATAGGGGCTGTTACATTTACAGGGTCAGTTGTAGCTTTTGGTAAATTATCTGGAAAAATCGATGGAAAAGTTTTCAAGTTACCTGGTGGTCATGGTTTGAATTTGGCTGCATTAGTAATTTCTTTGTTGCTAGGTCTTTTATATTTTAATGGATCTGGTATTTGGACAATTATATTAATGTCAATTTTAGCAGGTTTTATTGGATGGCATTTGATAATGGGTATTGGTGGAGCTGATATGCCTGTTGTTGTTTCTATGTTGAATTCTTACTCTGGTTGGGCTGCTGCAGCTATAGGGTTTACTTTAGGAAACGACCTTTTAATCGTTACAGGAGCTCTAGTGGGATCTTCAGGAGCAATTCTAAGTTATATTATGTGTAAAGCTATGAATAGGCATTTCATAAGTGTAATTTTGGGTGGTTTTGGTTCACAAGTTCAAACTGAAACAGAAATAGAAGGTGAACAAGTCTCAATTGATGCTGACGGTGTTGCTTCACTTTTAAATGATGCTGATCAAGTTATAATAGTGCCTGGATATGGAATGGCTGTTGCACAAGCTCAACAAACGGTGTCAGAATTAACTAGAAGATTAAGAGCAAAGTCTAAAAAAGTAAGATTTGGCATTCATCCTGTTGCTGGAAGACTACCAGGGCACATGAATGTTTTGTTGGCTGAAGCAAAAGTACCCTATGATATTGTTTTAGAAATGGATGAGATTAATGATGACTTTCCTAACACAGATGTAGTGATAGTTATTGGATCAAACGACATTGTTAATCCAGCTGCACAAGATGATCCTAATAGTCCTATTGCAGGAATGCCAGTCCTTGAGGTTTGGAAGTCTAAGAACGTAATTGTGTCAAAAAGAGGGCAAGGGACCGGATATTCTGGAATCCAAAATCCATTGTTTTTTAAAGAAAACACAAGAATGTTTTATGGAGACGCAAAACAATCACTTGATAGTTTGTTATCTAAAATAGACTGATTAAAAAAAACTATTAGAAATCTGTAGGGGCTCCACCTTCCTTTATTCTTCTTTCAACAAATTCATCTAATTCTTCTTTTATACTTTGTTCGATTGGAGGAGGTTCAAATTCCTTGAGTATTTTTTTCCATATTTTGTTTGCTCTTTGATGTGTCCATTCACCACCTGCTTCACTCCAAGCTTCAAAGTTTCTCCAGTCTGATAAAAATGGTGAATAAAATGCATCTGTATATCTTTCTTGAGTATGCTGGCATCCAAAAAAGTGTCCTGTTGGGCCAACCTCTGAAACTGCGTCAAATGCCAAAGCATTCTCTGAAAAATCACACAATGTAGGTTCAAAATATCTTTTAAATTGTTGTAAAACTTCGCAATCCATTACAAATTTTTCATAAGAAGCTATTAAACCACCTTCTAGCCAACCTGCACTGTGATAAACGAGATTTGTTCCTGAGGTGGCTGAAGCCCAAAGACTATTTAAACTTTCCCACATAGCTTGACCATCAGGTGCATTAGCAGCACAAGCATTAGAAGATCTTAATGGTAAGTTATAATATCTTGCCATTTGACCCGTTATTTGAGTTGCACGAATATATTCTGGTGTTCCAAATGCTGGTGCTCCAGATTTCATATCCACATTTGACGTAAAAGTTCCTAAGATAACGGGACATCCCGGGTTAATATACTGTAATAAAGCAATAGCAGCTAACCCTTCAGCAATAGATTGTGCAACAGCTCCCACTATAGTAACTGGTGCCATAGCACCTGCAAGAGTAAAAGGGGTAACTGCAACAGGTTGTCTTTTTCTTGCAAATCTCATTGCGCCATCTAGCATAGGCCAATCATGTTTAAGAGGTGATGATGAGTTAATGTTAGTATATATTCTTGCTTGTTTCTGAAATTCTTCTTCTTTAAGGCCGCTCGCTATCCTCACCATTTCAATTGCGTCCTCTACTCTTTCAGAACCTAATGAATAGGCATGGCACACCTTGTCTGTAAGTATCAGTTTTTGATATATACACTTTAGATGTCTAATTGATGAATGTATATCTATAGGTTCAACAGGATAGCCACCTGCTACATGAATGCAATTGAAAAACTGGGTTAGCTTTAATAGGTCTTTAAAGCTTTCAAAATCACCAGGCCTTCTACCTCTATCTAAATCCATAACATTTGGTGGGGATGAGACATTAACAAATGTCATATGACGACTACCAATAATTACTTTGTTTTTTTTATTTCTTGGTATGATTTCGAATTCATGAGGTGCATTTTTTATCATTTCCATGACCCAATTTCGGTCCATCTTCACATTATCTGAATTTGGGTCTACTTTGCATCCAGCTTTTTTAAGAATTGATTTTGCTTCTTCATTTATAAATTCGATTCCTATATCTTCTAAGATCCTCATTGCGGTATTATGGATCTTTTCAACACCTTCTAATGCTACAGGTTCAATGAAATTATCATTATTAATTGGAAGTGACCAGGGTGTTTGGGAGATAGAAAAAGGACTATTTTTTCTTTTATTTCGGGATCTTCCACCAGACCTAGATTTTTTTACAACATCCATAAAGAGAATCTCTTTTTTTCTATAAGAGGATAAGTTGATTTATTAGTAAAGTAATTAATAATATTTTTTTATAAATTTAAAAAAATTGGTAAATCTTTAATAGATTTTAAGATTTTATCAGCATAGAGCTCTAATTCACTTCTTTTTGCAACACCTGTAAGAACCCCTATAGCATATAAACCTGCTTTCTTAGCTGCAATTAAATCATGAGTACTATCACCAATCATAGCAACCTCACTTGGTTTTAAATTTAACGATCTGCAAAAAGCTTCAAGTTGTCCAATTTCTGGTTTAAATCCATAGCCACTATCAGAACCTGCAATAAAATCAAAATACTTTATTATTCTTTCTTTTTCCAATTGGGACTTACAAGGAATTTCATTATCATTTGTTGCAACACCAAGCAAAATTTTTTTTGATTTTAAATTTTCAAATAATACTTTTAAGTCTCCAACAGGCTTTTGAACAAGTTGCATTAATTTTGAATTTATGAATTCTTCTAACTCCTTTCCTTTCAAATTATCTGAAAATGATTCAATGGATGCTAGAAATTCTTCAGTTGTACCTGCTATGAAAGGACTATCTTCAAAAAATTTTTTTTTTGAAAAATTAAAACCTAAAATTTTTGATAGTTGCCTTTTTTTGGAAATAGAGTTTTCACATATATCTTTTAATACTTCATCAAGCCAACTTCCCCAGCTTTCTTGAAAATGAAATAGTGTTCCATCTTTATCAAAAATTAATCCTTTAAATCTCAACATATGTTACCTTATAATATTTTAATCAAATCTTTTTAAGGAAATTTTTAAAATGAGACAAGTACCTTCCATAAGAGAAGATTATTCGTATTTTGAGCAACTAAATACCCGTTGGAGAGATAATGATGTATATGGCCATATGAATAATGCCGTGTTTTATGAGTATGCAGATACAGTTGTTAATGGTTGGTTAATTAAAAAGGGGTCTCTTGACGTTCCTAAAAGTGAAACTGTGGGATTAGTTGTTGAAACAAGATGTACTTTTTTTTCTGAATTAAAATTTCCCAATATTATAACCTGTGGTTTGAAGTTAAATAGATTGGGTAATTCTTCTGTTGAGTATGAGATAGGTCTATTCTCTGACCCTGAAAGAAAAACAGCGGCGAAAATAATATTTATACATGTTTTTGTTGATGTAAAAACAAGAAGACCAAAAAAAATTCCTCAAAAATTATTAATACCTCTAAAGACTTTAATGAAAAATTAGATTAAAAGTTTTTTGCATAAATATTCTACTTCTTTCCAACTTTTAGGATTATGTGTTGCGGCTAAGGATTTAGGCAGAAGCCTTTGGACTAGTTCACACCCAGTAAAATGGAATCTATAAATTTTAGGAACAAATTCTTCTGCACTTTCAATTTGACTTAAATTATCATCAATAAATATGGCTGGTTTTTTTAATGTTTTACATAGTTCTAATAAAGCTGGTCCTTTTGGACCAGCATTAATTATAACAGGAAATGAAATGTTATAATTTTTAAAATTTAAAATCCTATCTTCGTAAGCATATTGTGGTACATTTGTTAGAATAATTACTTGTGCAAAACTAGAAATAATATTTAGTGATTGTAAAGCTCCTTTCGTTAAAGGTTGTTTTTTTGTCTCTTTTTTTATGAAATCAACCACTAGTTTTTGTGATTTTGCACTTTTAATAATTTTATTTGTTTTAATATTTTTTATTGAGTCACAAAGAGTGTATCCATTAAGTTCTAATAAAAACCCTCTTTTTTTTAAAAACAAAACAAATGGTTTAGCAAAGTGTACTATTACTTCGTCAGCATCTACTATTACGAGTGGAATATTTGATTTAATATTTAATTTTTTGATTTGTTGATAAGTTTTTTCAATCATATGATTTTATTTTTATTTAAAATTAAATTTAAAAAAGTTAAAATTTGCAATAGGTAAATTTAATAATCAGGAAAAATGGATTGGATAAAACAAAATCAACAGAAATTAAAGATGCTGCAACTATTGTTATAGTCAGGGAGCAGAGCAAAAAATATAAAATCCTAATGGGGCAAAGAGGAAAACATGCTGTATTTATGCCTAATAAATTTGTTTTCCCTGGTGGCGCTTATGATTCTAATGATAGCATGGTACCCTTTTCAAAACCACTACCAGATAAACAAAAAATTCTTTTATCAATCGATTGTTCCTTAACACATCCAGAATCTTTGGCTGCAACAGTTATTAGAGAGCTATGGGAAGAAACTGGTTTAAAAATTGCAAATTCATATGATTGGAAAGGTTCAAAAATAAAAGGATGGGAAGATTTTTATGCAAATAATATTGCAGCAAATGTATCAAAACTTAAATTCTTTTTTCGTGCAATTACCCCTGTAGGAAGACCAAGAAGATTTGATGCCCGTTTTTTTATTTGTTTAGCTAAAGATTTGAATTGTGATTTAGATGATTTTTCAAATGCTTCTGATGAGCTTAGTCATTTACAATGGATAGAAATAGAAAAAACAAAAGAATTTGATCTCCCAATAATTACCCGAATTGTTTTAAAAGAAGTTCAAGAATTAATTTTTAATGGTACAAACAAAAAGGGAGTACCTTTTTATAGTGAAGGATCTTCTTCAAATAATTTTACTTATCTTTAATATAGATTGGGATAATGTCTTATTGACAGTAATTTTTATCAGTGTAAAAAGACCATAGCTTTTAAGAGGGTATATAAATGGCAAAACCTACAACAATTAAAATAAGATTAAATTCAACTGCTGACACTGGTCATTTTTATGTTACAAAAAAAAATGCAAGAACTATGACCGAAAAGATGGTTGTTAAAAAATATGATCCAGTAGCAAGAAAACATGTAGATTATAAAGAAGGAAAGATAAAATAAAAAAGGCCACATTCGTGGCCTTTAAAATACTAATCTAATTAATTTTTATTCTCTGTTTCCCATAAATTGTAGTAAAAACATAAACATATTTAAGAAGTTAATATAGAGTGATAATGCACCAAGAATTCCTGCACGTGCAGCAATCTCTTCGCCATTTGGGGCACTTCTAATACTTAAATAAGTATTTTTTATGTTTTGCGTGTCATATGCAGTCAAACCAGCGAATATCAATACACCTAAAACATTGATAGCAAACTCTAATCCAGGACTTTGTGTGAACCAATTAATTATCATTGCTACAATTAGACCGATTACACCCATAAACAAAAATCTACCCATACCTGATAAATCTTTTTTTGTTGTGTAACCAAATAGGCTCATTGCACCAAATGCAATTGCAGTAGTAAAGAAAGCATTAGCAATAGATGCACCAGTGTATGCAACAAAAATAGTGGATAAAGAAAGACCCATTAAAGCTGAAAACAGCCAAAAAGAAAGTTGCCCTGCTGAATAGCTCATATTCATAACTCTTGCTGAGAGAAAAAACACAAAACCTAATGGAGCAAACATCACTATAAGTGAAATTATTGAATTACTAAATAAAGCACTCACAAGTTGTGGTGATGTGCCTATTGACCACGCAACTGCACCAGTAATTATCATTGCAACTGCCATTAAACCATAAACTTTGTTCATGTGAGCTCTTAGCCCACTATCAATGTTTACATAACTGTCAGAACGTGTAGACGATCTAATTGAATCAAATTCTGCCATAAATATCTCCTTAACATTATGGATTAAACTGTCATTAATATCGTAGTTATTTATATAAATTTCAAGTAGTTTTTGAATTTTTTTGTTAATTACTTAAGGTTAATCAACAGTTCTCAATATTCTTGCTGGTTTTGATCTAACAGGTTTAATAGCAAACAAAATACTAGTAATTAGCGAAATCATAATACCAATAGATGTAACTAAAATTGCAGAGGAAATAAAAAAATAAAATTCACCATTCAAGAAGTATTTTACAACCACAAGTGACATTACAGCGCCCAAACTAATCGCAACTAGACCTGCAAAGCTTCCTATGATTATTGACCTTAATAAAATAGACAGTAATATCACTTTTTTTGAAGCACCTAGGGTCTTTAAAATCGATGATTCAAACAATCTATTTTGTTCAGAGGTTGCAAGTGCCCCGATGATTACAAAAAAGCCTAAGAAAATTATTACTAGGGCACACCACTTAACAACAAATGAGGACTTTAATATTATATCCTGAACTTTTTTTACTGTCTCTGCCACAGACACAGAAGTAATATTAGGAAACTTTTGGGTTATTGTTTGTACAATTTTGGTTTCAAATTTCTTAGGTGCATAAACTGTAGCAATATTAGTGTGAGGTGCATTCATTAATGATTGGGGGTTGAATACCATTAAAAAATTTATGCCCATTGTTGCAAAGTTTACATCTCTGAAACTACTAATAGTACCGGTTAGGTCTCTGCCCAGTATATTCACAGTTATAGTATCACCGATCCTTAGCCCTAGCTCATTTGCTTCAGTTTGAGCAAAACTTATCAGTGGGGGGCCATCATAATCTGTTGGCCACCATTTACCCTTTGTAATCTTCTCAGCTGTAGTTGGTATAGCTTCATAGGTTATTCCCCTATCACCTCTAAGAGCCCAATGATCAATATTCAATTCTGAAACATCTTTATCATTAATTTTTGTTATAAATCCTCTTAACATAGGAGCAGTTTTAATATCAGAAATTAATTTTTCATTTTTTAGTAAGGATATGAGATCTTCTTTTTGATTTTTTTGAATATCTATTAAAAAATATAATGGTGCTTTTTTGGGTATATCGTTTGTAAGAACCGATTGTAAATTTTTTTCTATTTGGCCCATAGTTGCTAGTATTATAAGGCCGATTCCTATAGATAATAAAACTGACTTATTTTCTCCATTTTCACTTCCAACCGATGCAAGTGCTAATTTCAATGATAATATGTTATGAAATTTGTATCTACTGACCAAACTTTTTGATGCATGTTTTATAATAAAAGACATTAAATTTAATATTATAAAAGAAATTATTGATCCAAAAATAAACCAAAGTGCCAGTTTTATATCTGGTGATAGGAGCAAAATTATAATAATCAAAGTTAAAATAAGTGTTACTATATAAAATATTTGTTTTAATTTAGGTATTTCGAATCTGGAATTGGTGCTATGAGATCTGTAAAGATAATTGATTTTCATATCACAAAAATTGAACAAGGGTATCAAAGAAAAAATTAGACTAATAAGTATTCCTAGTGTCATTGAAATTAAAATAGGCTGAACGAAAAAGCCTAAACTAAGAGGAAACGGAAAAATCTTTATTAGTATGGATTCAGCTAATTGTAATATTAAACTTCCTGTAATAGCACCCATAGTAGTTCCCAAAAAAGACATGATTAATATTTGAAAAAGGTAAATTTTACTCAACATATTTGTAGTTGAGCCCAGTGTCTTTAATGTTGCAATTGTCCCTCTTTTTAGATTTAGGTAGGAAGAAACAGAGGTGCTTACACCAACTCCTCCAATTACGAGTCCTGACATTCCTAATACAGTCAAAAAGAAATAAAGTCTATTGACTACAGCTTCAATACCTGGTGCAGGGTTTCTTATATCGCGCCAGCGAAATCCTTTATCAAAATTTTTTTTGAAAAATAAATATTTTAGATTTTCTAAGTCCTCATTATTTTCAGTTTTTAAATAATAATTTGTCTCAAAAAGTGTCCCTTTGTTCAACAGACCAGAATTCTTTAGTGAAGTAGTATTTAAGATAACTTTTGGTCCTAGACTAAAGCCATTAGAACCAATATCTGGAATACTCGATAAAGTGGCTCTAATATTGTAGGTAGATTTCCCTAAGATTAAATCTGAACCTATCTTCAGATTAAGTTGCTTTAACAAACTGTCTTCTACTATTATTCCATATTTATCTTCTTTCTTTTTTAAAGCATCTTCAATACTTTGCTCTGGATTTATTTTGATTTTACCAGCTAGGGGATAATTTTTATCTACACTTTTAACTTGTACTAAGGCTTGATAGTAATTGTTTTCTTGATTAATCGTGGAAACCATACTTCTAAAAGAAATCACTTCAGTTAAAGATGTAGAAATTTTTTTTATCTCTTCTAATTCTTTTTCTGATGCAACTCTGTAAGCTAAGGTCAAAGAAATATCCCCACCTAAAATTTCTGTTGCCTCTTCTTGTAAACCTGATTTTATACTTTCTCTAAAAGTTCCAATTGAAGATATAGTCAAAACACCAAAAAACAGACATATAAAAAAAACCCAAAATTTATTTAATCCACCCCTAAGATCTTTAAATGCAAATTTTAATATTGATAAATTAGACAATCTTTTTACCTTTTACTCTCATTAGTTTTGCCATTTTCTAATTTAACCTGTCTCTGGCATTTATTTGCAAGATCAGTAGAGTGGGTTACTATTACTAGACTACTTTTGTTTTTTGTATTTAATTTCAAAAGGAGCTCAATGATTTTTGAACCTGTTTTTTGATCTAAATTTCCTGTTGGTTCATCTGCTAAAATTATCAAAGGTTTAATAGCTAAAGCTCTTGCTATTGCAACCCTTTGTTGTTCTCCACCTGATAATTGAGAAGGAAAATGATTTAGTCTATTTCCTAAGCCTACTTCAGTTAAAATTTCAATTGCTCTATTTTTAATATTTGAATGACCTGCAAGTTCAAGAGGAATACAAACATTATCAAGGGCTGTTATCGTTGGAATTAGGTGGAAAGATTGAAAAACAATTCCCATTGTTTTTTTTCTTAGATTGGCTAAGCCATCCTCGGATAATTTTGTAATATCTTGACCTGCAATCATAATTGAACCTGTATCACTTTCTTCTAGACCACCCAAAAGCATCAATAAGGAAGATTTACCAGAACCTGAGGGTCCAACTAGTGCTACGGTTTCATTTTCATATAATGAAAAATTAACTGAATTTAGTATTTTTAGTTTACCAGTTGCTGAAGGAAATGATAAACATAGATTATCAGTCTGGATAAGTATTTTTTTTTTCATTAGATTTTATTACTGATATAGTGGGAATGGATATATGAATATAATTTTCAATTACAACAAGGTTTTTTTAGTTTTATTCATTTTCTTAACCTATTCTTTGGCTCATGCAACTGAAAAAAAAGAGAATTATCGTTTGATCATTATAGGTGATAGTTTAATTCAGGGATACGGATTGCCAAAAGAAAAAGGGTTTGTAAATCAATTACAAAAAAAAATATTAGAGAAGATGGATCATATTTTTTTAATAAATGCAGGAGTATCTGGTGATACAACTGCAGGTGGATTGTCTAGAACTGATTGGAGTATAACTGATGATATAAATGCTGTTGCAATCTCTTTGGGTGCTAATGACATGTTAAGAGGAATACCTCCTAAATTTTCAAAAGAAAATTTAACTAAGATGATTTTAAAAATTAAAGATAAAAATCTACCAATACTCCTGATAGGAATTACATCAATTGAGAATTATGGACCTGAATATAAGAATAAATTCGATTTGATGTTTTCAGAATTATCAAGAAAATTTAATATTTCATTGTATCCAAATTTAATGGCTCCTGTTATAGAAAATGAAAATGATCTATCTAAATATCTTCAAGAAGATATGTTACATCCAAATGAAAAAGGAGTAGAAATTATAGTACAGGCCATATTACCAACGTTTATCAATTTTATAGAAAGTTTCAGTGAGTAATAATCATCTTTTCAAAATGAAAAATACATTCTTTTAATTTAAAATAAAACAAATGATATGAAAGATTTAATGGATCTAGGTAAAAAAGTAGCCATTGCTGGTGGAAAAGAGGCAATGAATTACTTTAGAAAATCAGATTTAAATTTCGAGAATAAATCCAAGACACATTTTGATCCAGTATCAAAAGCAGATAAAAATACTGAAGCTATAATGAGGAATCTTATTTTAAAATTTCGACCAAACGATACAATAATTGGTGAAGAAAATCAAAGTGTTGTTGGTTCTAGTGGGTTATCGTGGATAATTGATCCAATTGATGGCACTAGAGGATTCATGGCAGGGCAAACCTCTTGGACAGTATTAATTTCATTAAGTGAAGGAGAAAAGCTCCTTTTTGGTATCATATATCAACCATTTTCTGATGAAATGTTTATAGGAAATCAATACTCTTGTGAGTATTTACATAAAGGTAATCTTAAAAAGATTTTTGTAAAAAAGTGCAACAATATTAGTGATGCAATTATACATACAACAGATCCAAATATGGGAAACTATAAAGAAAATTCAGCAATGGAAGCATTAAGAAATCATTGTAAACTTGCTAGATATTCGCTTGATGCTTATGCATATGGTTTAGTTGCCTTTGGTAATATCGACTTAATAGTTGAATCTTCAATGCAAATATATGACATTCAAGCACCTTTATGTATTATTAAATCTGCTGGTGGTACTTTTTCTGACTGGAATGGTGGAAATGATTATATTAGTGGAAGAATTATAGCATCAGGTGATCAATCTATTCATAAAGAGGCTCTTAAGATTTTAGGTAAATATATTTAGTGTGATAAATCTCAATAAAGGGATATTTTTAATTTTAATTAGGAAAAATTTTATTCAAAAATTTATCCATTTCTTCCCATATTTCCTCTTTTATATCGGAAGTTTCAAAAAATACTTCATGCATTGAATTAGTTAAAATTTTTAATTCCCCTAAAGGAGTTCGAGCCATCCTTGACGAAATAGCTTTTTTTGAAATTACTTTATCTGAATCCCCCATAAATGTAAGCTGTGGAATTTCAGGAGGAGGCATTTTTGAAAGTTTATTTAATTCATCATTAAGGGCTTTAATCCAATATAAAGTAGGTGGCCCCAAACCCAATCGAGGGTCAATTAATAAATTATCACGCATTTCATTATAAAAATCCAGGTTTTTTGTTAAAACATTTTTTTCAAATGGTTTAGTAAGAATGTTAAATCCATCAATTTTGTAAGGGTAAGCAACCAAACCCAGGCCCATTGATATTGCGAGGTTAAAAATTGGAATTAAAATTGAAATGGTAAATTCTGAAACTGGCAAGCCCCAAAGTGGCGCAGAAAAAATTGAACATTTGAATGTATTGTCTCTCAACAAATATCTTAAACCTATGCAGCCACCCATGCTATGAGAAAAAAGTATTTTAGGTCTGTTATCTAGGAAATCCTTTAAATTTTCTAGGATAGTTTCCAAGTCCATTTGGTATTCAAAAAAATCCTTAACATGACCTATATCTGTTCTTCCATGGGGCCTTTGTGATAAACCCTGTCCTCTCCAGTCAATACAAAGAACTGAAAAATTTCTGTCTATAAATTCTTGTATTACTGTATTGTATTTTTCTATATACTCTGTTCTTCCAGGCAATATAATTACAGTAGCTTTATCACCTTTTTCCCAATAGCCATATCTTATAAATTTTCTATCTTCAGTTTGAACATAATCCAGTATCCCTCCAGGTAGTAGTTTAATTCCTAACCTAGGTAATGGGTTAAGTTTACTTTTAGCCAAGAATATTTCCTAATTGCATTGCAACTCCCATGCTTCCTTCAACCTTAAGAGTTCCTCCCATAAATGCAGATGTTGGATTTGTTTCTCCTTCTAAAATATTTCTAAAAGTTTCAGCACTTGCTATTAGAGTACAGTCAGTTTCTTCAGAGGATTCTCTGACACCGTTCCCATCTACAACAATTGATCCCTCATCTTCAATTTGAAATTTTGCACTAAAGTCTATACTTTTACCTTCAAGTTTTTCTTCTAAAGCTTTAATCGCCTCTTCTAAGATATTTGACATAAGAATTCCTTATATTTTAATTTTTATATTTTTAGATATTGTAAAATGAAACTCAAAAATTTAAAGTAATATTTCTTTCCAGTTTCTAATTTTTTTATTAATTTTTGTAGTAGTTAGAATCAAGGCCTAATTATTAAATATTATGATAATTTGAAACTGATGATAAAAAAAAATAAAACAATAAAAAATATAAAGGCATTATTAGGCCCTACAAATACAGGAAAAACCTTTTTTGCAATTGACAGAATGCTTACTCACTCAAATGGTATGATTGGGTTTCCATTAAGATTACTAGCTAGGGAAGTTTTTGACAAAATTTCACTTAGATGTGGGAAGCAAGATGTTGCCTTAATAACAGGTGAAGAACGAATTATGCCTGAAAATCCAAAATATTGGGTTTGTACTGTTGAAGCAATGCCTATTAATTTAACTTTTGATTTTGTAGCAATTGACGAAATACAATTATGTGCCGATCTGGATAGAGGGCATATTTTTACGAATAGATTACTGAATTTAAGAGGTGAAAAAGAAACAATATTTCTTGGGTCAAGTTCAATTAAAAAAATTATTACTAACATTTTGCCAGATGTTGAATTTTTATCAAGAAAGAGGTTATCACAACTTAAATATGTAGACTCTAGAAAAATAAATAAAATTCAACCTAGATCTGCAATAGTTTGTTTTTCTGTTGAGGATGTCTATTCTATTGCTGAAATAATAAGGAGAGAGAAAGGGGGAGCTGCAATTGTTACAGGCGGTTTATCCCCTAAAACAAGAAATTCACAAGTAAATATATATCAAAGTGGTGAAGTCGATTACCTTGTAGCGACGGATGCGATTGGTATGGGCTTAAACTTAGACCTATCAAATGTTTGTTTTGCCAGCTTAACTAAATTTGATGGATTTAATCATAGAAAACTTTTTGTAAATGAATTAGCACAAATAGCCGGAAGAGCAGGCCGATATACAACTAACGGTACATTTGGAACCACTGCAGGTTGTGAGGCTTTATCATTTGATTTAATTCATAATATTGAAAACCATAATTTTTTAGATATTAAAAAAATACAATGGAGAAACTCAAATTTATCTTTTGATAACCTTTCATCACTTATTGAATCCTTAAATTTAAAACCTAATAATTTAAACCTTGTAAAATCTAGAGAAAGTACTGACCTAAGTACTCTAAAGATAATGTCCGAAAATCAGATAATTATTGAAAAAGTTAAGAGTAGTGATGAAGTAAAGCTTTTGTGGAAGATCTGTCAGATACCTGATTATAGAAAAATTTCTCTAACGGATCATGTACAAATTTTAACAGAAATATTCTTGCTTTTAATTGATAAAGGCAAATTACCTGAAACATGGCTTGAAAAAAAGATAATATCGTTAGATAAATATGATGGTGATATCGAAAAATTATCTAGGAGATTGTCATACATAAGAACATGGAATTATGTAGCAAATAGAGGTAGCTGGTTTGTTAACCCTGCCTTTTTGGAAGAAGCTGCAAAATCAATTGAAGAAAAACTTTCAGACAAACTTCACGAACTTCTTATAGAACGGTTTATTGATAAAAGAACAACTGTATTATTGAAAACAATTAGGGAAAAGGGAAAATTGACGGCAGAATTTAATGATAACAATGATCTTCTTGTTGAAGATCAATTAATTGGACGCGTTGAGGGATTAAACTTTGTTTTTTTGATTAAAGATAATTCAATAGAAAATAAAAAATTACTCTTAATTGCTAAAGATCAGATTATTACAAAAATTAAGAAAATTGTTGATCAATTATATGAGACCCCTGATACAGATTTTTTTTTAAATAATTCTGGTGAAATTATTTGGAATAAGAGTGTTGTTGGAAAACTTGCAGCTGGAAATAAGTTATATAAACCAAATGTCAAATCCGTCACATTTGATTATCTGCCTGAAACGTTAATAGGTAAAGTTGAAACACGAATTAAATACTTTATCAATAATTATATTAAACAAAATTTCGTTCATCTTTTCTCTATAATGGAGGATAAAGAAATAAATGGAATTTCTTCTGGTTTAGTTTTCACAATGAGTGAACACTTAGGTGTTTTGTCTAGAGATCGTGTAACAAAAGAAGTAAAAAGTCTCGATCAAGAATCAAGATCAAAATTCAGAAAATATGGTTTTAGATTTGGACAGTACAGTATATATAATCCCCTTTTTTTGAAACCAGAACCAACAAGATTAAGGATGATATTGTGGAGTAAATTTCATCAATTAGAAAAAAATTTGGATCTGCCTTTACCTGGTTTAGTTACAATTGAAGCAAAAGAAGGAGTTGAAGACTCATATTATGAGTTAGTAGGATTTAAAAAACTTGGATCCAGGGCTATAAGAATTGATATGCTTGAAAGATTAGCAGACCTAATAAGGTTAGAGGATACAAAAAAGGGGTTTAAAGCAACTTCAGAAATGCTATCAATTACAGGTTTAAGTTTTATTCAGTTAAAAGAAATTTTAGAAAAATTAGGTTATAAATCTGAAAGGAATTTTGATCAAATTAAGAAAATTGCTGATACAAAACAGATAGAAAATTTAGAAACAAATATTAAAGATGAAGATTTGAATAAAAATGAAAAAAATCTTAAAGATGATCTAGAATCGAAAGTCATCACTATCGATCAGATAATTTTTAAATTTAATTTTAAAAAAAATAAGAATAAAAATTTTTTCCAAAAAAGTAAAAATAATAAAATTAGGAATGATAACCCTCAAAAAAAACAACTTAATAAAATTAACATACTTAAAAATAATAGTTATAGTAAAAAGATAGATCCTAACAGTCCATTTGCTGCGCTATCATCACTTATTAAAGAAAAAGGATAAATTTAATTGAGAATTGATAAGTGGTTAGTTTTTGCTCGTTTATTTAAAACTAGAACAAAAGTCACAAAAGCAATAGAAAATAAAATGATTTTCTTAAATGGATCGGTATTAAAAAAACAATCTCAACTCTTAAAACTAGAAGATGATATTTTAATTAAAAATTCAAACGAAATTATCAGAATCATAGTAAAACAATTTGCAGAAAAAAGAGATGCATATAGTAAGGCTAAGTTTTTATATGAAAAGAAGAATAGTACAGTAACAGAACTGGTTAAAATTAAAAGTAATGTTAATCAAGGTTTTCAAAATTTTTCTCGCCCTAATAAAAAAGAAAGAAGAGCACTTACCCATCTTAAAACCACTGAGAATTTTATAAAATAATTTTTATGTATCTTTTTAAACTAAATAAATTGACTACCTATAAGACAAATGTAGTCTTGTAATTATGCATAATCTTATGAGTGACTAAATGGCATACATCGTAAATGACAAATGTATAGATTGTAAATACACAGATTGTGTAGAAGTCTGTCCTGTTGATTGTTTCTATGAGGGTGAAAATATGTTAGTTATTCATCCAGACGAATGTATTGACTGTGGAGTATGTGAGCCTGAATGTCCAGCTGATGCCATAAAACCAGATACTGATCCTGGAGCAAGTGATTGGGTTGAATTTAACAGAAAATATTCAGAGTTGTGGCCAGTAATTACTATAAGAAAGGATCCACTACCTGAAGCTGACGCCAAAGCTGATGAAGAAGACAAATTAAAAAAATATTTTTCTGAAAATCCTGGTGAAGGAGACTAGACTAAATTTACTAATAAGAAGAAATAAGCTAGATTTGATTTTTTACCAAAAAAATGTTATGGAACTAGAATCTTAGGTTATATCCATTTTATAACCATTTCATCATGGCTTTAATTTGCTAGTAGGGACCGAATTAATCGGTTCCTTTTTTTCTGTTAATAAGGATTAATAATAAATGAGTAACAATTTAGAATTTTCGCAAGACGACTATGTAGTTTATCCATCACACGGAGTTGGTAAAATAGAGGCTATTGAAAATGAAGTTATAGCTGGATTTGAAATGGAAATGTTTGTTATTCATTTTGAAAAGGATAAAATGACTTTAAGAGTCCCTACATCTAAGGCAGATTCAGTTGGGATGAGAAGTCTTTCATCTCCTGATGTAGTAGGAAAAGCTATGAGTACCTTAAAGGGCAGAGCTAGAGTTAAAAGAGCAATGTGGTCCAGAAGGGCTCAAGAATATGAACAAAAAATAAATTCTGGAGATTTAATATCAATAGCAGAAGTTGTAAGAGATTTGCATCGTAATGATGAACAAAGAGAACAATCTTATTCAGAAAGACAGTTGTATGAAGCAGCTCTTGAAAGATTAACTAGAGAGGTTGCGGCAGTAGATGGAGTTGAAGAAGAGAAAGCCCAAGTTAAAGTTGGAGCCGTATTAGATGGTAAAGCAGCGTAACAAATTAATATCCAGTCATTTCTAAATATCCAAAACCTTGATGGGACCCACTTAATGTAATTGGTCCTTCCCAATAAGGTATCAATGAATCAACAAATGAATTTTTATTTAAAGCTTTAAGTTTCAGATCTATACCATGACTTTTAATAACTATATTCCATTCTATGGGTACTTTCGACTTTTTTTTGTTTTTTATATTTTTTCTATTAAAATATTTTAACGGTTTCATTTTAATATCTTTTCCCTCTAAACTAATTTTTTGTTTTTGATCAGAGACGAAAGTTCCAGAATAAAAATCCCCTCTCTTACTATCTCTAACCCTAAATATCATAAGTTTTGTTTCATCATCCAAATGAATAGAAATCCAATCCCAACCTTCTTGATTGGGACCTAGAATAGCGTTTGACCATTCTCTATCAGCCCAGGCATTTCCTTGAACATCAAAACTTTCATTATTGATAATTAATTTTCCTTCAATTTTAAAGAATGGCTGGCTGTAGTAAGCTGAGAAATGTCCATCTTTTGTTTTAATACTTTTACCATCATCCCCATGTAGTATAAGTGGTCCATCACTTTCCAGATTAAGTTCATAAGAAAATTGCTTACCATTAGCTTTTAATGAGGCTTTAGACCAATCATTATTACTTGAGAATTCCCAGTCATCTATCCAGGCTAAAAATGGTGAGATTTCTACTCCTGATTGACCTGTATCTCCACGAGAAAATTTTTCTTCATAGTAATGACCGTTTTTAGTAGTTACAGCTGCATGAGCCATCCAAACTTGATCACTTATCCAGGGATTTTTGAAGTGTTTTGTTGCTTTATTATTATCTAATTCTGATCTGCTTCTAAAAAGTGTCCACTGTATTCCAAATGAGTCACCATTTTCATTTTTAAGATTTGCAGTAATATACCACCATTCAATTTTAAATTCTTTGTGCGCATTATGGTCTCTTGGAAACTTAAGATCAAAGCGTTGACTGGAAATTTTATTATCTGGTTCATTATCTGTATGATTAACATTTTGGGCTAATCCAATATTGAAATTTAATAAAAGGAATATAACAAAAATAAAATTAACATTCATTTTTGTATCTCTTTATCATCAGGGATGCAGAATTTTTAAACATCAAATAAGTAGGAAGCATTATAGCAAGTAAACTGCAAAATAATGAAATCAAAAAAGTTTTTCCCCACATATTGGGATAAAAGTCGTAGGGTAATTTCCAGCCAAATGCAGATACATTTAAGTAGTTAGTCAGAAGAAAACATAAAATTAAACCTACTGGAATAGCAAAAACCAAAGCTATAAATATTAGCAGTAAAAATTGTGCAAATTCGATTTTTAAAAGGGTAATTCTTGTAATACCTAGTGCCCAAAGTGGTGATAAATTTATAACGCGAATTTCTGATAGAGAAATCAAGGTTGTCAATAATGTCAAAGTTGCTATAATTATCATAGCGTCAGATAAAGATCTAGTTACTGTAAATGTTTTATTAAAAACATTCTTTGAAAAATCTTTTATAGTGTCTTGGTTAATAATGTTTTTATCAGAAATCTCGTATTTATTCTGAATTAATTCAGAAACATAACCATAGGTCCCCTTTACTATATCGATTGCAAAATTTCGTGGTAAAATATGTGAATAGTAATATTCAAATTTATTAAGATTTATCATAATTTGTGGGATTGAATTACCATAATCAGGATAAATTCCTACAACAGTACTATTAAAATTATTAAGACTATTATAGGGATTGGCGATCTTAATATTATCTCCGATATTAACATTTAGTTTGTAATGAAGTTGTTCATTAATCAAAATTCCGTTTGAATTTTGAATTTTTTCCCAGATATCCTTGGATTTAGAAATGATTGGCCAATTATCAAAATATAATTTTTGAGGCTTAAACCCTACTATTGACACTTTTGTATCTTTAATAAAACTCATAGTTTCAACAATTGGATAAACATTTATCACATTTTTTTCTTTGATTATTTCTTTACTTATTTTTATTGCTAGGTCATCATTATCTGCTCTTACATACATTTCAGTTATAAGGCGTTTGTCTAGCCAAATTGAAAAAGTTTCTTCAAAACTTTTAACCATGTTATCAACCCCTATGGTTACAGCTATTGATAACATTAAGGCATTTAGGCTTAGAGAAATTCTTTTTACTTGTTTTAATGTATCGCTAAAAAACCATTTTAAAATTGGGTTTTCAAACTCAAAACGATAATTAACATAATATAAACCCGACTCTAGTAATATAGGCAATAATATAGAAGAACTTATTATCAATATTGCAATTAATACGAAACTTAAGAAAAGTTCTGCAGGATTTATTAAAATTATGACTGTTATCACTAACAGTATAAAAAGCACTAAGATTGGAGTAAATTTTTTTAAATAATAAAAGTTAGTATTAGAAATATGTTTATAATTTGTATTTCTTTCAGTTAAATAGATTTTAAATAAAAAACCTGTTGAAATTAAAAGTGTTCCAATGATCGGCATCAATAAAGCAATAAAAATTTCTTTTATAGAAAAACTTAACTGATTATTAATTTCAGCACCATAAATATTGTTTAAAGTAGATGCTACATCTGGTAATAGTAAAGAAGCTAAAACATGACCAAAACAAATTCCTAGCAGACCACTAATTGAAGAAAGAAAAAAGATTTCTATTAAAGAAGATAAAAAAATTGTTCTTACAGAAATTCCCATAAGTCTAAAAGAATAAAAGGATGATTTTCTTTGTTCAAATGATAAGTTGAGAGTTGAATAGACTATGAACAGACCAACTATAAATCCTAAAAACCCAAAAGCAGTTAGATTTAGGTGAAAGCTTTTGGTTAATTGCTTAAGATCACTATTTATTTCGGAATTTTTTATTTCCAATCCCAATTTATCAAGTATTTTTGTATCTCTTGGTATAGCACCTGTAAGTTCAAACCTCGAGATTTTACCTTTTCTATTCAAAAGCTCTTCAGCAATGCTGATATCTACCAACAAATAATCTTTTAGTAAGTTGTCGGTTTCAATTAATTTAAGATTTAAATCTAAACCCGAAACTTTTTTAATTGTTGCCGAAGAAGCAAATGCTACTTTTCTATTTAATAAGAATTCACGATTATTAGCTTTTGTTTTAAAAAATGAATTATAAAAGCTAGTACTTTGAGAGAGTGTAAAAGGATCAACTCCAATTATTTTTAATTTTTTATTATCAGATAATTTACCTTCAATTATTGGAGTTACTGGCCATTTATTTCTGCGTAGTTTAGCAAAATTTTCAAAAGGTATTAAATCGCTGTTAATTGAAACAATAAGTTGACTTTGGTTAGATGAAATTATTGTTACGGCATTTTCATAGGATTTTTTAGCTTCAGAATTTAATAATTGGATACTCGACCATAAAGTAGTAGCTAAAGATACACCTAGGAATAAAAAAATTAACTGCAAAGGTTTTCTGAACCAATGTTGAAAATTATACATTAAGAGAGCGTCGAATATTTTCATTTATATTTCTATTATTTTTTTGTTTTTTATTAGTAATTTTTTATTCAATCTATTTGCCAAATTTTCCGAATGTGTCGCAATTATAATTGTTGAGTTATACCTATTTAACAGTATCTCTAAAGCTCTGGAAACTATTAGGGAATTTTCTTCATCAAGATTTCCAGTAGGTTCGTCGGCAAGCAAAATTTTGGGCTTAGTAAGAATAGCCCTCGCAATAGCGACTCTTTGCTGTTGCCCCCCAGAAATTTCTTCTGGATATTTTTTTAAAAGACCTTGTAAACCTAATAATTCTATAAGTTCGTCTTGAAAATTTTGGTCAAATTTTTTAATGAGCTTAGAATGAAATTTTATATTGTTTAAAATATTCAATGATGGGATTAAATTATACTGCTGAAAAATTACTGCAATATTATGTAATCTGAAATCTGCTCTTTTTTGTTCTGAATATTTCCATATTTCAAAGTTATTTATTTTGATTAAACCGGTGTCTGGAGACTCTAAACCTGCTATTAAATGTATTAATGTGGTTTTGCCGCTACCACTTTCGCCTAATAATGCAGTTGAGGTTTTTGGATAGATTTCAAAGTTTAAGCTTTTGAAAACTTCAAAACTTTCACCAGAACTTTCAAAATCCTTATTTAGATTTTTTACAACTAACAAAGGTATCATTATGAGCCATTTTTTATTTATATGGGGCGTATATATTCTTAGGTAGGTAATATTGGTAATAATGAAATAGCTTATTATTTATAAAACAGAAAAATTATGAATATTTCTCAATAAACCATGTGTCTTTAGTACCAAATTATAATTCAAAAGAGCTATAATTTTTATCAAACTTCGTACCCCGTGACTTCATCATCTTCATCTTCAATATTTTCTGGAAAACCATCACTTAAAATTTGGAGACCAGTTTTATCTTCTAGTCTTCTAATTATGGATGGAGAAAATGCTCCATTGCCATATGTTGATATTCCATCTTTAAATATTTCTATTAATTTTGGAGCTATTTCTAGTGGTATTTTTTTTTCATCCGCCACTTGTTGAAATATTTCAATATCTTTAAGAACTAAATCCATTGTAAAATTAATATTTCTACTTCCACTCAATATTACTTGACTTTCTGTTTCATGCACAAAAGAGTTTCCTGATGAGATTTTTATTGCTTCGAATGTCTTTGCCAGATCTAATCCTTCGCCTTTCATGGTTGTCAATGCTTCACAACAAGATACTAAATTTGCTGTAGCTAAGTAATTAGTCATTACCTTTAAAACCGAGGCAGTACCAATATTTCCAGTATGGAGAACTTTTTTTCCCATTATAAAAAGTATTGATTTAATCTTTTCAAAAACCTCCCTATCACAACCAGCAAAAATTGAAATATTTCCTGTTGCAGCTTTATGACAACCACCAGAAACAGGACAGTCTGCTGAATATCCACCTATTTCAGACACTAATTTTGATATTCTTAAAACTTCTGACTTGCTTGTTGTACTCATTTCAAGCCAAATTTTACCTGCAGAAAATCCTTTTATTACTCCAATTTCAGATTCCATAACTTGAGCACAAATTATTGGTGAAGGCAGGCAAGTAATTATAATGTCACTTTTTTTCGCTAACTCAATTGGCTTGTCTTCCCATTTAGCTCCAGAAGTAATTAGTTTTGAACCAATTTCTTTAAATTTATCATGAATGATTAGGTCTAAACCATTTCTTAAAAGTGTAGCTGCTAATTTTTCTCCTAAATTGCCTAAACCAATAAACCCTATTATCATTTATCATTCCTTTTTTTTTAAAGCCATTTCAAACTAAAACTGTATTAATTGATAATCGCTATACCATATGTATGAAGAGTTTAACTTTAAATATCAACTTATAGTTTTTTTTAAAATATTGGTATGAAAAATGCAGTAATTTTAATATTATAAATGTAATAAGAAGTGTTGCTTTCGTGCCATAATCCAATGTTTTTAAGGGTATAATTCTAAAATAATTTATACACTAATAGATTAAAATATGTATATCTTAACAAAAAAAATAATAAACATAGGCCATAATTGGAGCAGATAATGTATTTAGTAGATCAAGCAAAACTTGAATCAATAAGCGATTCAGAACATTCAAAATATTTAAATTTAGGGGATTGGTTAGGAGTTGAAGCAGAACAGGACGGAAGAGTATCTGTTTGGGCTGATATAAATTCTTCTTTTTTTGGACTTAAAAGAAAAGTTAGAGAGCAGCTAGGTTTCTTACCTTCTGAAATTGCCAATATGCTTAATTGCAGTATAAAAAATGGCAGAAGAGTAAGAGCAAGGTTGATTGATATGCAAAAGCATTTTAATGGTAGTTTAAAAAATCAGACTACATTAGCTGTATCATTGTGGAGTGATTAATTTTAATTTTAAAATATTTAGGAGTCAGATTTGTTTTCAGATCAAAAATTTTCTAGTTCTATTTTAGCTAATAGTTTTAGTCTTAAAGGTTCAATCACATGCAAGGGAGAATTGCAGATTGACGGCCGTATCAATGGTAATATAAATGGAGAAAAAGTAATTTTAGGTCCTGAATCCTCAATGGATGGAACCCTTAATGCTGATGAAATTGTTATAAGTGGTAAATTCAAAGGTAAAATTAAAGGTAAATCAATAAGGTTAGACTCAGGAGCAATTGTTGACGCTGAAATTACTTATGAAATACTAGCAATCGAGGATGGATCATCTATAAATGGTGTAGTAAAAAAAATCGTAAATTCTACTCCAACCAAAAAACAAATTTTACCAGAAGATAAGAAAAAAGAGGATAAATAGATTTATTAATTGAAAATTTACCTATTAATTATGTTAACTTTTATGTTAAATACTGAGCTTAGTAAAAGTAATTCATTTTAAGTATAAAATTGGTTTGATCTAAATTTGAAAATAGTACTCAATTCTTTTTTCTCAAAAGGTTTAAATAAAGGTAAAGACCCATTATCAAATAGAGCAGTTACCAATGATATTGAAAAACCTTTTCTTTTTTTTAATAAATGTCCAATCAAAGACGAAGTAAATTTACTTAATCTTGATAAAATTGCTGATGAGATGGGGATTAAATCATTAGTTGCTATTGATGAGACTAAGCGATTGGGTCTTGGAAGCTTTAAAGCTCTAGGGGCAGTATACACTATAGCAAAAATTGCTTTGGGAAATTTGATAGATCACAATGATAATAATTTACTACTAAAGGCCAAACAAAAATTGAAAGGAGTTACATTTTCTACTGCAAGTGCAGGAAATCACGGTTTGTCACTGGCTGCAGGTGCGAGATTATTTGGAGCAAAATCTATTATTTATGTTTCAAAAAATGTACCAAGAAAATTCATTCGTCAACTTGAGGCATTAGGAGCTAAAGTATCAATAATTGGTGGTACCTATGATGAGTCTCTACTGGCAGCAATCCATGATTCAAAAAAAAATAATTGGACTTTAATTTCGGACTCAACCTGGGAAAATTATGATACAGGATTGGACGTAATGGAAGGTTATCTAATTTCAATAAGCCAAGCTTTAAAAAAAATCAGAAATAATCCTACACATATATTTTTACAAGCAGGTGTTGGTGGACTAGCTGCTTCATTTGCTTCATATTGTCGAAAAAAATTGGGATATTCACCAATAATCATTATAGTAGAACCGGAATATGCGCCTTGTTTGCAAAAATCAATTTTAAAGGGTAAACCTGTAGTAGTTAAGGGGCATGCATCCGATATGGGAAGGCTAGACTGCAAATATCCTTCACGGCATGCTTTTTATTCACTTTCAGAAACGGCTAACGCATTTGTGAGCATTACAGAGACTGAATCCATGAAAGGCAATCAATTCTTATCAAAAAGAGGAATACACATCTCTCAATCTAGTTCAGCAGGTTTTGTTGCTTTGAAAAAATTAATAAAAAGAGGAGATTTTTTGTTGGATTCTGAAACTCGTGCCTTATGCGTTTTTTCTGAAGGTGATGTAAGATGAAAAATAATTCCTTGAATTTTGTTTTAAAATAAAAATCTTTAATATTTAAAACTTGATTA
>CACOBR010000013.1 GCA_902625475.1 uncultured Alphaproteobacteria bacterium
TGGTAAAGAGGTAGATTATATTTTAGTTGATGCTGGAGTAACTTTTCCAGATCCAGAGTATACACCTGGTGTAGACCTTATAATGCCGGATACTTCATTTATTGAAAATAATATAAGTAATTTTAAAGCAATATTTATAACTCATGCTCATGAAGATCACATTGGTTCTCTTACCCATTTATTTGAGTATATAGAAGCTCCAATTTATTGTGGAAAATTTACAGCATTAATTGCAAAGTCTAAAATAAGTAAAGGTGGAGGAAATACTAAACTAGTTAGGATAGTAGATCATTACCCAAAAATGATAAAAGTTGGCTCTTTTAATGTAGGATTTGTAAATATTTCTCATTCTATTCCAGAAGCATCGGGTTTAGTTATAGAAACCCCATGTTCACGAATTTTTCACTCGGGTGATTTTAAAGTTGATCATTCTCCAGTTCTTGGAAAACCATTTAATAATGAATTATTAAGTAAAATTGGAAGAAAAGGTATCAATACATTGGTGTGTGATAGCACTAACGTTTTTAATGAACATAAGGGTCGTTCAGAAGCTAGTTTACTTGATAATTTTGTAAAATTATTTATGGAAGTAAAAGGAGTAATCGTTGCTACTACTTTTGCTTCTAATTTAGCGAGATTGAAAACCTTAGCATCTGCAGCACATCAATCGGGAAGGTCACTAGTAGTATTTGGCAGAGCAATGAATAATATGATAAATTATGGAAAAGAGAGTGGAATACTTAAAGACTTTCCTGATATTCTTTCACCAAGAGCTGCAAAATTGGTCCCTAAAAGTCATCTATTAATTTTAGCAAGTGGAAGCCAAGGAGAACCAAGAGCTGCATCTGCTCAACTTGCTAGAGAAGGTTACATGGGCTTTACAATTGGTAAAGGTGATGTTTTTTTGTTTTCTTCAAAAACTATTCCTGGTAACGAACTTCGTGTTTCTTATATAATAGACCAACTTGAACGTAAGGAAGTTCAAGTTATAGAGGATAAAAATGGATTATTTCATGTGTCTGGTCATGCTAATAAACCTGATCTACAAATTTTTCACAATTTAATTTCGCCTGATTTATTTATACCCATGCATGGGGAATTTAGACATTTGAAAGAGCATATAAGGATAGCAAAAGAGGCAGGTATCAAAACACTTTTAGTGCAAAATGGTGATGTTGCTCAAATTTCAAATAGTTCAAGTGCCTCAATTATTGATAAAGTAGAGCATGGTAGGATTTTCTTAGACGGATCTCTACTAATTGATGAAGAGGAAGGAGTAGTATCCGAAAGAAAGAAACTAATGTATAATGGGATTGTCAACGTCTCTATTTTGATAAATGATGTCAGCCCTTATACTCATTTTGTGTTGGACTTTATTGGTGTATCCACCACTATTGATTTTAAGAATGAAGTTATTAACCATCTAGAAAATGAAATTAACTTTTTTATTAATAATAAAATTAAAAGTTTAAAGAATTGTGAAAATTATCTTTTTGAGACAGAGGTGAGGAGAGTTTTGAATAAATTTTTTAAAAATGAGATAGGTAAAAAACCTCAAATTTCAATTTGTATTCATAGAATAGATATAAGTTAAAAATAATTTAACTCTATTAAAGCATAATTTTATTCCAAAAAATAATCTTTACTTAAGTCTCTAATTTAATAAGTTAATTGTATTATCTGAAACATCAATGTAAGGTAAATTAATTGTTTAGATGAGGATTGATTGAGTACATCTAGAAAATCATATTTAGGACTTGAGAAGTTAGAAGTTTTCTCAATTAGGCACTGGACTAAAAGGACTTTTTCTTTTCAATGTAAACGTCCCAAAAACTTAAGATTTCGATCTGGTGAGTTTGTAATGATAGGTTTAGAAAATGGTGATAAGCCATTACTCAGAGCGTATTCAATAGTATCACCTAGTTGGGATGAAATTTTAGAATTTTACTCTATCAAGGTAAGTGATGGTCCATTGACATCAAGGCTTCAAAATTTGAATAAAGGAGATAGTATTTTTTTAAAACCTAAATCTGTGGGTACATTGGTTTTAGATGCTTTATTACCATCTAAAAGATTAATCCTGTTTTCTACAGGAACTGGAATAGCACCTTTTTTGAGTGTTATAAGAGATCCAGAAACTTATGAAAAATTTGAACAGGTTATTCTTACGCATACTTGTAGATATAAAGATGAATTAGAATATGGGAAAAAAGTTTATGAGAAAACTAATAATGAAAATTTATTAAGTGAAATTATTAGTGATAAATTAAAGCTTATATCAACTACAACAAGAGAAGACACACCATCGATGGGTAGGATGACTGAATGGCTACAAAATGGAAAATTTAAAATTAATACTGGGGCAGATCTAAATGTGGAAACTGATAGAGTTATGATTTGTGGTAGTCTTGATATGTTACAGGATCATAAAAATATATGCCTTAAAAAAGGAATGGTTGAAGGATCAAATTCTAACCCAGGGCATTTTGTAATAGAAAAAGCTTTTGTTGATTAATTATTCTCATAATTAATTTCTTTTACTTTATTAAAACAAATGTCAGGATTTTCTCGAATGCTTTTTTCTAAGTCCCAGTCAATTCTGATGAGATATATGTAATCATTATCATTATCTTTTGCCATTTGGTTTATATTTTCTTGAGCAAATTTTTCTATTTGCTTTTGCTCTCCTTTTAGCCATCTTGCTGTCTTATATTGGGTGTCTTCAAATTTGACTGGTATATTATATTCTGATTGTATTCTATGCTGTAATACATCAAATTGTAGTATTCCAACTACACCGACGATTTTATGATCACCCAAAATTGTTTTGAATAATTTAATTAATCCCTCTTCTGCAAATTGATCTAAGGATTTATTTAGATGTTTTGATTTCATAGGGTCAGTTGTAGTAATTTTTTTCATCACCTCAGGAGCAAAAGATGGAATGCCTAGAAATTTGATATTTTCGTTTTCAGTAAATGTATCACCAATTGTATATTGGCCATGGTTAGGTATACCAATTATGTCACCAGCCCAAGCTTCATCAATTAAATTCCTATCTTTAGCTAAGAATAAAATTGGATTAGAAATTGTCGTTATTTTTTTTGTCCTAACATGATAGAGTTTCATTCCCCTTTTAAACTTACCAGAACATATTCTTACAAAAGCAACTCTATCCCTATGTCTGTGATCCATATTTGCTTGAACTTTAAAGACAAAACCAGTAACTTTTTGTTCCTCTGGTTTTATCATTCTTTTTATACTTTTTCTCGGTTGTGGACAAGGGCCGTATTCTATTATTGATCTTAACAATCTTTTTACACCTAAGGAATAAATTGCTGATCCAAAAAAAAGTGGAGATAATGAACCCTCTAGAAAGTTACTTATATTAAATTCGGACGTTAATGACTTAATAGTATTTATTTGATCATATTCTTCGTCTAACTTACCTTTGAAAATTTTAGAAAATTCTAAATTCTTAGTTTTAGAATTTATAATTGTCGTCTCATTTCTTACATTTTTATTCTGTTTAATTAGTAACTCAATATTTCCATCACTAATTTCATAACAACCAATAAAGTCATTACCTTTACCCAATGGATAATTTATTGGAGAGATCTCAAGAGCAAGCAACTCTTGAATTTCGTCAATAATATCTATAACCTCACGGCTCTCCCTATCCATTTTATTGCAGAATGTAATTATTGGTAGATCTCTAAGTCTACAAATTTCAAATAATTTTTTAGTCTGACTTTCTACACCTTTAGCACCGTCTATAATCATTATTACAAAATCGACTGCTGTAAGGGTGCGATATGTATCTTCAGAAAAATCAGCATGACCTGGTGTATCTATCAAATTAAGTCTAAAGTCATTATATTTTAACGACATTGCAGATGTAGAAACTGAAATACCTCTTTCTTTTTCAATTTTTATAAAGTCTGAAATAGTCCTTTTGCTTGATGATTTTGCTCTAACTTGACCAGCAAGATTTATAGCACCAGTTTCTAACAAAATTTGTTCAGTAAGAGTTGTTTTACCTGCATCAGGATGTGAAATGATTGCAAAAGTTCTTCTCCTTAATATATCGTTAGTGGCTGTACAAGAAATTTTCATGACTATTGAATTTTTAAGCTAAATAAGTCTGATTTTTAAAATATATCATTTGATTACATTTGAGTAGTGATGTAATCCTTAAAACTTTGTAAATAACATCTATCATACATTATAAATTTTAGATAGTATGTAAATTATTATTAATTTTACAAAGAGAGATATTTATGGATTTAGGCATTAAAGGAAAAAAAGCTATAGTATGCGCTTCTTCTAGAGGATTAGGATTTGGTTGCGCTGAAGCTCTAGCAAAAGCTGGTGTATCTTTAACAATTTGTTCGAGAACAAAAGAAGATATTGAAAAAGCTGCAGATCAATTATCCTCACATAACGTAAAAATTACTGCAATAACATGTGATATTACCACGGAAGAGGGAAAAAATAAAATACTAGAAGCTTCTGACTCACCCGATATATTAATAAATAATGCTGGAGGGCCTCCTCCAGGTATTTGGTCTGATTGGGTTCGTGAAGATTTTTTAAAAGCTTTAAACTCTAATATGTTGACTCCAATTGATCTTATTAAAAAAGTTTTACCTATTATGATTGAAAAAAAATGGGGTAGGATTGTTAACATTACGAGTCAAGCTGTCAAAGCTCCTGTTCCAGCTTTAGGCTTATCTAATTCTGCACGTACTGGCCTTACAGGTTATGTAGCGGGAACATCAAGGCAAGTGGCAAGGTTTGGTGTAACAATAAACAACCTTTTGCCCGGAATGCATGACACTAAAAGATTAATTGATTTGGACAAGGCAATGAGTAAAGAAAAAAAAATCTCATTTGAAGAGGCTAGAAATTTAAGAAAAGATACTATTCCAATTGGTAGATATGGTACAATTGAAGAATTTGGAAATACCTGTGCATTTCTTTGTTCCCAACATTCTGGTTTCATAATAGGTCAAAACATTCTTTTAGATGGAGGAGCAGTTAACTCAACTATTTAAAAATTTATCAATTACATATATCTACAATAAGCTGCAACCTCATTTATGAAAATAGATTATTCATTAGAACTTATTAATATTTCAAAAAAATTTGATAGCCGAAATGTGGTTGAAAATTTAAACTTGTCGATATTACCAGGTAAAATTACTTGCCTTTTAGGTCCTTCTGGTTGTGGTAAATCTACAACTTTAAGGATTGCAGCTGGATTAGAGACACAAGATAGTGGGATAGTAAAAATAAATGGAAATTTGATATCAAAACCTAAGGTTTGTCATTTACCTCCAGAAAAACGAAATATTGGCTTTATGTTCCAAGATTTTGCTCTTTTTCCTCATTTAACAGTAAAAAAAAATATAGAGTTTGGAATACCAAAAAAAAAATATGAATCTTTGGGTAATTTTTCTGCAAACCATCTTCTAAAAAAAATTGGTCTGGATGGGTTTCAACAAAAATATCCACATACACTTTCTGGCGGAGAACAGCAAAGGATTGCTCTTGCTAGAGCAATTTCAAGGATTCCTATGGTAATGCTGATGGATGAACCCTTTTCTGGTTTAGATAAGAGATTAAGAGATGAAATAAGAGATGAAACCATTGAAATACTCAGAAATGAAGGGGTAGCAGTATTAATTGTTACTCATGAACCTGAAGAGGCTATGAACATGGCTGATAATATTGCATTAATGAGAGATGGTAAAATTATTCAGCAAGGGGCTCCTTATAATATTTATAATAAGCCAATAGACAAAAATGTAGCATCTTTTTTTTCAGATATAAACACATTACATAGTAAGGTAAAAAATGGAAGAACTGAAACTCCTTTTGGTCCATTTATAACACCTGGCTTTAAAGAGGGCTCTGATGTAGAGATAATTATTAGGCCTCAACACTTAAAAATAGATTTTGATAGAAATGGTAAAGGGCCTAGCCCTACTATTCAAGATGGTGTGCCCGCGAGAGGTAAAGTTTCTTTTTCAAGATTCATTGGTAAAGAAAGTATAATAGAATTCATTATGGAAAGAGATGGATCAAAGCTAAAGGCTTCTATTCCAGGTGTTTTTTTGCCAGATATAGAAACACCTTTATGGTTATCAATGAGAAGAGATCGTTGTTTTGTTTTTTTAAAATAGTTTTTATGACTTTTTATATCCACCAATATATTTACTTTTATTTTTTAAAGATATAGTTATGTACTAGATATTTAAACTAATTTAGTAATTTAAATTCAAAACAGGAGTATTTTAATGTTAAATAATATTGGATTACCTGGAATATTATTGATTGCTGTCGTTGTTCTTGTTCTATTTGGAAGAGGAAAAATTTCAGGTCTTATGGGAGAAGTTGGAAAAGGTATCACTAGCTTTAAAAAAGGTATTAATGAAGGAAAAGCGGAACTTGAAGAAGCAGAGCAGGAAGCTGTATCGGATGTTAAAGATGTGACCCCTGAAAAGGATAAGAGTTAAATTTTTAAAAATTGGTGCTAATTCATGTTTGATCTTGGTTGGTTAGAATTATTAGTTATTGGAATTACAGCTTTAATTGTAGTAGGACCAAAAGAGTTACCACAACTCTTTAGGACAGTTGGTAGGTTTTTTGGAAAAATTAAAGCAATGGCGAGGGAGTTTTCGAAGAGCATGGAAGAAGCTGCTAATGAAAGTGGCTTAAAGGATGCTAGTCGAACGTTAAATTCTATAACGGACTTTCATAAAAAAACAAAATTACCAACCAAAAAAAACTTAGAACAAAAATTTAAAGAAAAAATAAACCCCATAGAAGAATCAATTAAATCAACAGGAAACTTTTCTTTTAAAGGTGATAAGCTTGCTGAAAAAAAATTAAACATAGATAGCAAAAACAAAAAAGATAAAAATTTCTAATCTTTTTCCATAAAATTACTTAATTTTTTGTTTATTTAACTTACTAAGGACTTTGATTAATGAATGATGAAAAAAATGACAGTGACGATATCGATCAGAGTTCAGCTCCACTAATTGAGCATTTAGCCGAATTAAGAAATAGACTTATAAAATCTGTAGTAGCTTTTGCAATATGTATGGTATTTTCGTTCACAATCGCTACCCCGATTTTCAATTTTTTGGCTAATCCTATTGTGAATATTTTAAAATTAAATGGTCAAGCACCTGATCTTATTTTTACCGGGTTACAGCAGGGTTTCATGGTGAATATTAGGATTTCCTTGTTTGGAGGTTTTATTTTGTCTTTTCCGTATATTAGTTTACAGATGTGGAAATTTGTTGCTCCAGGACTTTATAAGAACGAAAAAAGAGCTTTTTTACCTTTTTTGATTGCTTCTCCAATATTATTCTTACTAGGAGCTTCATTTTCATTTTATATAGTTATGCCATTAGCTTTTGATTTTTTTCTTGGCTTTCAACAAAATAATGAAGACTTTTCTGACCTAGTAGGTATTACGTATCTTGGAACTATCAATGAATATCTTGGGCTTACAATGAAATTCATAATTGCATTTGGCTTATGCTTCCAGTTACCTGTTTTACTAACCTTAATGGGTAAGGCTGGCTTGATTTCATCTGAAGCATTAGCTAAGTCCAGAAAATATGCAGTTGTTGGTATTTTGGTACTTGCTGCCATTGTTACTCCTCCAGATGTAATTACTCAAATTATTTTATTTACAGTTGTGTATGCACTTTATGAAATTTCAGTAGTTTTAGTTAAATGGGTTGAGAAAAACAGAAAAGAAAATTTAGATAAGGACGATTTCTTTGATAATGAATCTGAAAAAATATAGAAATTAACCCAAATATTATGAATTCTTTTGAGGATAAAAATTTAAAAAGAATAGCAGATGCGCTGGAAAGACTTATACCGCCTCCTATAAACTTACAAAATTTGAATAGTTCAAATTTGTTTGTGTGGAAAACCAACCCAGATCAATTGATTTTTATAGAGAATAGTAACTTATTAACTTTAGAGATGCTCATCGGTATAAATCATAATAAAAAGACACTCTATAATAATACACTAAAGTTTGCGAGGGGATTTCCTGCTAACAATGTTTTATTATGGGGTGCCAGGGGTACCGGTAAGTCTTCATTGGTAAAGTTGATACATAATAAAATTTCTTCAGATTATAATTCTCTTAAACTTATACAAGTAAAAAAAGAGGATATTTCATCATTAGATAGACTATTATCTATACTGAAACAAACAGAGGATAATTATAATTTTATAATATATTGTGACGATCTTTCTTTTTCTGAAGAAAATGATGATTTTAAAATATTAAAAGTATTATTAGATGGAGGTTTGATTGAAAAACCAAAAAATGTTATCTTTTACTGCACTTCAAATAGAAAACATTTAATTCCTAGAGATATGTCAGAAAATGTTTCCTCTTCTATTTCTCCAACTGAAGCGGTAGAAGAAAAAGTTTCTTTATCAGATCGATTTGGATTGATATTAGGATTCTACCCATTTTCACAGGATCAATTTATCGAAATCATAATTAATTACAAAGATAATTATAAAATACCAATAAGTAATGAAGAAACAATAAAGGAGGCCATTGAATGGCAACAAACAAGAGGTGCTAGATCTGGTAGAGTTGCATGGCAATTTATATTGTTCTTAGCAGGAAAGTATGAAATCAATCTTTAATTTTTCATAATAAGAAATTTCACTTAAATAATGGTTCCGGGTCAAGACTTTCAGTTCCTTTTCTTAATTCAAAATGTAGATAGTTTTGTTTTTCTTCATCTATAGATGATTTTTCTACATTTCCAATAACTTGACCAGGTTTAACTCGATCACCTTTAGCTACTTTTATATCTTTTACTCTTCCATAGATACTAATGATAGAGTCTTTGTGCTTTATTAGAATTATTTTACCTAATCCGCCAACAGGCTCAGAAATTAGAGCTACTACACCCGCTGCTGCTGACTTTATTGGAGTACCTTGAGCTGCAGTAAAATCAATTCCTTCGTTCTTATTATTAACAGATGTAGGATTGTATTTTCTAAGTATTTTACCATCAACAGGTCTTGTAAATTTAAGAACTGTATCTTGATTTTTATATTTATTATCATCTTTAATTTCATTATCGTTTTTATTTTGTATTACTAAGAGAGTTTCTTCTTTTGGTTTATTTTCTAAAATGACTTTTTCTTTTGGCTTAGTTGATGAAACTTCAGGCTTAGTATTTTTCTTACTTAAAATTACAGGAATTATGAGTTCTCTTCCAATTATTACATTTAAATCAGCATCTAAACCATTCCATTTTGCTAAAGAAGTTACAGAAACACTATACAATCTTGCGATAGAATACGCAGTATCACCAGCTTCTACTCTATGTTTTATAGGATTATCTGGTGTTCCAAAATTAGTAATTTCATTAGGAATATTTTCTATTGAACTTCTTGTTTCCTCGATAGTCCAATCAGAACTATAACTATTTAAATCTCCATTTAATTTTATGGGAAGTGCTAAAACTTCGTCTTTCCTTGGTAGATAAGTTGAAGGTACCCCATTATAAGACGCGAGCCTATTAGTATCAATGTTAAGCCTATCTGATATCTCCTTTACAGTTTCATTACCACTTGCTACCAATATTTGGTAATCTTTATAAGTAATAATTCCTCTGTTATCTGGAAGAGGTCTTTCTAAAATAGATCCATAACTTAAATTATTACCAAATTGATATTCTGATTTAGAATTAATATTTGATTTGCATGAAAATATAGTAGTAGACACCAAAATTAAAATTATTCCTATTTTACCCATTCTGATAATTCCTTATGTTTTGTAAACCCTCAACTAAAGGTACAAACCTTACTTTGAAAAATTCTTCATAATGAGTTTGATCTTTATCTTTTCTTACTTTTATTAGAGTTTGTTCCTCCATTGAAAATCCTACAGGTAAAACCATTATGCCACCATATTTGAGTTGTTTTATTAATGTTTGTGGAATATCTTCAGCAGCAGCAGAAATTATTATACGATCAAATGGTGCCTGATGTTTCATACCCAAAGATCCATCGCCAAAAATACATGTAACATTCTTAAAATAATTTTTTAGTAATAGTTCTTCAGCTTTTTTTTTCAAAAACTCATGTCTCTCTATTGAATAAACTCTTCTTGACAATCTTGAAAGTATTGCGGTTTGGTAACCTGAACCTGTTCCCACTTCTAAAACTTTACAGTTTTTGTTAATTTCTAGTTTTTCAATCATCTTTGCCACAATAGATGGTTGACTGATAGTTTGGCCACAGTTGATTGGAAGCGGTATATCTTCTTGAGACCGATCTCGAAAAATACCTTCTAAAAATAATCCTCTGTCAATTGTTTCCATTACACTAAGAACATCTTTATTTTTAATTCCCTTTCTTTTTAAATTTAATATAAATTTTATTTGGTTTTCACTTACAGATGTCATAGATGATACTTTTACAATCCTTTATTAAAATTCTAAGTTTAACTTTTTTTCATATGCTTTATTTATTTTTTTGAAGAAAACATTCAAAATTGAATAAGTAATTTTTGTACATTCCGACGATTTTTCTTTCGAATAATTATGTTTGATATAAACTATGTTTTAAATTAAATACCCGTTTTGATTTAAATATTTTGCACCAGATAGATATTTTGATAAGCAATTTGGTATTTTTATTTTACCATCATCAGTTTGATAATTTTCTATAATAGCAATAAGACATCTACCAACAGCCAATCCCGAACCATTTAAAGTATGAAGGAATATAGGTTTACTTCCTGAGCTGTTTTTAAATCTAGCATTCATTCTTCTTGATTGGAAATCTCCACAGTTTGATATTGAAGATATTTCTCTATACTTTTTCTGTCCTGGCAACCATACTTCCAGATCAAAAGTTTTTTTAGCCGAAAAACCTAAATCACCTGAACATAATTCCACCTTTCTAAATGGTAGCTTTAATTCCTTTAAAATGCTTTCAGCACAATTTGTCATTCTCAGATGTTCATCATTACTTTTATCGGGTAAAGAAAATGTTACCATTTCAACCTTTTCAAATTGGTGCTGCCTTAGCATTCCTTTTGTATCTTTACCTGCGCTACCAGCCTCAGAGCGAAAGCATTGACTAACTGCACATAATCTCATAGGTAATTCATCAGACGAAATAATTGAGTTAGCAATTAAATTCGTTAAGGGCACTTCAGCAGTTGGTATCAACCACCAACCATCTGATGTTTTATAGCTTTCAGATGAAAATTTTGGTAGTTGACCAGTTCCATACATCATTTCTTCTTTAACCAATACTGGTATAGATACTTCTTTTAAATTATGATCGGTTATATGTTTATCAATCATGAATTGAGAAATAGCTCTATGTAGAGTTGCAATTCCTCCTTGCAAAATAGAGAACCGACTTCCTGAAATTTTAGCCGCTGATTTAAAATCTAGTCCTATAGCAGCAGGAACCTCGAAATGTTGTCTTGGAGTAAAAGTTTTCTCTTCAATTACACCCCATTTATAAATCTCAACATTATCTTGTTCATTTTTTCCCAAAGGTACTTCAAAACTACAAGCATTTGGGATATTGTCCAATATTGTCTTTAAATCTAATTCAATTTTTTGGATTTCAGTTTCAAGTTCAGAAATTAATTTTTTTTTATTTTTTATTTCATCTTTGAATCTTTTTATATCTAAAGATTTTCCACTAGATTTATTTATTCCAAAATTTTTTGATAATATGTTTAAAGAAGATTTTAATGTCTCAATTGTTTCAATTTTTTTTCTTCTTTTTGTATCAATTTCTAGAATTTTAAAACTTAGCGGATTGATCATCCTTTTTTTTAATTGTTGATCAAAATCCTCAGGATTATTTCTAATATTTTTTATATCATGCATTAATTTGTCAATAGTTAACCTAAATGTTATATACTACTATAACAATTTATCTCAGATTAAAATAATTTTTATTTTTTAAAACAATCAAATATAATAAAAATATAGATCTGAAATAAGTTTTAATTTAATGTAATTTTAATTATTTTATTCTTTCAAAAAACTTTTTTATTAAAAAATACCATGTTAAATAAAATTGAATATCGCTTAAAATATAGATCTACAAGAGAAATGGATTTGATATTTAGTAAATTTTGGTCTTACTTTAAAACAAATCATTCCAAAAATGAATTAATTTTATTTAATAAACTCATAGATGAGGATGATGTTGATATTTATAACTGGATTGTTGGTTTTTCTGATATTCCAAAAAATTACATCATTTTGATAAAAAAAATCAGAACTGAGCTAGGATTTAAAATTAAATAAGTTATTCCATTTGTTGATCAAATTTAATTTTCGATCATTTTTCTTGTTATTAAAGTTATAAATGCTATATTTACATAGTCGATTAACATTGTTTTTATCGGATTACAAGTTGGATAAAATTGAAAAAAATTTTTTTGAAAGTTATGATTCCTTTGAAATAAGTCTGGGAGAATTATTAAGAGGAGAAAGAGCAACTTTAGGAAAGTCCTACTTTGACGTTCAGAAGGATTTAAAAATTAAAGCGACTTATATAAAAGCAATTGAAAGTTGTGAACTAAAAGATTTTGAAAATAAAAGTTTTGTCGCTGGTTATGTTAGAGCATATGCGAAATATCTTGGCTTAGACCCTGAGTTTGTTTATCAAAGGTTTTGTAATGAATCTGGTTTTTTATCTTCTGAGTTAAATTCTTTTGTTTCTACAAAAAAAAATAGAAAAGAAACTATAAATTTTAACGAGCATAATAAAAAAAATTTGAATTTTGGCAAATTTTCAGGAAAACAATTTCAAGTAAATTTTTCAAGTCTACTTCTTTTTAAAAAACTATTACCAATATTTTCATTATCTTTAATTCTCTTTGGTGTTATTTATTGGATAATGCTAATAGTCGTAGATGTTCAAAGGTTAGAATTCATTCCTCTCGACCAAGAACCCTATAGTTCCGTTGAATTAGAAAATATTAATAATGAACTTTTTGAGTTAAATAATAATAATTTTGACGTCCAAACTTTAAACTTAGATTATATTGCAAAGAAATCTTTAGGAAATTTTTATTCTACCAGAGATGAAACTTTCCCCGTAGTTCAAAACCGGGATTCACCAATTGCCAAAATTGATCCTAATTCATATGGGTTATTTCTTAAAACAGAAAAGATGGAGAATCCTGTTGAAATTAAGGAAAATTTATTTTTTACAGAAAACAAGAATGTAGAAAATGCAGAGTTTAATACTTTGGTTTTGAGACCAAAAAAGCCTGAAGTTATATTAGTTGCTTTTGAGAAGTCGTGGATTAGACTAAAAGATCAAACTGGTGATATTTATCTTGAAAGAAATTTAAATAAAGACGAAGAATTTATAATACCAAGTGAACTTTTCTCTGGTTCATTGAGAGCAGGTAATGCTACTAAAGTTTTTTTTATAATTAATGGACATCTTTATGGGCCATTAAGTTCAGATTTGAGCGTTGTGAAGAATTTTTCAATTGATCCCGAACATATACAAAATAAATTGTCTTTTGTTTCAATAAATAAAGATTTCTTAACTAAAAATTCTAAAAATAAAGCTATAAATTTAAATACTGCAAAAAAAAATGATTGAAACAATAAATTTTATTTTCTTATAAGGTAACTATGAACTTAAATTCAATCAGACCCTGGCGAATTATAGACAGAAAATCTACTAGAAAAATTATGGTTGGTTCAGTACCGGTAGGGGCAGATTCTCCTATAACAGTTCAAACTATGACAAATACTTTGACAACTGATATTAAATCAACAATTAATCAAATCATTTCTTGTGCTGATGCAGGTGCAGATATAATAAGAGTTTCTTGTCCAGATTTAGAAAGTACTAAGTCATTGAAGGCTATTGTTAAGGAAAGCCCAATTCCAATAGTTGCCGATATTCATTTTCATTACAAAAGGGCTATAGAAGCAGCTGAGTCTGGTGCTGCTTGTTTAAGAATAAACCCAGGCAATATAGGGTCAAATGACAGAATTAAAGAAGTTATAAAAGCTGCTAAAGATTTTGGTTGTTCAATAAGAATAGGTGTAAATGCTGGAAGTCTAGAAAAAAATCTTCTTGAAAAATATGGTGAGCCTTGTCCAGAGGCAATGATTGAAAGTGGATTAGATCATATTAAGTTATTAGAAGATAACGATTTTTTTGAGTTTAAGATTTCTGTAAAAGCTTCAGATGTTTTTTTGGCAGCCGCTGCTTATCAAGGTCTTTCTGAGTCTACTGATGCCCCTATCCATCTGGGGATAACGGAGGCTGGTAGTTTTTTATCGGGTTCAATTAAATCTTCAATTGGTATGGGTAATCTTCTTTGGATGGGAATAGGTGATACCATTAGAGTTTCTCTTTCAAGTGATCCTGTCGATGAAGTTAAAGTTGGCTATGAAATTTTAAAAAGTTTAGGTTTGCGTCATAGAGGAGTAAATATTATTTCTTGTCCGTCTTGTGCAAGGCAAGGATTTGATGTGATAAATACTGTTAGAGAATTAGAGAGTCGTCTATCTCATATTAAAACACCAATGTCTCTCTCTATTATAGGTTGTGTGGTTAATGGTCCTGGAGAAGCACTTATGACTGATGTTGGTTTTACTGGTGGTGGAGCAGGTGCAGGAATGGTATATATGGCAGGAAAAGCTTCACACAAAATGTCTAATAAAGAAATGATAAACCATATTGTTGAACTAGTTGAAAAAAAAGTAAACATATAAAAATAAACAAAATTGTATAAATAAAATTTTCTTGTAGTTGAAATTCCATGATTTAAACAATATAGTCTTTTTAAATTTTATCTTAAGTTATTTTTAAAGCTCTATGTCTCAAATTATCTCTAATTTGCGCATTCAAAAGATTTTAGCTCATTTTGAGTTTTTGCAAGCAAAACTGAATGAAAATCTTAAAAATGATGATATTATAAAGTTTTCAAAAGAATATGCAGAATTAAAACCAATATATGAACATATTCAAAAATTTAATAAAACAAAAAAAGAGTTAAGTGATGCAAAAGAATTATTTAATGACCCTGAATTCAAGGATTTAGCTTTTGATGAAGTATCTAAATTAGAAGAAAGATTACAAAATCAAGAACAATCTCTTCAATTATTATTATTACCAAAGGATATAAATGATAATAGATCAGTAATTCTTGAATTAAGGGCTGGAACAGGTGGTGATGAAGCAGCTCTTTTTGTTTCAGATTTATTGAGAATGTATGAACGTTATTCAGATTTAGCTAATTGGAAAGTTGAAACTATAAGTAGTACACCTAGTCAATTAGGGGGATTTAAAGAAATTATTCTTAGCATTTCTGGAGAAAATGTATTTTCGAAATTAAAATATGAAAGTGGAGTTCATAGAGTTCAAAGAGTACCTGAAACAGAGAGTGGAGGAAGAGTTCATACATCTGCAGCTACGGTTGCTGTATTACCAGAGGCTGAGGAAGTGGACGTGGAAATTTCAAATAGTGATATAAGAATTGATACTATGAGATCATCTGGTGCAGGAGGACAGCATGTAAATACTACTGATTCTGCTGTTAGAATTACCCATCTACCAACTGGGATAGTTGTGATTTCATCTGAAAAATCACAACATCAAAATAGAGCAAAAGCCATGCAAGTATTAAGAACGCGGTTATATGACCTAAACATTTCCTCACAACAAAATGAAATTGCCTCAAAAAGAAAAAGTCAAGTTGGCAGTGGTGATAGATCTGAAAGGATCAGAACCTATAATTTCCCCCAAGGTAGAGTAACTGACCATAGAATCAATTACACGATTTACAAACTAGATAATTTCCTTGGTGGTGATATTGATGAACTAATCAATAAATTAATATCTGAAGATCAAGCAAAAAAGATTGCTGAAAATATTTATGATGATTAGTTATAAGATTATTGATTACTTAAAAGGTAAAATTAAACTCTTGGATAATGCATTTGATCCTAAAGATTTAGAGATTTTAGCAAGACATAGTTTTGATAATATACAGTGGATGGATATAGAAGATATTTGGGACTTATATGACATAAGCGTTTTAAAATATGCGATAAGAAGAAGAATACAAAAAGAACCTATATCTCAAATTATTGGGTTAAAAAAGTTTTGGAATTCAAATTTTTACATTAATGAGACTGTTTTAGATCCAAGACCAGAAACTGAACTAATTGTAGAAAAGGTTTTGGAACTACCAGGTACAAATTTAAGTTTAATTGATTTAGGAACTGGTTCTGGTTGTTTAGCTATTTCTATTGCTTTAGAAAGACCAAATTTTAATATATTCGCTTCTGATATAAGTTCTGACGCATTAAAAATTGCAGAAATCAATTCTAAACATCACAAAACTCATATTACTTTTATAAAATCTGATTGGTTTTCAAAAATAAATAAATCTTTCGATGTTATAATATCAAATCCTCCTTACATTTCCGAAAGTGAATATAGCCGCTTACCAATTGCTATTCGTAGATTTGAGCCGAAAATTGCTTTGACTGCAGGTTTCAAAGGCTTAGATTGTTTTAAAAAAATCATAACAGAATTTCATAATTACTTAAAACCAAATGGGATAATTTTAATGGAAATTGGTTATAGTCATAAAAGGAAAATTGAAGAACTTTTTATTAGTAGTGGATATAAGAGCATAAAATTTTTTAACGACTTGTCTGGTAAAGCACGAGTAGTATGTGTTAAAAAAGACGCAATATAGATTGATTCTGTAAAGTTTTTAATATTTTTCTCTATTTTCTTGATAATTTTTATTAATTTACTATTTTCATCCTATCCCTATTACATCATGAATTATTCAAAATCATAATAGGTATACTAAATTTTAAAAAAAATTGGTTATAAATCTAACATTATGAGATCATCTAGCAAGTCCAGGAATAGAGGAAGGAATGCTAACCGTAGAGGCAACAACGGTGGTAGTGTTATTAATCGAGTGTTTGATAGTGCCGGACCTGAAGGTAAAGTAAGGGGTACTCCTCAGCAAATAATAGATAAATATACGTCATTGGCTCATGACTCTCAACTTTCAGGTGACAGGGTATCAGCTGAAAATTTTCAACAACATGCAGAGCATTATCAAAGAATTTTGTCTGAAGCTCAAAAAGAAATATCAGAGAAGCAGGTTGATTTTGTTAGTTCAAATTCAAATAATTTTAATAAATCGGATTTTGTTTCACAAAATAACTTAAATCCAGAATCCATAGAGGATGAAAATAAAAAAGATATACCTTATGGTAAAGCCATCGAAGATGAAAATGATTTTATTAAAAATAAAAAACTAAGAGATTGTAAACCCTTAGAAAAAACAGAAAAAAACCAGAGAAAAAAAATTACTTCATCTGAAGAAGATTCAGTTACATCAAAAAATAAAGACGAAACAGATCAAATCAGTTCAGATTTATAATTTTTTTTATATTAATGATAATTCACAAAAACTTTTTAGTTCAACAGATTGTGGTCTTTTTGTTTTATCAACTCCAACTTTTTTAAGAGCTAACTCTACATCTGGAAAAACTTTTTTCAAACTAGACCTTAACATCTTTCTTTTCTGGTTAAAAGCAGTATCAATTATTAATTTAAGTCTAGTTTGATTGAAATCAAAACGAGGTTTCTTTAAAATTTCAAAATAAATTAGAGCACTTTGTACTCTTGGTTTAGGAACAAATGATCCTGCTGATACATTCAATACTATTTTAGGATTAGTATAAAGTTCTGAGATAATACTTATCCTGGATCTTTTTGATGATCCTTTTTTTGCTACTATTCTTTCTGCTACTTCTTTTTGAAACATTAAGGTAAATGAAATACAAGATGTATTGCAAATGTCATTATTAAGCCATTTTATTAATAGTAATGTGGATATATTATATGGCAAATTTGAAATAATCTTAAATGGTCCATGATTTAATGCTTTAATATCAAAATTTAAAGCATCATCTAAAATAATATTTAATTTATTCGGAAATGATACTTTAATATCTTCAAGTAATGGTAACAGATCCTTATCTTTCTCTATAACAAAAACTTGGTTAACATTTGATTTTAATATTTCTTGGGTAAGCCCTCCTGGACCAGGACCAACCTCTAAAATATTAATTTTTTCTTTGATATTAGATTTTTCAACAATTTTTCTTAAAATATTGCCATCAAATAAGAAATTTTGTCCATAGAATTTCTTTGCTGAGATTTTGTGATTTTTAATTTTGTTTAAAATAGTTTTAGAATTCATGAAAATTTAAAGAAATTCATTTTAAATATATTATTTCTGCAGTTCTCTTTAGTTCTAAATTTAAACCCTCTGCAAGTTTTTGTAATCGATTTTCCAACATTTGGCCTTGTAGAATTTTAATTGAATTGTCTGAAAGTATTAACCTTCTATCACAAAGTATTAAAAATGAATTTTTGCCATTTTTGTCAGTGAATGATATTTTTTCAGTTGGTCTTAATTGATTTAAAGCTTCCCTTATATTTTTATTTAATTTTTTTTCTTTTATAGGACCAATTATTTTTTCTTTACTTATTGATTTACAGCTATTTATTTTGGATTCATCCTTATTTATTTTAGCATACGTTATTTCATTAGGCGGATTTTGTGTTTTTTGTGATGTTTTCCAAGAGTTTATTTTAAAAATCATAACACTATTAGGGGTTATAATAACATTTGAATTTTTACCACTCTTCAATTTTATTAAAATTTCTCTTAAGGGGTCTGGTAAGCTATCTAATGCTACAAATCCAATCAATCCGCCTTTTTTTGATGTACTAGCCTTAGAAAAACGTTTTGCAAGCTTTTCAAACTCTTTGCCATTTCTAAGATCTTTAATAATTCTCTCTCCAAGTTTTATTGTATTTTCTTTACCTCTTACCGTAAATGGTATTACTATCTCAGATATATTTAATTGAGTTGGTATAGCAACGGAAGCGGATGGTCTAAAAATAGAAAAATCAAAATCTTCTATGGTCATTCTTGAATAAAATGTATTATTTACAATGTTGCGCATTAATACATTTGCTTTTAGATATTTCTTTAGTTCATCTAAAGAAGCACCAAACTTCCTTAGGCTTTGATTTAGACTCTTTTTGGTTAGTGATCTAACACTAATAAAGTTGTCAAATACTTCTTCAATTTGACTTGGTAAAACTGTTATGCCAATAGTTTTTGCATGTAATTGTTGCAACGTTTCGTTAATTAATTGCTCTTGTGAATTTTTTTTAGCTTCTAATTTAGAGGTACCAAGAGCTATTAGTAATTTGCTCCGTTCATTTACTTCATATTTAGATATAAAGACATTATTTACTTTTATAGCTGGTGAAAATTGAGAGGATTGAGCAAAATTTATTTGTATTATGAAATATAAAAAAGTAATCAAAACTACTCTTGATAAAAAATAAGTAACTATCTTATTTTGTGTGTAATTTTTTAAGTTCATTAATATGATATAATAAATTTAGTTACATCATGCCACAACTATTTGAAAAGCGACTACGTTTTCCAAATCCCCCTAAATCGAAACTTAGTTCTAATCGTGTATCCTCAGGAAGTTTTTCTGAATTTGCAAAACGTTTACTTAAATTAACAGAAAAATCAACACACTCATTTTCAAAAGTTAAACCTGCTAAAGCACTTATTGCTTTATTATTAGTTACGTCATGCCTTAAATCAAAAATGCTTTTCCAATTTGTATCTATTTGAGACGCAAATGAAATTGAAATTTCAGTTAATTTTTTTTTCTCATATTGATTTATAATATTAGTGTCATAGATCAGGATACTTTCAATTTCATTTTTTTTACCTTTATAGCTCATACTTGTTTCTGATTTTCTAAAATTAAGGTTATTAGTTAAAAGAGAGGTATTTTTTAAACTAAAAAAATCTTTGAAATTAAAAAAACTAGAAATTAATAAGTCAGAATTATTTCCATTTAAACCTGATTTTGATGAAAATTGGTTTATTTTATCTACTCTAAAAATTTGTCCTATCTCATACCCAAATTTTTTACCATTTGAAGATCTATTCTCATATTCTATTCCTGAATTTAACCATAAACCTTTTTCTTGCAAATCCTTGCCAGAATATCTGTTAGTTGCAAAAAGACTTGTTTCATCGAGGTCAATTTCAATGCTGTCTTTATTTATTTTTGAAGGTGATAGTTTATTTGGAGAATAATTAAGTTGCATTTTTGGTATCAAAAACTCAGTTGTTTTTTTATTGATTTCCTTGAATAAAGGATAAGAAATGGACGATGAAATGAGTGGCTTAATTTCTAAATAGTTAATTTTTTTATTGTCTTCTTCTCTAATATCGTAAATCGAAGTAGAAATTTTTCCTAAATTTTGGAATATTAAACCTTGTTTATATATAGTATTATATTTTACGTCAAAAGAATGATCAACTCTGGTATATTTGTTGTTTTTATTAAAAAGGTTCAATATGCCAAAACTATTTGTAAAAATAGTTTTGGTATTAACGATTTCACCAATATTTTTTTCTTCATAATAGGGAAATATTATAGGCTCTTCACCGGCTGGTGTTCTTAACGATTGATAAAAAAAAGTTTCAAAAATCTTTTTCTTATTTTTTTCATAATTTTCAATTGTTAAGTAATTAATCACGTAGTCTTTAATTTCATGATCATATGTCAATAAGGATTTTTTTTTGTCAAATATGGTAAAATCATATTGAAGAAAATATTTATTTGGATATTTTTTTTCACCTTTCACATTTATATAACCATTGACTTTATTATCATTAATTATAGGTTCAATGGTCGTTTCTATATTTATATTTTCTCCTTTCATTTTTGCCCTATATTCAGCCTCTAACATTGTTGTTTGATTAGTTTTAAAAAGCGATACAGTTAAATCTGAATTCTCATTTAAAATTAAAAAATATGGTTGTTTAAAACCATAACCATATATATCTGAGCTTATAATTTTTGGTGTCAGAAAACCGGATGCTCTTTTTACCCCAGGTTCAGGTGTTTTAATATATGGTGTGTAAAATACCGGAACACCACCAATTTCTAGTACAGCATTCTCAAAAGTTAAGGTTTTATTTTCTTTGTCATGTAATATTATTGAAGATTTTATATTCCATAGTGGAGGGGAACCATCTTTTGAACAAATTTTACATGAAGTACCCATTGAATTTTGGAATTCAGTTTTTCCACTTGAATTATATTTAATTTTTTTTGACGTTATTTTGAAGTAATCTTTAAATAGTGCTTTAACACCGTCACTTATAATTCTATTCAAATCTTTAGAAACTAAGGAATAGTCTGCCATAATCGTTAAGTTTTCTTGATCAATTATTTCTATTGGTCCAAAAACTTTCACTAACTCACTTGAATTATTATAAATAATTTTTTTTGCGTTAAGAATTTTTTTATCAGAATAAATTTTCACATTACCTTGCGCAATAATTTCACTATTTTCTTCTGAAATAATAATTTTATCAGCTATTAAATTAAAATTATTTCCTGCAAAAAGTATATTTGAGAAAGAAAAAATTAATAAAAAAGAAAAAGCAATTAATTTATTATTAAAAAAAATCAAAATGATTAACCGTCCTCAAGGTGAAGTAATAACCCCATGGATACTAGAATACCAATTGTAGGAGGGCCATAAGCTGCCAATAGTATTGGAATTTGCTGTGCTTCTCCAAGAGTAATAGCAATTCTTTCAAGTGAAAAAAGAACAAAACCTACAAGTACTGAGGTTAAAATTAATAATCCTGCCTGATTAAACTTTGTATATCTCATTGCAAAAGTAGCCCCAATCAACATCATAGCAACCAAAAAAAGTGGTCTAGATAATTCATTTTGATAAAATAATTTATGCCTAGTAGCGGAAAAACCTGAAATTTCTAATTTTTTTATAAAATCTGGTATTGACCAGAAATTTATCGATCTTGGATCTGAAAAACTATTTAAAATTTGATCCTGTGATAAGTTCGTACTAATCAATAATTCATTCAATTCCTTATATTGAAAATCTGAAATTAGTTTTTTTTCTGGAGCATATTCCCACATACTTACGTTTTTGAGTTCCCAGTAATTATTAATTATTCTTCCTTTTTTTGCATATATCCTTTTTTTTAAGTTATCTTCCCCATCAAATTCAAAAAGTGTCAAATCAAATAACTCTGATCCGCCAGCATTAGTTCTAGTAGATTGTACTACTATTTGTTTAGACTTATCAGCCTCTCTTAACCAAATACCGTCTGTACTTACTGATAAAAAACTTCGTTGTTTAATACCTAATTCTTCTAGCAACTTTTCTGAAGATTTAATTGATATAGATACTAATGGGTTTCCAATAGTTGTTCCCAATATTCCAATCAGTACTGTTATAACCAAAGGAAAAAAAAGAATCCTAATCGCAGACCTTCCAGAACTTCTTGTGATTATTAATTCGTTACTCCTTGTAAGACTTAAAAAACAAGTTAGGCTACCCAACATTATTATAAGTGGTAAAGTTTCTACTGCATGTAATGGAGATCTTATAACTGCATTTTTTAAACCTACAATAAAACTATGTCCTTGTGATGACATACTTACAATCTGGTCAGAGCCATCAACCAATAAAATCAAAAAAAATATAGAAAGGAATGACCAGAAAACACTAAATATATATTTTAACCCTATGTAATATGATAAAATCATAAGTTTATGTTAAACCATTTTTTATCTTTAAATTTGAAATATTAATATTAAAGAAAATTAAAGAAATGGATACTAAAATACATAAAACTGATGGCAAATATAAGACCCAAAATAGACTTACATCTTTTATTACTAGTGTTCTTAAAGCCGAAATCATAGACTGTATAAAAATAGCTGATGTTATTGCTAGAATTATTGTATAAACATATCTTTTTCTGTTTAGACCACTTACAGAAAATGTGCATAATGCAAGTAAAGTTAGTGCTAAAGCACTTAGAGGGGTTGCTAGTTTGATATGTGCTTCACTTATAAATTCGCTTGTTTTATAAATATTTTCTTTCCCAAAGTTTTCTGGATTTGAAATTATACTAAAGGGAAATATTTCAACGGGAGAAATATCTTTTCTTGGTCCTATTGGAAGAAAATTATTTAATTCAAATCCCATTCTTTTAAATTTTAGTGTAGTGAGAGCTGTTTTAGTAGAATCTAAAACTTGTAATAAACCATTCTGCATAACTAACATTAATCCATTTTCAGTTCTACTCATAATAGCTTCTCTTGCAGAATAGGTAACTCTGTTATCATTTTGTCGTGCGTCTGTTATAAAGATACCCTTTATATTTCCATTATTTGTAGACTCTCTAATATAAATCGTAACTCCTTTTATTGGATGAAAAAATTGTTGATCTTTTATTAATCGGTTAGAAAACTCTTCACGTATATTATAGAGATCAGTCCTTAATTTATTCTGACTAAGTGGAACTAGATATAAAGATAAAAAATATAAAATAGCACAGACCGAACACCCAAATATTAAAATAGGTATAATAAGTCTTGTGTTTGATATTCCAGCATTTGCAAAAATTAAGAGTTCGGACTCTGATATAAGCTTATGAATAGCATATATGGTTGATGCAAATGCAGAAATTGGTAACACTATGAGCATAACTTGAGGAAAAATTAATATTGAAATTTTTACAAACACTAACCCTGATTGTCCATTTGAAATAACATCATCTAATCTTGGCATTGATTGAATAAGCCACAAAATCCCAATCAATACAAAAGAAAAGAAAACAAAAGGTTTCATTTGTTGGACAAAAATATATCTATCAAATGTATTCAATTAATTTCCAATTATGATTATTTATAGTTAAAACTATCTTATTTTATTCTTTATTTAAAAATAAATAAATATCTTTCATTTGACTTTGACAGGCTTACAATTTATTCATTATTAAATTTCTTTTTCATAAATGAAATATATTTTAATATTTCCTTAGGAGCTAAAAAAATGGTAGTTCAAAGAACCTTATCTATAATTAAACCTGATGCAACCAGAAGAAATCTTACTGGTGCCATAAATCAAAAGCTAGAAAATGCTGGATTAAGAATAATCGCTCAAAAGAGAATAAAATTAAGTAAAGAACAAGCAGGAATATTTTATTTAGTTCATAAAGAGAGACCTTTTTATGATGAATTATGTAGTTTTATGGCTTCTGAACCAATAGTAGTTCAAGTGCTAGAGGGGGAAGATGCGATTTCATCGAATAGAAAAGTCATGGGAGCTACAAACCCAGTTGAGGCTGATGATGGAACCATCAGAAAAGAATTTGCCTTATCTATAGGTGAAAATTCTGTGCATGGTTCTGATGGAGAAACCACTGCTGCTTTTGAAATTAGTTATTTTTTTTCTGGTCTAGAGATGGTTGGTTAATCAATCTGAATTATTTTATTTTTCCCAGTCATTATATTCCTTATGACTTTAATATATAGATAATGCTCTTTTTTGATAAGCTTTTTAGCTAGTTTATCAGGGGTATCCCCTTTTCTTATTTTAATTGTTGTTTGACCTAAGATTTTTCCAGAATCAAGTTCTGGTATTACTTTGTGAACTGTTGCACCATGCGTTATGCTCTTTTTTTTCAAGATCCTTTTATGTGTATTTAAACCTTTTAAAGAGGGTAAAATTGAAGGATGGATATTTAAGACATTACCTTTAAAATTTACTAAGAATTTTTTGCTTAGCACTTTCATAAAACCTGCTAAACATAACAGGTCTATTTTTTTGTTGGTTAATAGTTTTAAAAGTTTTTTTTCAAAATTTTCTAGACTGTTTGTTCTATTAACTGGAAAAACAAAAGTTTTAATACCCAGTTCTTTTGCCTTTAATAATCCCAAAGCATCGGATCTATTAGATAAAACAAATTTTACAATTCCAGGATGATCATTTGACAGAGTATCATTAATAATAGCTTCCATATTTGAACCTGTTCCAGATATTAAAATAGCAATATTTTTTAATATCTTTAAGCGATCGTTCAAAATAAATTTCCCAAATAGGAATGGGATTTTGTATTTGTAATTTCACCAATTAAATAAAAATCCTCATTATTTTTTTTAAAATAGTCAATTAATGTTTGAATATTATTTTTTGAAACAATACAAATCATTCCAACACCACAATTAAAGGTTTTCAGTGCTTCAGCTTCTGACATCTCAGCCTTTTTTATAATCCAAGACATGAGTCTTGGCATTTCCCATTTTTCTAAATCAATTTTAAAAGACAAATTTTTTGGTAAAATTCTTAGTAGATTTTCAGTAATACCACCACCAGTTATATGGCTAAGACCAGATATTATTTTATTTGAAACTAATGGGTTAAGTATCTTTTGATAGATTTTTGTAGGAATTAATAATTCTTCCTTTATTAGATTATTTTTACTTGTTGGATTGGGCGAATCCCATTTTAAATTCTCATTTTTTATGACTTTTCTTATTAGTGAATATCCATTGGAGTGAAAACCACTCGATGGTAGACCTACAAGTAAATCATTATTATTTATTTCAGAAGGAAGATTATTCCCTCTTTCTAAGGCACCAACAGCAAATCCAGCAAGATCAAAGTCATTTTCACTATACAAATCGGGCATTTCTGCTGTCTCACCTCCCAAAAGAGCACATTCAGCTAGTTTGCAACCTTCAATTATACCATCAATTATTTTTATTGAATGAGACACTTTTAATTTAGAGGTTGCATAATAATCTAGGAAGAATAATGGCCTTGCACCTTCACAAAGAAGATCATTCACACACATCGCAACTAAATCAATACCGACGGTATTTGTAATCCCTGTTTCAATGGCTATTTTCAGTTTGGTGCCAACTCCGTCAGTAGCAGAAACCAGAATAGGGTCAATAAAACCAGCCTTTTTTAGGTCAAAAACTCCACCGAAACTTCCTACATTTCCTGCTACGCCAGGAATGTTTGTTTTTTTAACTTTTGGTTTAATTAAAGAAACAAACCTATTTCCTTCATCTATATCTACACCAGATTCTTTATATTTAGACATTTTAATTTATTCTGCTTTTGGTTATGTACTTTACTAGCGTAATTAAAGAAAAATAGAAATTATTTATTTTAATCTTTTATTTAAATATGCATAATTTTTTTTCTTTTCTTTACATCCCTTTAATTAATATTTATTTAAATAATCTAATAATAAGGGCGAGTAGCTCAGTTGGTTAGAGCAGAGCGCTCATAACGCTTTGGTCGCAGGTTCGAGTCCTGCCTCGCCTACCAACCTTACTCAATAATATCAAAAGTTTTGGTGTATTTGAGGGGTTTAGTTCCAAAATAAGTTGCCAATCTTTACATAAGTTTTCAGCATCTAACTTTTTTGATAAATCTATGTAGCTTGTTTTATTTATTAATGTGAAATATTATTGGTAATGCAAATTCTTATTGCAGATTTTAATCCTGATTCTTCTTAAAAACATTTTAAGGGCTTGTCAGCTTATACAAATGGATCCAAAAAAAAAATTTCTTGATGGACAAAGAGCAATTGTTACTGGTGGAGCAAGCGGTATTGGTCTTTCAACTGTAAGAATGCTTAGTAGTGTTGGTGCTCATGTAATAATAGCTGATACTAATAAAGAATTAGGACATGATATATCTGAAAAATTTAAATCAGAAGGTAAGAAAGTTGGATATATATATTGTGATGTTAGTTCAGAAGCATCAATATCAGAATTAGGTGAAAAATTATTAAGCAAAAAAAAATCAATTGAAATTTTAATGCATTTTGCAGGTATTGGTTTAGAAAAAAAATTTGTTAATACTTCACTTGAAGACTGGAATAAAATTATTTCAGTTAATCTAACCGGATCTTTTTTAATAACTAAAGAAATTGCAAAATTAATGATCCCACATAATTATGGTAGAATAATAACTATGTCTTCAGTTGCGGGTTTAAGAGGTGGAACAGGAAGAGCGGCTTATGGTGCTTCAAAAGGTGGAGTTATTGCATTAAGTAAGGTCCTATCCATTGAATTGTCACCATACAATATAACAGTTAACACATTATGTCCGGGAGCAATTGAAACAGAATTAGTAAAAAAAATGCACGATAGTGAAACTAGAAGAGCCTTTTTACAGAATATTCCTCAAAAAAGATATGGTTTCCCAGAAGAAGTAGCTTCAGCAGCCTTATTTTTTACTTTGCCTGGATCTTCATATATCAACGGAACAGTTTTTCCCATAGATGGGGGGTTCAATTCCAGTGGTATAATCAAAAATGAAGCTTCTTAAATTATTCATTTCGTTCGAAAGTTATAAATTTATGATGATTCAATGATTTTTTTTAAAGATTTAGTATGAATAAAATATATTCCAGTCGATATGTTTATCTTTTCTTTTTTTTATATTCCTTTACTTTTGGGATGATTTTTCCAAGGATTGGAGATTTGCAGATTCAAATGGGAATAGGCGAGAGCTATTTAGGACTAGCGCTTTCTGGCTTGCCCATCGGTGTGCAAATTGCGCTTCTATTCGCTGATAAAATTTTATCATTATTTAATTTTAGGATTGCAGTCTCTATGAGCATTACAATACTTGGTTTTTTTTTATTTTTAGTCTCATTTAGCTATGAACCTTGGAGTTTTTTTATATTTCTTTTATTTGCAGGAATTGCAGTTGGAATAGTTGAGGTTGCAGTTAATATTGAAGCTGACAGAGTAGAATACAAAATTAAAAAGAAAATAATGAATAGAAGCCATTCATTTTGGAGTTTAGGTTTTTTTTCTGCTGGATTATTAGGCGCGATTTTTTCCCAACTTAACGTTAGTCCAACATTCCATTTTTTATTTTGTTTTGTTTTAGCACTACTATTGGTTTTTTATTTCAGCAAAAAATATGAAGTGGCTCCTACACGTCCAACATTAAATGAAAAACCTTCTTTATTTGTAATACCCTCAAATAAGATTATGGCTTTAGTATTCTTTACCCTGTCGGCAATGTTAATTGAAGGTGCAGGAATAGATTGGTCAGTTATTTTTATGAGGGATATATTTAATACTCCTCCTTTTATAAATGGAATGGCCCTTTTTTTAGGTGCAGCTGCACAATTTATAGTTAGATTTAATGCTGATAATGTAGTTGAAAGATTTGGAAGTAAAAATGTAGCAAAATTATCAATAATCGTTATGTTTATAGGGTTAATTTTTGTCTCTTTTTCAAATTTCCCTTATTTAGTTTTATTTGGATTTTTTTTAATGGGTGGCGGTACAGCGGTTTTGTTTCCTCTTGCCGTTTCAGCAGCTGCACAATTTTCTGATAAAACAGCTGCTGCAAATGTTGCTTCGCTTGCTCAGATTTCCTTTGTAGTTTTTTTAATAGGTCCACCTTTTTTAGGATTTATAGCTGAAACCTATGGAATTAGAATTTCTTTCATGATTTGCTTCCCACTTCTTTTTTTAAGCTGGGGTTTTATATCTTCTATTGATAATAAAAACGATTATGGATAGAAAATTTAATTTATTTTAATTATATAATTCAAATATGCTTAAATCTGAACGTGCTAATTATATTCTTTACAGATTGGATGAGTTATACCCAAACCCCCCGATCCCATTAAATAGTAAAAACCATTTCCAATTATTAGTTGCAGTTTTATTAAGTGCGCAATGTACGGATGAAAGAGTTAATAAAGTAACTCCAGAATTATTCAAATTAGCCGGCGACCCTTTTAAGATGCAAAATGTCCCTGTAGAAGAAATTTATAATATTATCCGTCCTTGTGGTTTAGCTCCAAAAAAATCAAAAGCAATTTCTGAATTATCCGCTATTTTAGTAGAAAAATATAATGGTGAGATTCCAAAAGCAATTGATTTACTCGAAGAACTCCCAGGTGTTGGTCATAAAACAGCAAGTGTTCTTTTATCTCAGGGTTTTGGAATACCAGCTTTTCCTGTTGATACTCATATTCATCGTTTAGCCCAAAGATGGGGTTTAACATGTGGAAAAAGTGTGGTCAAAACTGAGGAAGACCTAAAGAAAATTTTTCCTAGAGATGCTTGGAATAAGTTACATTTACAAATAATTTTTTATGGAAGGGAATTTTGCACTGCTAGAGGTTGTAAAGGCACTATGTGTGAAATTTGTAGAACTTGTTTCCCTAAAAGAAAAAAGCCTGTAATTACCAAAAAATAAAAATAAATTCTCTTATTCCAAATTTGATAAAAGTGAAAGTTGAGAAAATTCTTCATTACTTTCATTGTCACTTAATTTAGTTGGATAATCACCAGTAAAACAGTGGTCCGTAAATAAAGGATTTTTTGGATCTCTTCCTTGAGAGTGTCCCATAGCTTTATATAAACCATTAATGCTTAAAAAAGATATGCTATCTGCTTTAAGAAAATCACATATTTCATCAGGTGTATTATTAGCAGATAGTAATTGTTCCTGAATTGGGGTATCAATTCCATAAAAATCTGGAAATTTTATGGGAGGTGAGGTTATTCTCATATGAACTTCTTTTGCTCCTGCATCTCTGAGCATTTCAATTATTTTTGTAGAAGTAGTACCTCTTACAATTGAGTCATCTATTAAAATAATTTTTTTTCCATCTATTAAAGCTCTATTTACATTATGTTTTAGTTTTACTGATAAAGCTCTAATAGATTGTTTTGGTTCAATAAAGGTCCTACCAACATAATGGTTTCTTATAATTCCTAACTCAAAAGGTATTTTGGCGTGTTCTGCATAACCAATAGCAGAAGGAACACCACTGTCGGGTACTGGTATTACATAATCAGCATCTGTTGGGGATTCTATAGCCAATTGTTTTCCAAATGCCTTCCTACATTCATAAATACTTAATCCACCTAAATAACTGTCTGGCCTAGAAAAATATATATATTCAAAAATGCAAGGTCTTGGATTTATTTTTTGAAATGGTTTAATACTCTCAATACCGCTTTCATTAATTATGACTATTTCTCCATTCTCTATTTCTCTTAAAAACTTTGCTCCAATAATATCCAAAGCACAGGTTTCCGAACACAAAATATACTTACCATCCAATTCTCCAAGTACCAATGGACGAATTCCAAATGGATCTCTTACGCCAATCAATTCTTTATTAGTAAGCGCAACTAATGCAAATGCCCCTTCAATTTGAGAAAGAGCATCAATCATCCTATCAATTGTAAAACTTTTTTTTGATTTTGCTACTAATTGTAAAATAGTTTCAGTATCAGATGTTGATTGAAAAATAGCTCCATCTCTCACCAATTCTAAACGCACAGATAGGGCATTAGTTAAATTACCATTATGAGCAATTGCAAATCCTCCTAATGCTAAATCAGCAAATAATGGTTGTACATTTCTTAAAAGTGTTCCTCCTGTGGTAGAATATCTAACATGACCAATAGCAGAATGTCCTTTAAGTCTTCCTAAAACACTTGTTTTAGTAAATGTATCACTAACAAGACCCATTCTTCGTTCTGCATGAAAATGTTTTTTGTCAAAAGTAACAATACCAGCTGCTTCTTGGCCTCTATGTTGCAAAGCATGAAGACCTAATGCTGTCAATGCTGCTACATCAGGATGCCCATAAATTCCGAAAACACCACACTCATGATGAGGTCTGTCATTTAATAAATTTGGCAAATTAAGCTTCCAATTTGTAAATCTTATTTGATTAAAGCAATTTATTTAGAATCTTCAACTATTAAAGATAATAGGCTCTTTTAGCATTTGGTAAATGTATAATTAATTATATTTTTAAATCATTTAAATTCTATAATTTAACTGTTAATCAATAACCAAGATATCTTATAATAAAGATGGTTACATGAAATCATATTCTAAAAATATTATAGGCGCTTTCTTTATGAGTGTTTCTATGGCAGGTTTTGTAGCCAATGATGCAATAATGAAAATTATTGCTTCAGAATTAAATTTAGAACAATCAATTTTTATAAGAGGTATTTTTTGTACCTTATTTATTCTTTTATTTTTTTCTTTTTCAAAAAATAAAAACTTAAATGAATGTTTTAAAATTCTACCTTTAATTTCGATCAGAGCATTTTTAGAATTATTGGCTACTATTTTTTTTCTTACAGCATTAATAAATATGCCATTTGCTAATGTAAATGCCATCTTACAATCGTTACCCCTTACAATAACAATTGCCGCTAGTATCTTTCTCAAAGAAAGTTTTGGTCTTAAAAGAGGCGTAGCTATTATTTTAGGGTTAGTTGGGGTTTTTTTTATTATCAAACCAGGATCTGATGGATTTAACTATTACTCAATTTTAGCAATTTTTGCTGTCTTATCAGTTACTTTCAGGGATATTCTTACTCGAAAAGTATCAAAAATCATACCTGCTTTTTTTATTTCACTTGTTTCCTCAATGATAATTACATTTTCGATGGGATTTTACATAACCATATTTCAAATATGGGACCCTATAAATTTTTTTATTTTATTTAATCTTGGATTATCAGCCATATTTTTAATGATAGGTTATTTCTTTAGTATTGAAGCTATGAGATATGGTGATGTTTCTTTTGTTAGCCCATTTCGTTATACTTTAATAGTGTGGGCTTTATTTATTGGAGTATTTTTCTTTAATGATACTTTAGATTACCTTAGTTTTGTAGGTATTTTACTAATAATGTTTTCTGGCATATTTGTTTTATATAGAGAGTCTAAAATTAAGAATTTTTCATGAGCTTATCAACATAAATTAACTAACTTCTAGGCCAAACATATTACTTTACTAATGCTTTTATTTCTTCTTAATTCAGCTCCTTTTTTCAGATAATTTTTTCTATTGATTTCTAAATTAATTGAATCAAATTCGGTTTTTGAATTAATATTTAAAAAATCACTATGTTTGTTTGAAGCAGATAATAACCAATTAATTTGATCAATGCCTACTACACCTAAAATACCTCTTCTTGTAAATTCGGCTACTACAACACCATTAATGTTGCCATTACTATCAAAAGCAGGGCCTCCACTTATACCCCCAAAAGATAATAAATTTCTAGGGTTTTTTTCTAAAACTGCGTAGATGGAATGTTTTTCTAAGATATTGTATGACCGAGCCTCCATTGCCATAAACCCTGCGAACTCAAGTGCAACATCTCCAGGTTTACCTGCTGGATAGCCGGAAGAAAATGAAATTTTAGAGATTTCTTTTCCAATTTCAAATTTTTTGGGAATCAAATTATTATTTGAAAATAGTGCCAGGTCAGAATTGGGATGAATCAATACTTTCTCTATGAAAGAATTCTTATTATCATTTTTAAGATAAACATTTTTACATTCATTAATTACATGTCGAGCTGTCATCCATAAATTATTACCAAGATAAAAAGCAGTTCCTGAACTCGATTGATTTCTACTTGATTTTGTATTTAAACGATATCTATTGAGGTTTCTTAGGTTTATTTCATTTTTTTGTTTTGTAATTAAGTTTTCGTCTTCTTTTGCAAATAAATATTTGGTGTTAGTTGAAGCTCCTTCATTAGAAGGAATATTGTTTATGATAGCCCAAGAAATAGTGAAAAAAGCAATAAACAGGTAAAAATTATTTTTAATAAAAGAATACATTTATCCAATGATTGCCGCCGATATTATTAAAGAGACTGAAATTTTTATCGAAAAAAGCAAAATTGATGGTGCTAATTGATTATCTTCAATTCTTCCACTTAAATCTTTAAGAAATCTATCTGTTACTTTAAAACAAAGCAATTGAAGGAATATTGCAGTCAGTCCCCAGATTATGATTTCTAAGATATAATTACTAACTGAAAGTGAGCTTGCCAGTGGTATTCCTATACCTAATAAGGCTCCAGAGAAAGAAATTGAAGCAGCTACATTACCATCTTTTATTAATGTTAATTCTCTGATTGGCGTTAAAAAGATATAGCTTGTTATTCCTATAAATAATAAGCAAAGAGTAACAAATAGATGTGATATTAAAAATGGTAGACCCGTAATTAAAGCATTCATAAATTCCATAATTTTACCTCATAATATTTTTTAAGACTTAATTTGGAAATAACTTAAACTAAGATTTTAGAGTATTAAAGGCCTCCAAGGCTTTTAGTCTTGACACCTTTAAATCTACTATTGGAAAGGGATATGTTTCTCCTAATTTTATTCCTGCATCTAATAAAACTGTATCAGGAGCTTCCCAGGGGCAGTGTATAAATTTTTGGTCTAAATGAATTAATTCTGGTATGTATTTTTTTATATATATGCCTTTTTTGTCAAATTTTTCGCTTTGGGTCACTGGATTAAATACCCTAAAATAGGGTGCAGCATCTGCACCACATCCTGCGATCCATTGCCAACCAGCAGTATTATTAGCAATATTTGCGTCAAATAAACAATTCCAAAACCATTTTGCTCCAAGTCGCCAATCAATAAGTAGATTTTTTACCAAAAAAGATCCAACTACCATTCTTAATCGATTATGCATAGACCCAGTTTGCCAGAGCTCACGCATTCCAGCATCTACTAATGGAAATCCCGTCAAACCTTTTTGCCATTTCTTAAAAGCAATTTCATCATTTTTCCAGGGAAAGCCATCAAATTTTTTTTGCAAATTCTCATAAATAAATTGAGGAAAGTGATAAAGAAGATGATTTGAAAACTCTCTCCATCCTAGTTCACTTAAAAAGTGATCTGTATTTTCATTATTATTGATAACCGTATACCAGACTTTATTTGGCGATATTTCACCAAAATGAAAGTTAGGAGCTAATCTTGAAACATTGTCCAGTGATGGAAAATTTCTTCCATCTTTATAATTTTTTAAACCATTTTTTATAAAAAATTCAAGTCTTTCATATGCTTTTTTCTCTCCAATTAGTGCATGACTTAAAATACTCTTCTGCCAATTATTAGCATTAGTTTTTTTAATATCAAATTCATTATTTTTCACTACATCTTGTTTAAAATTTATTTTAGGAGGTTTTGGTAAAGGAGCTCGTGGAGGAGAACTACCTAAGCATCCTTTTCTGTAAAAGGGTGTAAAAACTTTGTAGGGAGTTCCGTCCTTTTTTAAAATTTCCCAAGGTTCCCAAAGAAGATTCCCATTAAATGTTTCACACTCAATGCCAGTTTTTTTTATTTCTTGTTTAATTATGGTATCTCTTTTTATTTCCCATGGGGCATAATTTCTATTCCAGTAAACACCTGACACATTATTGTTTTTTATTAATTCTTTTAAAATTTTTAAAGGGTCCCCTTTAAAAATGACCAGGTGGTTTTCTAAAGATTTATTTAACAGTTTCAATGACTCATAAAGCCATGTTAAACTAGCTTCACCTTGATTGAAGTCAATTGTAGCATTTTCGTCGAAAATATAAATTGGTATTAATTCTGAATTTACTATGGCTTTAGTAAGGGATGGATTATCATCAAGCCTCAAATCATTCCTAAACCAATGGATACTTACTTTTTGCGTCATTTTAAAATATCGATCTTGTTATTAATTAGGATGATAGATAAATAATCTGTTGCTCCTAATTTACAACCGTATTAATTTTATGATTAATATTTTTTAAAGTTAATGTTTAAACAATTAATTTCATATCAGGTATAATAATGGACATAGGCCTAACAAAAAAAGTTGAAAATTTAAAAAATGAAGTAAGAGATTTTATTGATAATGAAATCAGGCCTAAAGAAGATGAATATTTTCAGGATGTAGGTGCAGCTGGCTCACGATTTAAATTCACAAATAAAATGCTTTCTACCATCAATAATTTAAAACAAAAAGCAAAAAATAAAAATCTTTGGAATTTTTGGCTTACGGATAGTAAAGATGGCCATGGATTAACTACAGTTGAATATGCTTATTTAGCTGAAGAAATGGGCAAATGTAGGCTTGGTGCTGAAATTTTTAATTGTTCTGCTCCAGATACTGGTAATATGGAAGTATTTAAGAGGTATGGTTCTCAAAAGCATAAAGAGATTTGGTTAAAGCCATTACTTAACGGAGAAATAAGATCTGCTTATTGTATGACTGAACCTGATGTTGCCTCTTCTGATGCTACTAACATTTCATTAAAAGCAGAAAAAAAGGATGAGCACTATGTATTAAATGGAGAAAAGTGGTGGATATCTGGTGCTGGTGATCCGAGATGTAAAGTATACATAGTTTTAGCTAAAACAAATAATTCAACTGAAAATAAACACAATAATCACTCTATGTTTGTGGTTCCGAGTGATACTGATGGAATCAAAATATTAAGACCCATGCAAGTCTATGGTCATGATGATGCACCACATGGGCACATGCACATTAATTTTAAAAATGTAAAAGTTCACAAGGAAGACCTTTTACTAAACAAGGAGGGTAAAGGGTTTGAAATAGCACAGGGTAGATTAGGGCCAGGCAGAATACATCATTGCATGAGAGCAATTGGACAAGCTGAATTTGCTCTTGAAATGATGTGTGAAAGAGCCTTAACAAGGTCAGCTTTTGGTAAGAACATTTCAGAGTTAGGTGCAAATTATGACATCATAGCTAATTGTAGAATAGAAATTGAAATGGCTAGGTTACTTTGTCTTAAAGCTGCATGGATGATGGATAATCATGAGCCTAAAACAGCAGCGCCTTGGATAAGTAAAATTAAAGTCATTGCACCAAAAGTTGCCCTAAAAGTAGTAGACGAAGCGGTTCAGCTCTTTGGGGGGATGGGAGTAAGTCAAGATACCCCACTTGCTGCTGCTTGGACACATTTAAGGACGCTAAGATTGGCAGACGGCCCAGATGCAGTTCACAGACGTCAAGTAGCAAGAGCAGAGTTGAAAAAATTCAAAAAAAATGAATTTTAATGAATGATAATTTACCTCATCTACTCAATATAAGTAAATTAACTGACACATTAGCTTTAAAATTACCAAGTTTTCAAGGTCCATGGAAATATACAAAAACTTCATTTGGCCAATCTAATCCAACATTTATTTTGACTGGAAAAAAAAATAAATTAGTTCTAAGAAAAAAGCCATCTGGAACATTGTTAAAATCAGCACATATGATCGAAAGAGAATTTAAAGTAATGTCTGCTTTAAAATCATCAGATGTTCCTGTTCCAAAAATGCATTATCTCTGTGAGGATGGTGATGATATTGGAACACCTTATTTTATAATGGAATATATCGATGGACAAACTTTTTTAGATCCAAGGGCTTTAACATTAAAAAACTCCGAACGTAAAAAAATTTACAAGGAAACCACTAAAATTTTAGCTAATTTGCATCAAATTTGTCTAGAGAAAGTTGGTCTCTTAGACTTTGGTAAGTCGGGAAATTATTTTTCTAGGCAATTTTCCCGTTGGTCCGTTCAATATGAAAATAGTAAAACTGATTTAATTGAACCAATGGAAAATCTTATAAGTTGGTTAGGGGACAATATTCCATCAGAAAAGGAAAGTAATTCTTGTTTAGTTCATGGTGATTGGCGGATAGACAATCTTCTATTTGATAAAAATAATTTTAATTTAATTGGTGTTCTTGATTGGGAATTATCTACAATAGGAGATCCAAGAGCTGATTTAGCAACGCAAATCATGCAATGGTCCATGCCAACAGGAGAAGAGGGTAGAGGGTTATATGGAATTAATAGAAAAGAACTTGCTATCCCTGAAGATAAAGAATTTTTGGAATTGTACAGTAAATATAGAAATCTTAATGATATTCCGGATTTAGAATTTGCCTTACCATTTTGTTATTTTCGAATGGCAGCCATTTTACAAGGTGTTAAGAAGAGAGCTTTAGATGGAAATGCATCAAATCCGGAAAAAGCAATAAAAATGGGTGAATACGTAAAACATTACGCTTATAAGGGATTACAAAGTATTAATTAAGTTTAAATAGGAAGTCTTATTCTTACACCTAGTCCTCCAAGAGATTTAGATCTATAAAGAGATAATTGACCACCGTGCATTCTTATAACATCATTTGCTATACTTAATCCTAATCCAACTCCACTATGATTATTTTGGTTTCTAGATTTGTCTAATCTTGTAAAGGGATGAAAAGCTATCTCATAATTTTTTTCTTCTATCCCAATGCCATCATCTTCTATTTCAAATATTAAATTATTTTTTTCTTTATTTATTTTAAAACTTATATTTTTTCCATAAGTAATTGAATTATCGATAATATTTTGAATTGCTCTTTTAAGTCCATTTGTTCTTATACTCATTGAAAAACTTTTCTCCAATGATTTAGAAATTTCCAGAACAAGATTTTTAAAATGTTTTTTATTCTTATTTACTATAGATTCGACAAATTCATAAATATTTGTTTTTTGAGTTTTTTCATTTACATTAGATTTTGAAAATTCTAAAAATTCATCTAACATTGCTTCCATCGAATTGACATCTTCAAGCATTTCTTTTATTTCGTCACTTTTGCTTTCCAATGTTAAAGCTAATTTTAATCGAGTTAACGGTGTTCTAAGATCGTGACTTACACCAGACAGCATTTGTGTTCTTTGCTTAATTTGTCTTTCAATTCTTGCTCGCATTGCCATAAATGCAATACCTGCCCTTCGAACTTCGTCTGATCCTCCAGGTCTAAATTCTATAAACTGGCCTTTTCCAAATGCTTCTGCAGCTTTCGCAAGTTTACCGATAGGTCTTATTTGGTTTTTTAGAATTATTAATGAAAGTATCACTAGTAAAATAGTGACAAATAGCATTAATACTAAAAGCTGGTGAGGATTAGAAGCACTTATCCTCTTTCTACTTATTTTGAACTCTAAAACACCTTGATCAAATTGAACTTGAATAAGAACATTTCGTGGGTCTGATAAATCAAAAGAGGAAGGTCTCTTAAGTTTTTCTTTTAAGTTTTTAACAAATGTTTTTCCAGACAAATCAATAAGTCCAATTTTTGTTTGTCTTGTAAAATTTTTTTCTTTCAAAAAACTAACTTCAAAGCCAAACTCTTCACCTAGATTTGATAGTTTATTTAATAAAATGTCATCAGATAATTTTTCTGTTAATCCTCTTTCAGTTTCTTTTTGAATATAAATAATTTCAAAAGCAATACCTTCAGACATCTGGTTTGTGACTTGTTCAAAATGTCTTTGTATAAACGCAATCCCTACAACTATTTCGATAAAAATGATAGGAAATAATAGTATTAAAATGGCTCTTCCTAATAAGCTTTTTGGTAAATATCTCTTAATTGGATGTTGAGCCATTTTTTTAATGAACTTTATTTAAATTTAATCATAATTAATACATAATCTTTTATTAAAATAAATTGTTATTTCTTTGAAAAAAATTTTTGAAAACATAAGATTAATAACTGCTCCTAATCCAAGTCCTATGACTCAAAAGGGTACAAATACATATATTTTGGGTAATCAAGAAGGTTTATGTATTATTGATCCAGGACCTGATGATGAGCAACATTATGAACAAATAAAAAATATAATAAATAAAGAAAAAGCAAGTCATATTTTAGTAACTCACTCTCACCTAGATCATTCACCTCTCGCAATTAGAATATCTAGAGATTTTTCAATACCTATTTTTGCCCATGGTAAATTAGAGATGGCTAGATCTTCAATTATGAAAAAATTATTAAATTCTAACTTAGAAATAGGTGGTTTCGAAGGGTTAGATACTAATTTTAGACCTGATTATTATTTGAATGATCTCCAAGTTATAAATGGGTTTAATTGGTCAATAGAAGTTGTCCATACCCCTGGTCATTTGGCTGATCATTTGTGTTTTTCTGTAATAGAAAAAAATATTCTATTTTCCGGAGATATTGTTATGGGGTGGACATCTACTCTTATCTCTCCACCAGATGGTGATGTAGGGCAGTATTTCAATTCTTTAGATAAATTATTAAAAAGAAGTGATAATGTATATTTACCAGGACATGGACTTCAGGTTGAAGACGCAAAAACATATGTTGCTAAATTAAAGAAACATAGGATGGAAAGAGAAAATCAAATACTTTCTATTTTAAAAATTAGGCCACTTAATTCATATCAGATTGCTAATAAAATTTATAAGAATCAACCTCAACCTATAATTTATGCTGGGAGTAGGAATGTATTTGCTCACCTTATAAATTTATTAGAAAGAAATTTGATTTGTTGTGATGGAGCAATTTCTCCAGATAATTGTTTTGAGTTTATAAATAAATAAAAATTGAGCTTGATGGATTATTAATCCATTGGTATAGGTTAATTATTGTTCCGGCGTAGCTCAGCGGTAGAGCAGTTGACTGTTAATCAATTGGTCGTAGGTTCGATCCCTACCGCCGGAGCCATATAAATCAATAACTTATAATAATTTGTATTTTTCTCTTTCTTTATGGGGAAACACAGGGGAAACAAAATACGCTTATTATGGTTTTATTTACATTATGTATCGGAGAATATGGTACACCAAAAACTGTAGCCTATAAACTATAGTAGGTTGGTCGAGAGATCGAGTATTTCTGGAGACACCATTTATTAATAACTAATATGTTTTTGACACCGAGAACCTATTGAATAAGGTTTAAACCTACAATTATCATATATTAACGAAGATAAAATAAGAATTACGAAATTTTTCTATAAATCTGAACAAGAAAGTTTTAAAAAGTCCAAATATTTGATCTTCTAAATGAGTAAAATCATGGAAAGTGCTATCAAAACTTTTATGGTTTTTCTATAGAGTGATTAAACCCGAATAGGTAGGTTTGAAATGTAGCTCCAAAAGGTGCGAGTGCTTCAACCAAATCTGGTTTAGAATTACCAAAAACTAACCACCCCTTAAAATCTACTAACTCCATTACTTCTGAAGCAATTGGACTTTCAATATGGTTTTTGATACGTTGCATATACCCATCGCTATCTGCTAAGATTTCGATTAAAGTGGCCTCTTTTCCACTATCTGAAATATGCCATTCGTAACTTATCAACTTTTCTTCTTTTAAGTCCAAAATATACTTTGAGGACCTATTTTTTACCCAATTTTTAAACTCTTCAGGACTACCTTTTATGTTACACTGAATTACGCTACAAATTTGATCTGATTTTTCCCTAAGTCCTGACATTTTAGCCTCTTATTTGTTATTAACTTTATCTTTAAACTACATTTAAATTTTTATATTATCTATTAAAATTCATTTGAACAAGATGATACAAGGTCTCAGTTAAATAAGCTGATTAGATTTTTTTTGTTTTGTTCGCTCGGGGAGCTCAGTTCCGCTCGGACCATTCCTGTTACAATAGAGGGATATTAGGAACTAGATAATTGTCCCTTATTAATTTTGAAAATATTTTATAAAATTATATTTTATTTCCTTTCAATTCATCATTATATTCTTTTTGTAATTCATCCATTCTGTAGAGCAATTTATTTTTAAGAACAGAAGCAGAACTTAATACTTCACATTTGAATTTTTCTGTTGCTGACCTAAGTTCCAAATTTTTTCTGTTAAGTACGAAATTTCCATAAGTTTCTTTGGGACAGCCAGTAGTGCAAATCCATCTTATTTCATGA